>JBCCQK010000457.1:0-6891 GCA_039024375.1 Bacteroidota bacterium
ATTTGTATCACCTGCTGCTGAAAGTGGGTCTCAAAGGTGCAGTGCACCGTCCACATTTGTTAAAAATAAGGTTTAATGTGGACGGTGCGCTGCACCTTCGGAGCGTTTTGACCAACTTTCGATACAAATGTTATCGGTGCGCTGCACCTTTTCATCTCTAAAAGGATGTGGGGTGTCAATAGACTGGCAAAGTATCGCCTGCTTAGGAGGTATGAGTATAGCCCGCAACTTGGGTTAAGTAGCTCAATTGTTAATTAGTAGTAATTATTTACCACTTCACTTTAGAAACCCCTAAAAAGGACAAAATAGTCAATGCTACTACTCGAAAAAAACTTTGTGGACTTTATGAGCTGTATGGACTTTATGGTAAAAAATAGTGTTAATTCGTCCCCATAATCCTACACCGAAACCCGACTCTTAATATACTTAATCTGCCCATTATGATTGCTCTCGTGTTCCACTACGTGAAACCATTTGCAATAATTATTGGTCGGTTCGGACCACCCCCAATCTTTGTCAATCGCCAATAGCCATTCATCGTCTCGTTTGGCCAGTTCTTTTAGCGAATTTTGACGAACTCTACTGAGTTTTTCCAAATAAAAGTCAATGGGATAGCCTTTGATTTGCTTTCTCGCTTTGTTGCCTAAGGACATGGCGGTGCTAAATTCCTCTTTGTCTTTAGCGGGCTAGTCTTGTCTAAAAAGCTATTTTAATTCTGTCTTTGCGCTTAGAGTTGATTTTAAATATTATTCACTAAAATTAGTGCCTTCTTTAAGAATATATTATGTGCGGCAGGATTGATTTTGGTACTAGACCCCTAATTAAGTGAAACGTACCTTAGGCATTCTTGCTTGAGCAGAAAATCAGAGGAAGTTTGTCAGGCAGGATTGCCTAAGCTACGATAACTTCACCTTCATTCGGCTGTGAGCAGAATTAATTTATATTTCCAGACAGGATGTACAGGCTTTTGATTATCAACTTATTGAATCCTGTTAATCCTGCAATCCTGTCAAAAAAACATATCGTTAATCTTGTCTGACTGATTACTCAATCATTCAAAGCATACCAAGCCTGCAATACTTCCATCGCTGGCTTCTGCTGCATCGAAAAAGTAGAGTTCCTAGTGGGTTTAGGTAGCACGAACCACTTCCAAGCAAAACCGCCCGCTATCCACTTCTTCCCCCAAAAAGTTTGGAAAAAAGCCTCGTACAAATTATGCTGGGCTTGGTTGTTAATAACGGCATAGCCCTTATCGTGCGTCCACGGGCGCTTACCAGCGTGAGAAACGCTGCGGTAGCCAAATTCGGTGAGTAAGACTTGCCGATTGTGCTGTTTGCTAAATTTTCGCATTTGCCGCTGAATGGGCCGCCAATTTTTTACCGTCTTTTTAATGTTAGGGGTCGCCATCCGATTGACGGGGAAGTAGGTATCGACACCAATATAATCCAGTTCCTTCCAAAAAGTAATCTTTTGGTATTCGTCCCAATTGGCAGCATAGACCAATTGTCCCGAATAAATCGCCCGTACTTTTCGAATCAATTGCTGCCAAAAAGCGGGGCGTCGCCAAGCACTTTGTTTGAGTTCCGTCCCTACAGAAAATAACTCTACATTCAGTTCTTCGGCGATTTCGGCTAACCGCAAAATATACGCTTCGTAGCTGGCTTCGAAAGTTTGCCAATCGGTCTCGTTTTTGGGAGCTAAGTCTCCCCGCCAAGTTGCCTTTCCCGTTTTATCTTTTAGTCGCTTTTTATTAGCAACTTGTACGGCTCGATACGACCGTTTTTTGTCCAATCGCTCACTCAACACGACGTGTGGTTTTAAGAAAACCTTGAATCCCGCCGCTTTTGCTAAGCGGATACCTTCTATGTTGGCCGCTACGGTTTCACTCCACCAATCATTATCCGCATCGGACTTCAAGAGTAGGGTAGTGCGGTCAATCGTTGCTTCGGGAATGAGGGCCACCCAGTTGGAACCAGATGTTTTGATTGCCTCAAACATGGTGACTTTGAAACTGGGTGTCTTTGGGCCGCTGATGCTCATGCCTTTTATTTTTTGGGCAATCGTTAGGTTTCCCCAAAAGCAGGAGAGTATGGACACCAACAAAAAGCGCCATAGGTACTTATTTTCGAGTATGGATGTAGTCACTTTTCTATGAATGATGAGTGATAGATGATAAATGTTTTGGACAAGACTAGAAATACTGCCCCAAACCGATGATAATCCCATTCTGATTTTTATTGTAAACATCAAAACCGTAGTCGATGCGGAGCACCGCGCCGTAAATTCTCTTGTAAATTAGTCGAACACCACCGCCAATGAAATGGCGAAAGTTGTCTCTGTCAAGCAAGTCGTCGAAGGTGCCGCCTGGGTTGCGCCAAGTCCCTAAATCAGAGAAAGCTATCACCTGCCCACCCCAACGATTTTCTTCAAAAAGGGTGTGCCGATATTCTAAATTATAAACAAACTGACCCGTCCCACGGTCGATGCGATTGCCTACGCCTCGAATGTTCACTTGACTGTCCACCACAAACGGCGCAAAAGGGGTTTCGTTATTGGTCGAAATGGCCATTCGAAGGCGCATCGCTAGGTTGCCTCGGTCGCCCAATCGAGTGAACTGGCGACCTTGAAACTGAAAACTATTGAACCAATCTTTATAGGAGGTATTAAACACATTCTGCATTCGAAAACGCCAACTGTAGCCTTTCAAATAAAAAGAGTGGTAGTCCAAGAAATCTTCGTTGTATTCTAGTTTGGACAAATACTTCGGTTGTCTAAAACTAGTTGGCCCAGGCGGATTATCTAAAAACTGTAAGTTACTTTTCGTATAGGTTTCAATAAAATAAGTACCCCCCAATTCGAGACTTCTGCGGTAACCGAAATGTCGAATAACCGATAGGGCGGCGCTGTTATTATCGTAATCGTAGTTGACCGTTCCCTCGGAAAAAAAGACGGGTTCGCGGGAAGACCACTTGGTCAAACTGGCCGAAAAACCCCAGGGTTTGCCCCGATACCAAGGAATTTTGTAAAAAATCTGTCCCGTATGTCGTCGGTCGTTATTCTGGTAGTAGGCGCTTAAAGTCTGTCCTTTTCCTTGCCAATGAATATCCGTAAATCCCACTTGAAACCACAGATTTCCTTCGATGCCACCGAAGTTGATAATGGGCAAAAAGGTCTTAACTTCTTGTACTTCGTAAATCAATCGAGTCTTGGCGTTGGTCGTGTCGAGTCGATAGGTGACGTTGCCAATAGCCGATAGATTATTGAGTCTTTGTAAATCGGTTTGAATCTCAGTTTCTTTTGTCGGTTGCCTCGGAAGGGCTTCCAAAAAATGTAGTAAATAGCTAGACTCCGTCTTTTCTATTCCTTCGAATTGGATTTGGTCAATAGTTAATGTTCGCTTTGACTGAGCCATAACGGTAGTTCCTATTCCAACGACCATAACTATCCAAAAGAAGCGTAGCATATATGCAAGTTGACGTGAGGTGGAGAGGTGTAAAGGTTGATAAGCGAAGAGGTTGAAAGGTCAAGAGGTTAATGCCTTTTCCTGATAAACCCTATAAACCTCTATTCCCTTCATAAACCACAAATTTAACCTTTTCCTACAGATTAAATCTAAAACCGACGTTGAATGTTGACGCTTGTCCGCCAGTGTCCAGTAAAAACTTGTTGGTAAAATCGGTTACAAGTAATTCTAGTTCCAAATTGGGGGTGAACTGATACTTGGCACCGACGCCGCCCTGTAAAAAGTAATCAAAACTGCTTTGCCAGAAAGGGGAAAATCCACCAATGGTATAAAGCGTTGTTTTGCGGTTCGGATTATAACTAAAAATCAAAATTGCGGGTGTGGACAACCGATTTAAGTGACCGTTAGCGGCCGAACCGATGTCTTCTAATAAAACATCCACTTCCGTGAACAAAGAGAAATTGCTACCGATGGGAAAATCGTTGAAAAATTGTGTATGCCAAGTAGCGCCGTTCCAGTCAATGTAAGGCTGAGTAGCGCTGCCCGCTAAGTCTTCACCGATAGGAAAGACAAAGGAACTTTGGATGGAGAAGTTCGTCCATTTTTCCACGGGGGCGTAACGAATTTGCGGACCAAAAGCCGTAAGTCCTTGGCGCGCATTTCCTTCCAAAGAAGGGCTACCGAATACGTCTAAAGCCGAGGAAGGTAATTTTTCGTTACTGACCCTTCGGTATCTAGTGTTGATACCGACATTCAACCGATTGTTCAAGCCGTACAAGGCGCTTAAAGTAGTCGTAAAGAAAGTAGCTCGGTCGGTCAAATTGCCCGAATTGCCCGTTTTTTGGGTGTAAAGGTTATTAAAGATTTTGAACTCAAATGAACCCTTGGGAATTGTGGAAGAAACGATGTAGCGAGCCGTATTATTTCCATTAGCCGTGTTATCAATCGTAGTGGCTGCTGACCCTTTCGACGCATCATTTAAAGTCCAATCGTAGGGGTAGTAGCTTATTTTTGCTGTGGTTGGGACGGTGTAAGTTCGATACTGATTGATAAAATCAATGATGCCTTTTTTATTACCGCCAAAATCGTCCGTGTACCAGTTGAAAATTTGCGACAAGCTCAAACTATTGCCCTCTATTTTTAAAAAAGTCGGATTGTCTAAGGCTAGTTTAGTTTGTTGGTCTAATTGGGCATCCAAATTGTCGGGCGTGTAGGCAAAATCGGTGATGGGCGGACAACCCAACGCACCACAGACTAAAACAAAGTGTAATCGAGCATCTTGATAAGGCTTCAATAAGCGTTCTTTCTCGAAAGAAGTTAGCGTGAAAGATTCTCCAGCTACTTTGACTTTCTTTCGGTCAAAAAATCCAGCAATATCTTGCACCGATTGGATGGGGTAGGCCTCAACGGCGGCGTTAATGACGTGTAAGTTGTAGGCATTGATGTAAAAAGCTTTGCGGGTAGCACTTGATACGTTGCCCAAATTGGCCGTTTCTACTTGCTTAATAAGGGAAGCTAACTGCTCATTGCCTTTAACAGTTGTATAGTTAACTAAACCATTAGTTACCTGCGCTTTCAAAAAAGCGTCAGTGTCGTCGAAGAATTGTTGATTGATATCTTGGGCACTCAAGTTGCTAAGAATAAAAAAAGTAGCGACCAATAGATTCATTAAATTTTTCATGATATAGATATTTAAAGGTATAGTATTTTTAATTTTAAAACTATTCCAAGTTGAGAAATAATGTCTTCGCCAAATGAATGATAAGTGATGAATGATATTAGTGCGTAGTAAATTGAATATATTCGTCTTGCGAAGTACAAAAACCATCATTTATCACTCATCAGCCATCATCCATTGTGGTTGGCAACCATATTAGAGAAAAGAGATGATTAATAGTTGTCATTTAATGCGGTAGTTTCGGATAAGGCAGCCAAAGCTTGCTCTAATTTGTACTGAGCAACGATGCCACCAAACACGGCTTTAATCTCGCCTCTGTTGATAAGCAGTAAAACGGGATTTTTCGAAATCATCAATTCGTTTTTGATAATCCTAGAAGCGGTGTCGGGTACTTTTTGGTAGCCCAAGTTTTCGCCATATTTTTCTTGCATATTGTGGAGTACTTGGTCCATCAAAAAGTTTTCGTTGCCACATCTAGCGCAAAGACTTACGAACATGGGCGTTTCCTGTGTTCTTAGAGTATCGAGTAATTCTTGTAGGTTATTCACCTTATTTATATTTTTCATAATGACAGATTTGCTTAGTGAAATTCAAGCCTTGTGCCAATTCAATGAAAAATGTTGAATTTGCACCTAAATATATGATAGTCAGCAAGATAAATACCTCACAAAAGTATCACAGAAATATTTTTACGAAAATTTATTACGATATATCGTAATTTTACGAAAAATGACCTACTTTTAAGTGAAGAAAATTATCTCTACTTCGCACACATTTTTTTACCACAAAGAAATGGAGTCCACAAAGTGCATGGAACTCTTTTCGAGTGCAGCATTGATAGGTTACTTTCAAAATTTCGTATCATCATCACATCAGTAAAAAATTCATCGTTCATCGTTCATCGTTCATCATTCATCATTAATAAAAATATGAATCTATCTACTTCCGAACTTGCTTCCCTTTCCTTTAATGCGCTCCAAGATTTACCCGAAGCCGTTTTTTGGTTCGATGAAAAGGGGCGTTTCTTTGAGGTAAATGAAGTAGCTTGTCAAAAATGGGGCTACACAAGAGCGGAGTTCCTGACGATGAAAATTTTTGACGTAAATCCCAATATGAGTCCTGCTATTTGGGATGCCCATTGGAAAGCTAAACAGGAAGATGCTTCGACGTTCGAAAGCAGTCATCGTCGCAAGGACGGAACGATTTTTCCCGTAGATATTACGGATATTTTTGTGTCACTAGACGGCAAAACCTATAGTTGTGCTATCGTACGGGACATTACGGAACGAAAAGATGCGGACCGCTTAGCTCGCTTGTCCGATTTTACGATACAAAAAGCGGGGGATGCCATTTTTTGGCTCTGCCCTTATGGCTTTATCAAAAACGCAAACGAAGTAGCCTGTACTCGTTACGGCTACGAGTACGCTGATTTTTTAAAATTGAATATTCGAACATTGTATTTGGAAGATGAGAAAGATAATTTCCAAACAATGTGGCAGCAGTTGAAAAAAGAGCAGCAAATTGTTTTTGAAACGACTCATCAAAACGCAGCGGGGCGAAAGATTCAAGTAGAAGTCAGTGCGCACTACATTCAATTCGAAGATATGGAATATGCCTGTTCGATGGTGCGAGACATCAGTGAACGGAAGCGAAAAGAAGCGGCGTTGCGAGGAGCTTTGTTAGAGATAAAAGAGTTAAAAGAAAAGCTGGAAGCGGAAAACAACTACCTCCAAGAAGAGATTGAAGTACA
>JBCCQK010000458.1:0-6889 GCA_039024375.1 Bacteroidota bacterium
AAAACTTCTACCCTTGAAGTACCACAGGAACAAGAAATATTAGAATTTGCAACGATGTCAAAGAACTAAAACACAACTTTATGACTATTTTGAAAACACAACTTGCTGTCGAAAGACAGGGAAGTTACCCCGTGATAGTTGCACTTATTACCCCGTAACTTCCCGTTACGAGGTAATTTTAAGGCTACCCTATTCTAGTCGTACACTACTAAAAATTAAAGTTATCAATAAAGACTATAAAGCAGTTTTGCAAGTAACTTCTTCTACAGTTCTTATCTTTTTAAGCACTTGCTTGTAGCCTCGGTAATAAATAGGTTGACCATTGTCCATTTCGTAAATTAAGGCCTTTGGAATGGTCTGTTCTTTAGCCGCAATCGTGGTAGTACTCATTGGATGCTTTGTAATGAAAAATGGTAACTACTTACCACCCTATGCTGGAAACGCCAAAACAGTCAATGCTACTGCTCGAAATAGTCAATGCTACCGCTCGAAAAAAAATTTGTGAACTCTATGAGCTGTATGAGCTTTATGGTAAAAAGAGTGCTAAGTAGTTACGAAAAATGTATGATGCTAAACAAAAATAACGATATTTTTAAAAATAGCCCTTGGCCTTCCTAAATCAAATCAATTGACTCTATTTAGCAACATCAACCGAAAATCCATTAACTTCTCATTGGGAATGGCTAAGGCTCGTAAAGTCAATTGCCCCGCTCCTTTCTTTAAACCTATTGTCCCAATATTTAGTGGTTTGAAATCTTTCACAAAAGAGACATCACGGGGAAAACGGTCGGTTTCCATGCCTCGTAACGGTGGGTCGTGGGCAACGGATATGGTGTCTTGAATACGGCTGTTGCCAAAAGCTAATTCGAATACTCCACCAATATTTTTAGCTGCACAAGTGTAATAAAGTACGACTTCAAAATTGCCCGTTTCTACCACGTCAATGTCCCAAGTGATACTATCGTTTTCATTAGCCCAATTGGTGAAGTAGGAACAATTGGGCCAACGGTTAGAGCGTTGAATCGAACCGCTAGGGATGCCGTCACGAGCAGGAATTTGGGTGGTTTTGACGTCGGGATGGCCAATGGGAAAGGTTCTTGGGTCTATTTCGGGTAGTTCTACGGCAACGGTATTGAGCCAATCGTCTTTGGCCGTTTGCAATTTTTCATAAATGGCTGGAAAATTGGCGGACACATCCTTGCGTTGTGCGGGGTCATTTTCCATATCAAATAGTTGTCCCGTCGCCCCCAGTCGAAGTCGTTGATTGCGGACGCTCAACTTATCTTTCCATTGGTTATAAATCAATCGGTCGGGCCAAAGTACTTGCTCTTGCAGTAACAAAGGTTTCAGGCTTTTTCCATCTAGTGGTTTGGCGGGTTGAAAGTCAATACCCGTCATTTCTGCTAAGGTTGGTAACAAATCCAAACTTGAAGCGATGGGCTGAATCGAAATGCCTGCAGGAATGGTATTTTTCCATTGGATGAAAGTGGGCGAACGAACGCCACCTTCGTCCGTCGAGCCCTTTTTTCCTTTCATATTTCCGTTCCAGCGAGCTCCGTTCGGTCCATTGTCGGACAGATAAATGATGATGGTGTTTTCTTCCAAATTTAGGTCTTGTAATTTTTTTATAATTCTGCCGACGTTCCAATCAATATTCTCACAAAAAGCGAGTGCCGCTTTGGTATGTCCAACTATCTCTGCTTGCCGACCGTCACCTAGCATGGTCAATTCCTTCTCTTCAAAAGGCTTCCACCATTCGTCGGGCATTTGCATTGGATTGTGAGGCGTATTAAAGGGCAAATACGCAAAAAACGGTTGGTCGCGGTTTTTTTCAATAAATTCCATGGTTTTATTGGTCAAATCGTCGGGTAAAAACCCCTCGCCTTGTACCAATTGACCGTTGTGTTCCAACATAGGGTCGATATAATTACCCCAATGTCCCGAACAGTAGCCGTAAAATTCGTCGAAACCTCGCCCATTAGGGTGATACGGATATTGCATTCCGCTGTGCCATTTGCCAAATGCTCCCGTTTGGTAACCCGCCGCTTTGAAGTAATCGGCCATCGTCGTTTCGTCCAAATCAATTCGTTCGCCCCCTTGTGAAGTTGAGTAAACGCCACTGCGCAAAGCGTACCGTCCCGTCAATATTTCGGCACGAGTCGGCGAACAGACGGGGCTCACAAAAAAGCGGTCGAGGGTCGCCCCATTTTTGGTCAATCGGTCAATGTTGGGCGTTTGTAAATTGGTGTTACCATTGATGCTGAGGTCGCCCCAACCTTGGTCGTCGGTGAGAATTAGTAGGATGTTAGGAGGGCGCTGTTCAGTAGTTGATTCCGTTGATTGACAATTATTGAAGACAAATAGTAATGGCAAAACGCAAAAGATAAACGCTTTTCTTGAAGGAAGCGACATGGGTAGGTGATTTTGAAAATTGATAAATGCCTTATTCTGAATAAGCAGCTTTCCTAAACTGATAAAATTCGTTAAATTTGATGAAAATTAGTTAAATATGGCATTTCCTCTTTTAAACTTATACACTTCTATTTACCAAGCTGATTTTAAAAAATTGTTAGGTGGCAGGAGCTATATGGTACTAGGTAATCAGATTATCTTCGAAAAAGAAGAAGAAATTTTTGTTACCGTTATTGATAAAAACCGAACGGATTTTACCAAAAAAGACTACCTAGCGCTGCCCGAAAATGCGCCTTATGAACTTATCAATGGAAAATTACAATATAGGTCTTCTCCGTTTGATAACCACCAAAAAGTATCCATTAATTTATCTTCTTACTTAAATTTTCACGTTAAAAAAAATAAGCTAGGTATTGTCCGAACGGCTCCGTTCGACGTTCACTTTGATGATAACAATATTTACCAACCCGATATTTTGTTTGTTTCTAAGGAGAGAAGTCAAATTGTCAAAAAATATGTTTATGGTGCGCCCGACTTTATTGTAGAGATTTTATCGAACGGAACAAAAACTAAAGATTTTGGCGAGAAGAAGGACTTATACGAAGCGCAAAATGTTTTAGAATAATGGGTGATTGACCCCGACGAGGAAACAATTGAGGTGTATATCAACCAAAATGGCCAATTGTTTAGCAAGGGAAAATATACTAAAAATGATACTGTTTCCTCAGAAACAGTTACAGGTTTTACTATCCAGTTAGCCGAAGTATTTGAAGATTGAGTTACTAATTGTTTGTTATTCATTTTTGTCTAAACGGCGTAGTCAACGTCCAAACAAATAACGAATAACAAATAACGAATAACAAATAACAACTAAGCCAAAATTGGCTTGACCACGTGTCCATGTACATCCGTCAGCCGATAGCGCCGCCCTTGATGTTTAAAAGTTAACCGTTCGTGGTCAACCCCCATCAGATGCATCAGCGTTGCTTGGAAATCGTGGACGGGTACGGGATTACTGATTACATTATAGCTAAAATCATCGGTTTGTCCATACGAAAAACCAGATTTAACGCCAGCGCCCGCCATCCAAGTGGTAAAACAGCGTGGATGGTGGTCTCGACCGTAGCTATTGCTCGATAGTTTTCCTTGTGAATACGTCGTTCGGCCGAACTCACCGCCCCAAATAACGAGCGTATCTTCCAACAGGCCGCGTTGTTTTAAATCGGTAATTAAAGCCGCCGTTGCTTGGTCCGTATTTCTGCATTGATTGCGCAGCCCACCTTCTATGTGGCTGTGTTGGTCCCAACCTTGATGGTATAATTGTACAAATCGTACGTCTTTCTCTAGTAGTCTTCTAGCCATTAGACAGTTAGCAGCGTACGTTCCAGGATTCCGACTGTCTTTGCCGTAGAGTTCAAAGACGGAATCGGGTTCATCGGACATATCGGTCACTTCTGGTACAGAAGCCTGCATTCGGAAGGCCATTTCGTACTGCGCAATGCGGTTATCTACTTCCGAATCGTTGTAGGCGTCTTTCTGGAATTGGTTTAATTTTTTCAAAGAAGCTAACATTTGCGCTCGGTCCGTCGCATCGTAGCCCTCTGGATTGTTTAAAAACAAAACGGGGTCTTTTCCCGAACGAAATTGTACCCCCTGGTGTCGAGACTCCAAAAAGCCATTGCCCCACAGTCGGGCGTACAACGGCTGTCCACCCGCATTTTTAGAGACTAAAACGATAAAAGAAGGTAAGTTTTCATTCAAGGAACCCAATCCGTAGCTTAGCCAAGCGCCAATCGACGGTCGGCCCGCAATTTGGTGTCCCGATTGGAAAAACGTGATGGCCGGGTCGTGGTTAATCGCTTCGGTTTGCATGGTTTTGATAAAACACAATTCATCCACCACTTTAGCCGTGTAGGGCATTAATTCACTTACCCAAGCACCCGATTGACCGTATTGTTGAAACTCAAAAGGCGAAGCGGCAACGGGAATTGCCGACTGCCCCGCACTCATCCCCGTAAGTCGCTGTCCCTGCCGCACCGAATCGGGCAGGTCTTTTCCGTGCCACTTTTTCAAAGCGGGTTTATGGTCATAAATGTCAATTTGCGAAGGCCCACCACTCATAAATAAATAGACGATGCGCTTGGCTTTGGGTTGGAAGTGCGGTAATCCGAGCAATCCATCCATACCGTTCAGTAAGGGCGGCGTAGCATTGGAATTAGCTAATAGAGCACTACTGCCAAATAGGCTACTCAACGCCATTGCTCCCAATCCCATGGAGGTCTTGGTCAAAAAGTTGCGGCGGTCTATTTTTTGCTGGAGATTATAAAGGTGATTACTATTGTTCATTTTCTTATATTTTTCTTTACTCAGATGTAAAAATCTGATTAATTTTTAAATTGAATTTGCACCGCATTTCATACGGTGCTATTCGTGTTGAATCCCGATAGGGATTCTGGTTAGGTGTTCCAATAGTGTTAAAAAACTAATGAGTCCTCTAAACCCTTCTACCTCTTAGCTTCTCCACCTTTTAACCTCTCTACCTCTTCACCTTTCAGCCTCTCTACCTCTTCACCTTTCAGCCTCTCAGCCTACCTTTTCACTACCGTCGCATCCGCATTAATAATCGTACTGGCCACCACGGTATTCGCCGCAATTCGGGCGGGTTCGATGCGTTCGGTTAGTTGATAAGCACCCTGTTTGAGCCAACCTTTAGCCTTTTGGGGTTGTGTTTTAAATTTTTGATATTCGGCGTTTTGCAAAGACAGCAAGACTTCTAATTCACCGTCATTGGGTGTTCTGCCCGTCAGTTTTTTAAAGGCCATTTCGACGCCCACCGCAGGATTTTCGATGGTGGAAATTTGCTTCCCTAGCACTTTAGCTGCTTCCGTAAACGTTGGGTCGTTCAGCATGATGAGTGCTTGTAGGGGCGTGCTCGTTTTTTGCCGCTTGACGGTGCAATTACTGCGGTCAGGTGCGTCAAAAGTGGCTTGAGTTGGGTTTGGAACCGACCGTTTCCAGAAGGTGTATAGACTACGACGATAGAGTTTGTCGCCTTCGTCGGGGGTGTATTCACCACCGTTGACTTTCCAAAGACCAGCAGGTTGGTAAGGCTTGACGCTCGGACCACCAATCCTCTTTACCAATAAATTGCTCGCCGCTAAGGCATTATCTCGTATCATTTCGGCCGTTAATCGGGCGGAAGGGCCACGGGCTAGCCACGTATTAGCTTTATCTGCTTCAATAATTTCGGCGGTCGCTTTGGACGATTGCTGATAAGTCGCCGACAATACTATTTTTTTAACCAGCGCCTTGACATCCCAACCGCTTTCCCGAAAATCGACGGCCAGCCAATCTAATAATTCGGGGTGACTCGGTAGTTCACCTTGAAAGCCAAAATCGTCGGTCGTTTTGACTAAGCCTTGACCAAAGAACTGTTGCCAAATTCGATTGGTCGCAACTCTAGCCGTCAAGGGATTTTCCTCATTCATTAGCCACTGAGCTAAACCGAGGCGATTTTTAGGAAGGGCCTCGGGCATTGGCAGAACACTTTTAGGGGTATTAGGATATACTCGTTCGCCGTGGGCGTCGTAGGCACCTCTTTCCAAAATGAAGGAGGGCCGAGGTTCCTTCATTTCTTGCATCACCATAATTTCGGGAACGTCCTTAGTAGTGGTGTTCAACCGTTGCCGCTCTTTTTGCAGTTGCCGATTCAATAGGGGATAGCTGCGCTGTTTGTTTTGTAAGAACCAATCTTTCAATCCCGCTTTCTCCACAGCACTCAACTGCGTCGATGGTTTTTGAAAAAGCGCTTGGGCGGCGTCTTTGTTCACTAATTGCAGTACCTCGGGTGCAGTTAAATTCCGATTAAAAACGGTTACATCATCTACAACGGCTCCTTTAAGGCCGATACCACGCCAACGTGCACCTACTTGTAAACCTGGTTCTTTGTCGCTATAAAAAACAATGTCTTTATATAAATAGTCTTGGTCGATGGTAGTCGCCATTTCCAACCCGTTCAGGTACACTTTTAGGCCCGCCGCTTGACTTGACCCGTCGTACGCCATTGTTACTTGAATCCATTCGTTTCTAGGGAGGTCGTCAGCGTATTTGATAATGGCATTATAAGGCTTATTATGCGCCATTAGGATTTCGAGACGGTTATTTTCTAGAGCTAAGTGATAGCCTTTAAAGTTAAAAAGCGCCGCTGCGTTACCTTTATGAAAAATAACGCCGTTTTTTAAATCCTTCGGGATATTGACCCAAACACCGACCGTGAAAGGAGTTGTTCGGTCGAAAACGCCGACGGGACTGAGGTCTAACCAAGCATCTCCATCCAAGGCGAGTCCTTTTCCATCCTTGCCATCTGTCAAATTTAAGGGAACCGTTTGGGCAAACTGCTGATTCATCTTTCCTTTTTGGCGAGGATTGACTTGGTTGCGCAACGATTTACTGTTCAAATCAAAGTGAGCAGTGAGAC
>JBCCQK010000459.1:0-6877 GCA_039024375.1 Bacteroidota bacterium
AACAATAAAAGCATAAAACCATTCTGTCATGAAAAATTTTACCACCTTCGTCCTCTCACTTTTATTTTTCTTGATAGTCTTCAATGCACACGCTCAGCGTTCTGGCGGCTACATCGGCGCATCTTTTGGAACAGCCGTACCTATTGGGACTTTCGCCAAAAATGAAATTCGGCACAGCAACGGTGGCCTAGCCACTTCAGGAGGTGCGCTTAACCTCATCGACTTCGGGTACAAATTCAATCGAAACTTGGGTATTGCCGCTTCGGTTGGTGGCGCGTATTGTAATATGGGACACACTAGTCTATCGTCGCAAATTACCTACGGCGGATTTTTCATTGGCCCTGCTATCTCCCTGCCCTTGGGCAGATGTTTAGATTTTACCATTACTCCAAAAGTAGGTACGACTTCCGCCGCTTACAACATTCGAGAGGTTGCTTTTGTAGAGGAAAAGGGAATTGGCTACGAGTTGGGCGTATCGCTACATTACAACGTTGGCCGCAAATGGCACATCTTTTTCGATAATGCGTACAGTCAAGCGGATTATGGAGATAATTTTCGGATTATGTCTTTTAACTCGAAGTTGGGGTTGGCGTTTCGGTTGCGGTAAATTAGTGATTAGTGATTAGTTGAGCAGCACTATGGTAAAAAGTGTGGGAATTTAATGGGGGGCGACACCCCTAAGATGTATAAATATTACGGAGTAAATGTACCACGACTCTCCAGAGACACACAAACTCTTTAGCATCATAACAAAAAATGGACTACTTTCTTCTCAAAAGTAGCCCATTTTTATCTTGTGTATATTTGTATGTCTTTGCCAAATGAATAGCTTGCCCGTACGGGATATTAACGTGTAGTAAATTGAAGATACTAGTCTTGCGAAGTACAAAAACTATCCCGTACTGGCGAGTTATTCATCACTCATCAACCATACTATACGAGCAAGCTATTTAGTATGGTTGGCGACCACATTAATTGGTTGTTGCGTCCTTAAATAATCAACATCGCATCTCCATAAGTAAAAAATCGATACTCTTCCTTCACCGCTTCGTGGTACGCCTCTTTAATCAATTCCGTTCCACCAAAAGCACAAGTCATAATGACCAAACTAGATTTGGGTAGGTGGAAGTTGGTAATCATAGCGTTGGCGATTCTGAACTCGTAAGGTGGAAAGACAAACAAGTTGGTCCAACCTTCAACGGGTTTCAAATTGTCAGTAGCGGAAACGGCGGACTCAATAGAGCGCATAGAGGTCGTTCCAACCGAGCAGACTCTTCGATTTCGGTCCAAGGCTTTGTTGACTTTAGAAACCGTATCTTCGTCAATTTTGAAATATTCGGCGTCCATTTTGTGTTTGGACAAATCTTCTACGTCGATGCTTCGGAAGGTACCTAAACCAATGTGCAGCGTCAATTCGGCAAATTCTACGCCTTTAATTTCTAGACGCTTCATCAGTTCTCTACTGAAATGTAGCCCAGCCGTTGGGGCAGCAACGGCACCAATTTCCTTAGCGTAAATGGTTTGGTAGCGTTCAATGTCCAGTGGTTCGGGAGCGCGGGCTAAGTATTTGGGAATGGGCATCGTGCCCAATTTTTCTAATTCTCCGTGAAATTCTTCGTCGCTTCCTTCGTACAAAAACCGAATGGTTCGGCCACGTGAGGTAGTGTTATCTACTACTTCTGCGACTAGTATATTATTGCCTTCTCCATCAGAAAAATAGAGTTTGTTGCCAACTCGAATCTTTCTAGCGGGGTCCACTAATACATCCCAAAGTCTCGCTTCTTTGTTCAACTCTCGTAATAAAAAGACTTCAATCCTTGCACCCGTTTTTTCTTTGGTACCAAATAGTCTGGCGGGGAAAACTTTAGTGTTATTGAAAATCATGACATCGTCTTCGTCAAAATAATTCAATACATCTTTAAAAATTTTATGCTCAATGGTGCCCGCTTTTCTATCGACAACCATTAATCGAGATTCGTCTCGATTGTCCGAAGGGTATTTAGCAACTAATTTCTCTGGTAACTCAAAGTCGAATTGTGACAATTTAGTCCTCATCCAAAAATAAGATTTTATTAAAGAATCAAAAATGAACGCAACGACCCTGCTGAGTGAAATCTAAAATTTGAAATGCGAAGTCTCAAACTTAAAATAGCGCCAACCAGTGCTTTGTGTGTCCATTTAGCACAGGCTAATTTTTGAGTTTCACTAATGGGGCAAAAAGTCGCTTTTTTACAAAAAAGTGCAAAGATACAAAATGTTCGCCGCTTTGGAAAGAAAAACTAGCGGCCTAGCGCCTTTAGTTCTGCTTTCATGGTAGCTAATTCTCGTTCTTTTTCGATGACGACGGGGGCGGCTACTCTGGAATCGCAGTTAGGCATAGAGCATCGTTCGCAGGTAGCGTTTACGATGCGTTGTTTGAGGTCGGGGTCGTTGATGAAGTTGCAGATAGCACGCAGTTGGGTGTTGAGTTTGAAGCCGATGGTGGCACTGACACTGGCTTTAGGATTGTGAAAGTCGGGCTTGGCTAGTGTAATACAAAGATACTCGTTATTGGTTTCCCAATATTTAGAAATCTGCACATCGACTATTTGTCGAATATCTGGGGTTAGTGTCTGGTCCATCCGTAGTTTTTTTAAAATCTTGACGGCGACCCAGCGGTGACAATAATGCTCATTGAGTAGATTTCCGTAAGGATTGTGCAACTGGCCCAAATGAAGCGCTTGACTCAACTTGAATTGCTTCAAATCGGGGCTGCCAGTCATGCGTTGAAAAAATAGTTCTTCAATACCAAAGTGACGAGGTAGGATATTCATCAATCTTTTGAGTAAAGTTTCTTGTGTAACGTCATATTTAGCCATCAAGGCGAGAAATAATTCGGGGCGCCACGTATTTTTTTGAATGATTTGCTGAAAATCTTTGACCAGTTCCGTTTCGTCCACCAATAAAGCTACGGCAAAATAAGAAGCAAAAAAGTTGTTTAGGAGTTTTTCAAAAGAAGTAGTCTGCACCATTCTTGTTTCGTAGGGTCTTACTTTGAATTGGAGATGTTGAAAGCCCAATTCGCGGGCTAACAAAAAGTTTTCTTGGGCGGTCTCTAGGCCCTCATTTATCATCAAGCACTTTGTGCCGGGGACGTACAGCGAGCGAATATTTTTCAAGGTCTTTTTGGTGGGTAAAGTTGTTCGGTCAACGGAAATGCCGTAAACGGAGTTAAGTTGGGCTTCTAAAAAATCGCTAGAGTAGGGAAGACTACTTGTTCCATACTCCTCTTTGAAGACCGTAACCGCTTTTTCCAAAAAGTCGAAATAGTTATTGTGCATATCTTGGTAGGCGCGCAAGGCTACTTCGTAAAATTCCCCTTGTTTGATTTGGTAATTTCGCTGAATCTGAAAAATAGTTCGGATGAAGGCATTTACTCGGTCGGGCGTATTTGTAAATAGTTCGACTAGTTTTTTGGGACTAATGCCAAATTCGTCCAGCGGGAATAATTTGAAAAAGTTGGAGTTCAGCAAGTCAATAATGGGCTGCAATTTTTTGGACGCATTCATTGACACCATAAAATCGTAGTCAACGCCAAAAGCTTCGGCCAACAGCGTTATTTTGTTAGGCTTCGGATATTTTTTGCCTTTTTCAATATCGCTCAAATACGACAAAGCCAATCCCGTTTTCTCCTGTAATTGTTGGAAAGATAAGCCCTGTTGCGTCCGTAAGTATCGAACCTTAAAGCCAAAAATTAGCTTGACAATCTGATTATCGTCTATCATGCTGCTACTTTTATCAAATTTTTTAAGAGAAATTTTCTTTTTTAGAAAAATATAACTCTAGTTCAGTGGCGTATTAAATTATTGTTATTGATGCTTCTACCTTTTTTTATTGGGAATAAAGGCCAAATTTAGTGTTATATTTCTCTTTTTCCTACTTTACGGGCGATTTTCTGCGGTGAAAGCAATTTGAGTGTAAAAAAAGAAATAAATTAATTTAGAGAAAATTTCGCTATTTAAGAAAAATGTCTATAACTTGCATTTGTATTTAGGGTATTTTGTTCTTTTACTACGAGGTAAATCTACGGAAAACCAATCCTCTTCTAACCTATTAAAATGGCTGTTTATGACTATGCTAACCACCTCTTTCGCCGTTCAACAGAACATCAAGTGTCAGAAAATCCATTGGAATTATACACCTGAAAAGTTAATTGAACACTCTTTAAGGTCTGGACAAGGTGTTTTGTCCGACCAAGGTGCATTATGTATTCGAACGGGTACGTTTACGGGGCGTTCTCCAAAGGATAAGTTTATCGTAAAAGATGAAATGACCGCTAATACCGTTGATTGGAACGAGATTAACCAGCCCATCTCTACTGCTCAATTCGATGACTTGGCCAAGCGAATGTTGGCCTATGCGGAAAATTTAGAATTGTACGGTCAAGATGTTTACGCTTGTGCCGACGAACGCTACCGATTGAACGTTCGAGTGATGGCACAGTTTCCTTGGAGTTGCCAGTTTGCCCATAACATGTTTAAGAACCCAACCAAAGATGAATTGATTGATTTTAAGCCCGATTGGACGATTTTGTGTTTGCCTATGTTTAAAGCTGACCCTAAACTGGATGGCACTCGGCAAGGAAATTTTACCATCGTTAACTTTACTAAAAAAACGGTGCTCATCGGCGGAAGCGGCTACACGGGTGAGATTAAAAAAAGTATTTTTTCCGTTTTGAACTATATGCTACCGCTCCAACACGGTGTGTTACCGATGCACTGCTCGGCCAATGTTGGCGAAACGGGAGATATGGCCATTTTCTTTGGTCTCTCTGGTACGGGGAAAACGACGCTTTCTACGGACCCTAACCGTCAATTGATTGGTGACGACGAACACGGATGGTCGGACGAAGGAGTGTTCAACTTCGAAGGTGGCTGCTACGCCAAGTGTATCAATTTGTCCGAAGAAAAAGAACCCGAAATTTACCAGGCCATTCGACACGGTGCCATTTTAGAAAACATCACTTTCAAAAAGGGGAAGCGTATTCCCGATTTTGATAATAGTGAGATAACACAAAATAGTCGGGTATCTTATCCGATAAATCATATCAACAATATCATGCCCAAATCGAAGGGTGGGCATCCCAAAAATATTTTCTTTCTGACCTGCGATGCTTTTGGTGTCCTGCCTCCCATTGCCAAATTGACAAAAGAGCAGGCTAAAAAATACTTTTTACTCGGTTATACCTCCAAAGTAGCTGGAACAGAAACGGGCATCAACGAACCCCAAATGACCTTCTCTGCTTGTTTCGGTGCACCGTTTCTACCACTCGCTCCCGAGTATTATGCGGATATGTTGGTTGAAAAAATGGAGGAATACGACACCAACGTCTGGTTAGTCAATACTGGATGGATTGGTGGTGCTTATGGTGTGGGGAATAGAATCGCTCTAAAATATACTCGTGCGCTAGTACAAACCGTATTACAGGGAAAAATGGCAAATATGCCGCTGCGAGAAGAAAGTTTCTTTGGGTTACACATTCCCGTTTTGTGTACAGGCGTTCCACACCGCATACTAGACCCCCAAAATACTTGGGCAGATACAAAAGCTTACGCAGAGACCGCTAATCGGCTGAAGCAGGCGTTTGAGGAAAAGATGGAGGAAAACGCTACTCTAGAAATGGCCTAAGTTTCAAGAGTAAGTTGGCTAGTCATTAGTCACTAGCCACTAATTTTTCATCTATAAACCTCATCCATCATGAATCAAATCATCACTTTAGACGAGTTTATCATCCGCCGCCAAAAGGATTTTCGCTACGCAACGGGCGAACTAACGGGCCTACTGCGCGACATCGGCGTAGCGGCCAAAATCATCAATCGAGAAGTCAATAAGGCGGGACTTTTGAATATTCTGGGAACGGCCCAATCGGAAAATGCGTCGGGAGACATCGTACAGAAATTAGATTTATACGCCAACGAAAAGCTCATTTCTTGCTTGCAAAACAGCGGTGAATGTTGCGGTATTGCTTCCGAAGAGAATGACAGCTTTTTACCGCTAGAAAAAGTCGGCGGCAAATCGGGGAAATACGTAGTGGTATTTGACCCATTGGACGGTTCTTCTAACATTGACGTCAATGTTTCCGTAGGAACTATTTTTGGTATCTATCGACGAAAGTCCGATGCAGAAATGGAAGTGGACGAAGGAGATTTCTTACAAAAAGGTAGCGATTTAGTGGCTGCTGGCTACGTCCTTTACGGAACTTCTACGCTGTTGGTCTATTCGACGGGTAATGGGGTCAATGGATTTACTTTAGACCCAACGATTGGAGAATTTTGTTTGTCGCACCAAAATATTCAAATTCCTAATCGAGGTAATTACTACTCGGTCAATCAAGGCTATTATTTGAAATTTGACGTGGAAATGCGTCGTTACATTGACTACTGCAGTGACGAAAATCTACGGCTACGCTATATCGGGTCGATGGTGTCGGATATTCACCGTATTTTGTTTCAAGGCGGGATTTTTCTCTATCCGAATACGCGAAAATACCCAAAGGGAAAACTGCGCTTACTGTATGAATGCAACCCGTTAGCGTTTATCGTCGAACAGGCGGGCGGTAAAGCGATGAGTTGCCAGCTAGAACGTATCTTAGATTTACCAGTCTATGATTTGCACCAAAAAGCAACGATTGCGATTGGTTCGCCCGATATGGTAGCGGACATGCGAGAGTTCGTGGAGCGCTACACGTTGGTGGCAGTTTAGGGATGAGGAATTAAATAAACTACGCAAAATGACGAGTTTATTTTTTTGATTGGCTAGGCAAATTTTTTCAGCATAGCCCAGCTACGTTGAAAAAATTTAACGACGCTAATCGGAAAAAGAAGCCGTCAGATGTGTA
>JBCCQK010000460.1:0-6854 GCA_039024375.1 Bacteroidota bacterium
AACTTAGTAAAAGTTGACTATTGTAAAATTACCCCGTGACGGGAAGTCACGGGGTAATCTTGGCCCTATCTCGGTGTAACTTTCCGTTACGCCGAGATTTTAGACAAGATGTTTTTCTTAAATTGACGACATTTAATGGCAAAAAAGCAATGATAAAAAACAATCACTAACCTCTAAACTTTTATAAAAAAATGAGAACCATTCGTTTATTAACTATCCTTTTCTACTCATTCATGGTGGGCACCCTGTCGGCCCAACCGACCAACAACTTGGTCCAAGATGTCGTCTTACAACCGCCCAATGCGGCCTCGCTGGGCAAGTACGGCGATGTGCCCATCAACTATTCGGTTGGCCTGCCTAATATTTCGATTCCGTTGGAAACGGTGGAGGATGGGTCGATTAGTTTACCCATTTCTTTGAGTTACCATCCCTCTGGCCACCGTGTTTCGGAAATGGCGAGTTGGGTCGGAATGGGCTTTACGCTACATTCTGGAGGAATGATTTCTAGAACGGTACTCGGAATTCCCGATTTATCCGTCAATGGCTATTTTAATTCGGGTGGAAATGTGAGTACGGACCCCAACGATATTTGTAACATCGGTACTTCCAATTTGGACGGGGAACCCGATATATTTCACTTTAGCTTTGCGGGGCAAAGTGGCAAGTTCTTTTTCGGAAGTAACCAAGAGATTTACGTCATTTCCGAAGAAACCGACTTGAAAATCGGCTACGAATTGTCGGGTAGCGCCGATTTTGCTTCCTTCACCATTACTACGCCTGGCGGTACTCGCTACTTTTTTGGTAAAGACCCTTACACCCAAGTAACCGCCTACGAACAAATGCAGGCGGGTAATAACGCGACCAATTGGCGAAATTCGTGGATGCTACTGCGCATCGAATCTTTTGATGCCAAAAATACCATCCAGTTAAGCTACACCCCCGAAACCTACAACTACAAATCCCCCGCCAGTTGTCGCTACGTTAACGCTGCTGGTCCGCACGAAACCACGGGCGTCAGTTGCCCCGGTTCGAACGGCGATAATCTAATCGCTGGGTACAAATATAATCATATTATTCAATATGTGACCACCCAACGATTAATTCAAATTGCTAGCCCCACCAAAACGGTCAATTTTATTGGCTACGTAGCCAGAGAAGACTTGGTTGGGACGAGTTTTCGGCTAGAAGCTATCCAAAGCCAATCGGGTACGTTTTGCAAGCGGTTCAATTTTAGCTACGACTACTTTTTTGACTACCTCAACCACACCAATGATAACAACCACCCTTGGTTCAAGCGGTTGAAATTGCAGCAAGTGGCCGAAATATCCTGCGACGGCACGGAAAGCAAAAATGCGCACGTATTTGAGTACGCTGGCCCGAGCCAAAACGGCGTTTCCTATATGGTCAATCGTCTGTCAAAAGCGACCGACGCTTGGGGATTTTACAATAACCAACACGGTAACGATTTGCTGGAAGTGAACGTACCCGCTACCACCCTTCTCCATCCCAATACGGGAGTTCTGCAAACGTACGGTTCTGCGCTGCGGGACTCGGACGAAAATTTTATGGACTACGGAGTACTCAACAAAATTACCTATCCTACGGGCGGACATACCGCCTTTACTTTTGAAGGAAATACCGCTCGCATCACTTCCCTAACCGACGATAAGGTCTATCAAATCAATAATTTGACCACTTGCGGTACGCCCGGTATTGCTTGTTGTGGCCCGTTGGAAATAAACCATCCGCAGACCATTTCGATTGACCCCAGTGCAAAATTTGATATAGAGTTGGTGGCCAATACCGCTCCGCTCGGTCCGCCCAACGGCTGTACGGATTACAACGCTTCAGCCACCGTGCAAGCACTGGACGATATGGGCTTCGTGGTGGGCGAATTTGGCTTGACGCTAAATTATCAAACCGAGCAGTTGGAATTTAAACAGGAAAATGGACTCCCTTTGACGGCCATCGGTAATTTCACTAGCGGCCAATCCATTACGTTCAAACTGAAATCCAATAATGGCAAAGCGACCTTTCGGCTTTACACCCAAGGGACGGAAGTCAATACCG
Source organism: Bacteroidota bacterium (assembly GCA_039024375.1). GTDB lineage: Bacteria > Bacteroidota > Bacteroidia > Chitinophagales > Saprospiraceae > JAFMDF01. The sequence continues at coordinate 2,071 of JBCCQK010000460.1, forward strand.
AAGTGGTCGGTGGCCTACGCATCCAAGAAATCCGTCACCACGACGGGAGTGGGAATCCTGCAAACGATATTATCAAGACCTTCGAGTACGAATTAGCCGACGGCTCGTTTACCAGTGGGCAGCTATTCTACATCCCGAATTACGGTTCTTCGATACAATTACAGGATAATGCGGTCTATTTTTACTACACGGCCGATGCGCAAGTCCCACTGAGCGGTGCGGATGGGCGGCACGTGATGTATTCTAGGGTAGTGGAGCGCTTGAAAGACAACGGTAAAATTGTGCACGAATTTTTTGTGGACCCCGAACCGTCCTGCCAAGAGATTCAAGTGGCCGAAGTATCGGATGCGGGTCTATCGCTCAGTTATCAAACGAGCGTTCTGGCGGGTTTGCAATCGACCCAATTGTACAAATCGCAACACGGTAAACTCCGCCGCCGAACGACCTACAACGAAGCGGGGGAGGAAATCGCCTGCACGGAAAACCGAGCGCTACCCGCCAGCTACACTTATTTGTCGGGCTTGGCTCTAAAAGTGAAGCCTTACAACTGTCCCGCCACGATAGACGGCCACGCCTACGCCTATCTGGTATGCAATCCACGCACGGGGGCTTATTTGGTGGATTCCGTAGCCCGCACGGTGGACGGCGTAACGAGCATTTCCCGCTACGGCTACGACGAGCAGCGACGAGGCCACCTACCCGTCCGAGAAGAAATGACCAATTCGGACGGGCAAACCTTTATTACCGAAACGGCCTATCCGTACCATTTCACCGATGCGGTGTATGATTCCTTGGTGCGCCAAAACCGCATTGCGCTACCCATTCGTACGCTACAAAAAGTCAAAGAAAATGGCGGCCTCGTGCAAACGGGCGGGAGGTTCAACCATTACGGCTTTTTTGACCCGACGAGTGGCCTGCGAACCACCTTGGGTAACCAACTCATCTATCCTTACCTTTTTGAAGACCTCGAAGTGACTTGGGATGCTAACGGCACGACCCTAATCACGGGGCCGAATGCGGGATGGGACACCTTGGGCTACATTCCGAGCTATGACATGACAGTCGGTAAACCCAATAGCATCCAATTGAAAGGTTGGGAACCGGAGGCCTACACGTGGAATCCGATTAATAAAAAAATAGCGACCAAAACGTATAAAGATTTTCAGTGGATTTATGACTACTACGCCAACACTTCTCTGCTCAAAGAAAGCATTGACATAGACGGCCAAGACACAGATTACCGCTACGATAAATTAATGCGTCTCCAGCAGATTATTGAACGGGATGGGAATAAAATAACGGATATAGCCTACGGTTACAAAGGAGGAAGCAATCTGCATAATTTTATCCACCAAACCACTACGTACCAACCCGAAGGATTTAATCTGAGCAGCCTACGGGTCGTCGAAATCAAACAATACCTAGATGGGTTGGGTCGCTTAGAACAAACCAATCAAGTCAAACATTCCCCCGATGCGGCGAGTCCCAAAGATGTGATTACGGCGGTGGCGTACGACAATCAAGGTAGAGTTCGAAAGACCTTTGAACCGTTTGCCAGTAATTTTTCGGACGGGTCTTTTCAAGCCGTTCCGAACGGTACGCCGTTCACTTTGACGGAATACGAAGCATCACCAATGAATCGCCCCGTTCGAGTGACACCGCCCGCTTGGTATCCGACGCATACGCTTTACGGGAAAAACGAGGCGGCGATTACGATACCGGGCACGTCGCTGACTTACGCCATTGGGGAATTGAGTACGATTACGACGATTGAACCCGATGGGAGTGGGACGCAGACGGGCGACAGAAAAATCCTGTTTAGCGATAAGCGGGGTAAACCCATTTTGATTCGCCGCCAAAATCAATCGGGTAGCGAGCAGACCAATTTGTTTACGACTTACGACAAAAAGGAACGGGAAAGTTTGATTATTCCACCGGGGGCCACGGCGAATGATGCGGGGTTGATTTTTAGTTATCTGTATTCGGGCGAAGATAACGTGCTAGAGTTGAAAATCCCCGATATGGAAAAGATTGAAACGCTGTACGACGCACGGAATCTGCCGATTGCGATGCGGCACGGGAATCTCAGAGCCGACGGAAAATGGATGGTGACGGAATACGACGAATACGGCCGACCGAAAAAGATTGGGCTTAATATTAGTCCAACCACGGTTCAAGAAATATGGGTCAAGAACTTTTGGGACGGGCAAAGCAGCAGCAGTTTTGCGGGCATCAAAGACATCGTTATCCCTAAAGACCAACAGCAATTTGTGGACGAAGACGGCAATGACATCGCCCCGCCCAATCCCCAATCCGACCCCATTTACAAAGGCAAAATCCACTACACCGAAACGGCCATATTGGACGGTGATGTAGCGAGACCGACTCGCTTGTTGAGCATCAATTTATACGACGAATTTGGACGAGTTAAGCAGGTGGATGCGGACAATCATCTGGGTGGATTTGACAGAATCATTCCCAGATACGATTTTGCGGACAACCCCGTTCGGGCTACTCGTTTTCATTACCATACCAACCCAGGGTTCAATTTAAGTTTTGTGACTCAAGACAAAAATAGTTTTGACCATCAAGGAAGAAAAACCCTAGCCAGTCACACGATTTCTGGAATTGGTACTTTCTCTAAGGATTTGTGCAGTTTAGCGTACGACATCAAGGATTTGGTGAAAACGAAGTTCTTGGGTGGCTTACAATCGAGCGGTTATTTACAACAAGTTGATTATACGTATCAGCCCAATCGCTTTTTAAAAGGCATCAACGAGACGATGTCCGCCACGGACTTATTTTCGCTGCAAATTGGCTACGACCAAGGGGTGCCGAGTTTGGGTGCGGCGGCGCAGTATGATAGGAATATTGCGAGTTTGAGTTGGCGGTTTAAAGGTGGGGTGTTGCAGCAATATGGGTACAGTTACGACGAACAGAACCGAGTTACTGCCGCCAATTACAATCTAAACAATAACGCTTACGGAACGACGTACGGATTTGACAAGCGAGGTAATTTTACAAACATCACGAGAAGGGGCGTTTACAGCGACGGGAGTAGCTTCACGGCCCAAGTAATTGATAATATGGGCTTCACGCTGCAATCGGGTACCAACAAACTGCAAACGATTACGGACAGTGCGCCCTGCCCAACGGATAAAGTGGTGCATCAGCAGTTGGACAATACAGAATTACACGCCACGCAGCAAACCATTACCGCCGATAATATCGTTAATGATAATGCCGATATTACTTTTCAAGCGGGAACAGCAATAACCTTAAAAGCAGGTTTTCATGCGAAGGCAGGAACAAACTTTACAGCGAAAATAGAGGGTTGTCCCCAAAGTGGATTTGAAACGGATGGATTCGTGGAAAGAAGTAGTGCAAGCTATCAATTTGACGCCAATGGCAATCGAACGTTCGACCCCCATTTGGGTATTTCCATTTTGTATAATTATCGGAATCAGCCGTATCGAATAACATTTCCCAATGGTAACATGATTGAATGGCTACGAAGCGGTTCGGGCGAGAAGCTGCAACGATTGCAAAAACGTAATGGAAATATCATCAAAAAACTAGACTATTTTGGCTCCATCGAATACGAAAACGATACGGTGGCCACCATTTATTTAGAAAATAGTAAATTGACCTTTGAAAACGGTGTCAAAAGTGATTACCAATATTTTCTCAAAAACCATCTGATGTCCACGCAGGTGGTGTTCAAAGACGATGGTAACGGTGTGGCCGAAGTCGTTTCGCAGCACCAGCAATATCCGTTTGGTTATCCGATGAAGGGTGATTTTACAACGAATTTTAAGACCAAACGTTTATACAATTTTAAGGAAGCGATTTCGGATTTTGGATTGGGGTGGATGGATTTTGGGGCGAGGTATTATACGAGTGGAGATGTGCCAGTCTTTATCGGGGTCGACCCCATTGCGAGTAGCTTCCCGTATGTTTCGCCCTTCAATTATGCGGAGAATGAGCCAGTCAGACATATAGATTTATGGGGGCTGCAAAAATATGACCCGCAGACTGGTACAACAGGACCATTTTCTAACGAATACATTGCAGCACAAGAAGAACAACAAGCCTATAACCAAGCTGCGGCGAATACTACCCAGACGCTTAGTGAACATTATAGTCCGCAAACAACAGAGGCATTATTAGCTACAGGTGACTTAATTGGGTTTACGCTGAATGTGATGATGACCGCAGAGGCAGGCGGACAAATGTTAAGTGGGCTCGGAAAATCGGCAGCCTTAGGACCAACTTTAGCTAATTTGGCGGATGATGGATTAAGAGCGCTTGATGATATTGCAACCGCAGGTATGAATATCGAAAAAGGGGCATGGGCGCAAACAACTTTTAGCAATAGTTTTAGCAAAACAGGGCAGAAAATACTGAGTGAATCGGCAGGTCAATCTATCAAGACGATTGATGATGCAGTGGGAGCATTACAATCAGGAAAATTATCAACTGGCGATTTACCTATTGATGTGGTAGTAAGAGAAGGCAATACTCTAATGTTAAATACTCGGTCATCTGTCACTTTGACGAAAGCAGGAATTCCTAGGAGTCAATGGAATGTTGTTAATAGGACTGGACAAGAACTTTATGAAAATTTGCTAAGCGGTCAGTTAAAAAGAAATAATCTGACCAGTACTGGCACGAACACTGTTCGACAGTCAGGAACTCAAACTGTTTTTAGTAATTAGACAATATGAACATTAATTATTTAAAATTAAGTAAGGTAGTGTCTCATGCTTTACGGCATGAGCCAC
>JBCCQK010000461.1:0-6845 GCA_039024375.1 Bacteroidota bacterium
GAAATTTCGACTTTCCTTAAAAATACCCAATCCAATTCCAGCAGTCTTCCTATTTTTGCCCCATGCAAGTTTTTAGGGAGACTTTATTTTTACTAAAAAAAGAACTGTTACTAGAATGGCGTCAACGCTACGCTATCGGAGGAATTTTATTATACGTCCTCTCCACCGTTTTCATCGTTTTTATCAGTACGGGTAGTATTCGCCCGCCCGTTTGGAACATCCTTTTTTGGATAATTGTGCTGTTCGCTTCGGTCAATGCCGTAGTTAAGAGTTTTGTGCAAGAAAATAGTAATCGGCAGCTATACTATTACCAATTAGCGCATCCACTGTCGGTAATTCTAGCTAAAATGCTGTACAACGTCGGCTTGCTTTTGCTGCTAGCAACGTTGACCTATCTAACCATGACGGTCGTTTACGAAAGCCCTGTAAAAAGATTGCCATTATTTTGGACGATACTAGTGTTGGGTAGCCTCGGTTTTTCTATTACCTTTACTTTTGTTTCGGCGATAGCGTCCAAAGCAGATAACAGTTCAACTTTGATGGCTATTCTAACGTTTCCTATTATTTTACCTATTTTAGGAACCTTAATGAAACTGTCAGCAAACGCACTCAATCTAGTCTTTGACACCGCCTACGTGGATGACGTTTACCGCTTAATGGGAATAAATGTTATCCTATTAGGGTTAGTAATCATCTTATTTCCTTTTTTATGGAAAGACTAGTAAGTTAGTGACTGGTGACTAGTGATTAGTAACTAGTTCCCGATTACTAATCACTAGTCTCTAATCACTAAAACAATGATAAAAGAACATTGGTGGAAATTTTTGGGCATTGCGCTCATTCTTTACGGTTTTTTCTTCGGCATCCTTACCCCACTCAAGCCAGGACTACCGAGTGTTTATCCGTTTAATGGAAAAGCGGGCACAACGCTCGATTTAACGATAGAGGGGTACAATACGCATTTCGACTCGGCCGAAAAGCAGCGGGTTTGGCTCAAACTCAATGACTATGAAATGACTGCCACGAAGTTAGAACCCATATCGGCTAATTTCCTCAAAGCGACTTTCGACCTTCCCCAATTTTTACCCACCGAAGATTCCATTGCAACCATGACACTCGTTGCGAATAACGAAATAGATGGTACTTCCGTCTTACCTAGTGCCGTAGCGATTAAGCAAAGTGCAATTTCGGTGACTCAAGGCGAGCAATTATGGAAGCAAACCCCCATTGAATCCCTTTTCCCCTACGAGGGTTTTGCCTTTCCCTACCGAAATATACTGGGAGAAACGATTCGGAATATCTATTTTCACGTCTCGTTATGGTTCGCCATGTTTCTTCTATTGGCGATTGGCGTTTTTTACAGTGTACGTTATCTGAACAAAGGCGTTTTGAAAGACGACCACCGAGCCAACTCCCTCATCGGTATTGGCGTAGTATATGGCTTGCTAGGCTGCGCAACGGGTTCCATCTGGGCCAAAAATACCTGGGGAACTTGGTGGACTACGGACGTTAAGTTGAATATGACGGCCGTTTTTATGCTCATTTATTTGGCTTATTTTGTACTCCGAAGTTCGTTTCAAGACGATGCGCAACGGGCCAAATTGACATCCGTTTATAACATATTCGCCTTTGCCTCTATCATTCCCCTATTATTTATTATTCCTCGATTGGTCGATAGTTTACATCCCGGCAATGGTGGCAATCCCGGGTTTGGAGGAGAAGATTTGGATAGCACCATGCGGATGGTCTTCTATCCTACGATTATTGGAATGACCTTATTAGGATTGTGGATTTCAGATTTGCGCTATCGACTAGCTTTAATTCGGGATTATTTGATAGAAAACGAAGAATAATATTAACTGCTTAGCACTCATTTTTTTACCACAAAGGTATGCACAGACGTGTCCGACCATACGGTAGCGTACGCTTATGGAAAGTTCCTAGAGCGCACAACGTATCCGCCCCATAACTTGTATCTTACACTTCACTTCCTACTTAACGTAGCTATGAAAAATATCAAAACAGCCAGTACATTCTTGGTCCTCTTGCTTCTCACTACTACCCTATCCGCACAAAATAACAATCCTGACTTTCTACGGAGTATCGGCAAAATCTACGTCGTAGTTGGGGTAATTGTCGCTATTTTTATTGGAATTATCGCCTACCTCTTTTCGCTCGACAAAAAAGTTCGAGACTTAGAGAAACAAATGAAGGACTAATGACTTTTTCTTTGTAATTAGCAGCTTTTTTAGAGAACAGGTAAAACCAACCTATCCAAACTGGTCGTTATTGAATAAAAAATGTTTGATTCAAGTTGTTTGTTAAGGTGGTGACCGTCAACGTTTAGACAAATAACCAATAACAATCTCACAATGATTACAAAAGCGACTATGATTTATTTTGGGTAGATGCTGTTTTCTTGTCCCAAATACTTTTTTAACACCTAACCAATTAACTTTCTAATGGCTAAGAAAGAACCTAATTTCTTGGGGAGTGTGCAGCAATATTTCGACAAAGCAGCACCCCACACGGGCTTACACGCTGGATTATTAGAACAAATCCGCCACTGTAACGCCATCTATCGAATGAATTTTCCCGTCAAATTTGGCAAAGAGTACCGCATCATTGAGGCGTATCGAGTGCAACATTCGCACCACCGAATGCCTACCAAAGGCGGTATTCGGTACAGCAATCACGTCAACCAAGAGGAAGTCATGGCGCTGGCCACTTTGATGTCCTACAAATGCGCCATCGTCGATGTTCCTTTTGGTGGTGCCAAAGGGGGCGTCCGAATCAACCCTTGGGAATTGACGCAATTTCAAAGAGAAAAAGTGACCCGCCGCTACACGATGGAACTCATCAACCGAAACTTCATCGGCCCATCCGTTGACGTACCCGCCCCCGACTACGGAACGGGCGGACAGGAAATGGCGTGGATTTATGATACCTACCGAACCTTTAAGGGAAACGATATTGACGCAGCGGGCTGCGTTACGGGAAAACCCGCTAACTTGAATGGCATCCAAGGGCGAGTGGAAGCTACGGGACGAGGCGTCTTCTACGGAATCCGTTCGTTGGTGAACCAAGCAGCAGACATGAAAAAATTGGGCCTATCTCCAGGGATGGCGGGAAAGAAAATGGTCATTCAAGGGCTAGGCAACGTTGGGTCGCATACCGCTACGATTTCCCAAGATGAAGGGGATGCTATCATTGTCGGCGTCACCGAAGTAGAAGGAGCCATTTATAATCCCGACGGAATGGACATTCACAAGATTATCGCCTACCGAAAAGAACACGGCACGTTCCTCGGCTTCCCCGATGCAACGCACGAACTCTCTAAAGAAGACCGCTGGCAAGGACTTAACTTTGAATGTGATATTCTAGTGCCTGCCGCATTGGAAAATCAAATTACCATCGAAAACGCCCATAAAATTCAAGCAAAAATTATCGCCGAAGCGGCCAACGGTCCCATTACGGCCGACGGCGAAAAAATACTATTGGAGCGAGGCATTGTTATCATTCCCGATTTGTTCTTGAATGCGGGTGGAGTGACCGTTTCTTACTTCGAGTGGTTAAAAAACTTGTCGCACATGCGGTTCGGACGCATGGACAAACGTTTCAATCAGAACACCTACTTGAACTTGGTGGAAATGGTTGAAAAAATGACGGGTAAAACGGTCGGCACCCAAGAGAAAATCTTCCTAACCAAAGGAGGCGACGAAATTGATTTAGTCCGCTCTGGCTTGGAAGAAACCATGGTTACCGCCTACGACCAGATTCGAGAAATTATGCGAAAAAAGAAGAAAGTAACAGATTTGAGGACGGCCGCATTTGTCAGCGCCATTCAAAAGATGGGGAGCGATTATTTGGCGATGGGTATTTTTCCGTAAGGAAGACGGTGAACAGTTTACAGTTTGACTGGGCAAAAATTCATCAATGTTAATACTAGAGTCTATTCCAAATAGATGTAGTGGTTCCAGCACTTCGATTGCTGGAACCACTTTCCTTACGAAAAATTTCAGTGTAAACATAAACAGATAAATGCAAAAAGAAAGCAGACAGGACTAAAAGCCTATCTGCTATTTTTTTTGGGGTTACATGACTATTCAGTAGAAGACAGATGTCAGACAACGCAATGGTCTGACTTCCCCAGTACAGGCCGTATGGCTGACAGCATAGCACTCTGTCTTCTACCTTACTTCTTCATAAATCCGTTAAAGTCCATCATTCGATACTTCGTCAAATCAATTTCGCTACGCTTTTTCTCTACACTTTGTACTTGTATCATCGTCGTTTCCTTTCGCTTTTTGTCTTCAAAAGTCCCTTCAAACAAGAAGCCACTTCCCATCAACTCGGCGTAACCATCGGGTAGTTTCATCGACTTGTTTTGCTGCTGCATCATTTTTCCCATTTCGGCGCCCATACTCATAAAATCGACACCGTCGAAATTGAGGGCTTTCCAAATCTCTCCTTCCACATCATCGCCACTAATCAAAAACTGCTCACATTCGTAGCCCGCAATGGTCTTGGTTTTACCCGTTTTCGTAATCTTAAAGTCTTCCATATCATTAGCCATTTCTTCCTCGTCTTGATAATCGGCTGCCGATTCCATTATGGCCTCCATATCCATCACCGTGGCCATCGACATTCCTTCGGTAGTAACGAGTCCCACCATCTTCTTTCGCTTTATGTCGATAACGCCCATTCCTTGTTCTCCCTCTTCTTCCATTTGGTAGGCTACGTAATCCGAGTTGCTGGGTAACAAGTAATTCATCGGTTGCGAATCTTTTTTACCCCTTTTGTTAATCGTCGTCATTGTCGATTTAACGTAGGTATCAAAGACGTATTTATCGGGTAAGCCCAGTTCCGATGGAGATTTTCCACCACCGAGCATACTCATTATATTATCCGAAATATCTTCTGCCATCTGTTCGTCCTCGTCGTCATAAGTGGAGTCGTCCGTATCCGTTTCGGGAGTAGATTCGGATTCGGCGGGCTTTTTCTTTTTGAACAAACTACCTATTTTACCAAAAGCCTCATCGACCGCTTCGTCCACGGTTCGGTCCACTTTGTTTTGCGCTTTTTGTTCCGCTCGTTGCTTAGCCCGTTCTTCGGCTCGCTTTTTTTGATTTTTAAATAATTGGGCATTGGCTGTGGTCAACCCAACCGTTAAGCATAATAGAAAAACAATCGTCTTTTTAATCATTTTTGTTAAAGATTTTGGAGTGAGCATTAATCGTACTCACTCATTAAGTTTTCAGGAAAATAAATTCATTCGTCAACGGGTAGTTCAGATTGTTTGGGTCTAAAATCTTACAAACAAATATACTTACCCGCTAAATAGATATTGTCAAAATGACGTAGAATGCAATTTTCGAGGGATGAATGGAAGTTTCAACGGCGCCAATATCATTCAAACTACACCACGTTCAACTGTGCAATTACGGCTTCTCGATAAGAACGACTCAACGGAACGTGAGAACCATTGGAAAGAAAAATGATGTGGTCCGCCAAATTAACCTGCTTAATGTGCTGCAAATTGACCACAAAACTGCGATGAGTCTGTAAAAAGAGCACAGGGGGTAATTTTTTTTGCAAATCTTTGAGCGGCGTCCGAAGTTCAATCGTGCGATTCACCAAATTCAGTTGGCAACGTTTATCCAACACCTCTACACTTATTAAATCTTTTAACTCCAAGCGTTCGATTTGCTGCTGGTTTTTAATTGAAATATGCAGTGGCGTATCGGGACTCCTATTTACGGGAGCAATGGTCAACTGACGGATTTGATTGACAATGAGTTCTATCGTTCTTTTAAGCTTTTGTTTCGAAACGGGTTTGTTCAAAAAAGCGATGGGCAGCACGGACTTCACTCGTTCGTAAGTAGCCGCATCGTCCAACGAAGAAATAAATATAATCGGCGCTTGATTAAAGTGCTTGATACGTCTAGCAATATCCACTCCATCTTTACGTTCTTTCAAATGGATGTCCATCAAAATCAAATCGGGCCGTACCGCCGCAATCATTTCCACCGCATCTTTTGCATTGTCCGCCGTTCCGACCAACCAGTAGCCCAGTTCGTCCAGGTACATTTCTAACTGATTGGCGAACAACGTATCATCTTCTACTACGAATACTTTTATTTTGGACATTTGTGATGGTTATTCGTTATTCGTTATTCGTTATTCGTTTAGATGTTGACTGGTCAACGTCTGGACGAATAACCAATAACAAATAACAATTCCACAATGATTGTAAAACCGATAATGATTCCATTTGAGGAATGAATTTTTCACATCCCGACACTTCCCAAAACCTCACAACGGAATCTCCGTCGAATATTTTCGGACCGATAGACAGAATCTAGATTCTACTTTTCCAATATTACTGACCCTCGATAATTTATTTAGGGCAAATTGGTTGTACGCTTCAATATTGGCCAATACCACTTTTAGCATGAAGTCCGCTTCGCCAGAAATATGATAACACTCGACCACTTCTTTAAATTGAACCACTTGGTCAATAAATTTTTCTACTTCCGAACGGCTGTGTTCTTTCAAAGAAATGTGGACAAAAGCGAACAATTTTTGCCCCACTTTTGCGGGGTTCACCAACGCTACGTAGCGGTCGATAATACCTTGCTTTTCCATTTTTTTCATACGGTCAAAAATGGGGGTCGTCGATAAATTCAGTTGCGCTGCAATTTCTTTGATGGTTAATTTAGCATCTTGCTGCAGCAACTTCAAAACCTCAATATCTATAGTATCTAACTGGTGCATAGGGCTAGAAAATTATTTTTTATAAAATTAGAATTGAATGCAGCCATTGTTGATAAACATCCCACTCC
>JBCCQK010000462.1:0-6842 GCA_039024375.1 Bacteroidota bacterium
ATTCGGGGCATATATATAGGGATATGAGTACCTAGTTAGGGATATATGGGTACCTAAGCAGGGATATGAGTACTTAAACAGGGAAGGGGTAGGGGAGTTTTGTCACTCTACATGAGTACCTAAACAGGGAACGGTGTAAATAAATGAGTACTTTTTTTTTGGTATTAGTACACTTTAGTTTTAATTTCACATTGAAATGACAAACTACTATGGGATTTGAATTGGTCAAATACCATTTTCACTACACAACCTTCAAAAAAAATGACTTCCGATATTACTCATATTGCGAGGATTGACAACCAGTTTGTTTATAATGCTCGTTACCAACTTAGTGCTCGCGAATCCAAAGTTATTCTGTTTTTGGTTTCAAAGATAGACCCTATCCGTCAAAAAAATCTAATCGAACAGACTGTAAGCGTTAGGGAACTTGAAAAGGTATTGAAAGGTGATGCTAAAAAATGGGGTGGGCTGTATGAGGAATTAGAATTATTGCGTGACCGCTTAGTTCGAAAAGGTATCTATCTACCTACTGAAGTTGAGATAAACGGTAGGATGTTGTCTGGGTATATCAACTGGTTTCAGCATATCATGCCGATGAAGGATGAGGATGGTAATGCCGCTATCCAATTTTTGTTTTCTCAATCTCTTCAACCCTTTTTGTTAAACCTTCGGGAATACGTTTCGATTAATTTTTTGGAAGTCATCCCGCTGAAATCAACTTTTTCTATCCGAATGTATCAGGTATTTCGAGCGCATCGGGATAGAATGGCGAAGTACCAAAGTAAATCAACCTTGCAGTACGAGCTAGATGATTTAAAAGGGCTATTAGGGGTTGAGGGTAAATATAAAGACTACAGAAATCTTCGGAAAAAAGTGTTAGACGTGATTGTTAAGGAAATCAACGAGCATACTAGTATTGAAGTCAATTATAAACCACTAAAGAAGGGTAGAAGTATTGCCTCCGTAGTGTTTGAATTTTGGGATAAAAGACCTCGCCAAAAAAGGACCAAACAGAAAAGTTTGTTTGAGGGACTAAAGTTAGCGGAATTGAGTTATGCGCAAACACTTGCTTTTGATAAATTGGTTGCTTATGGTATAGCCGATGGGGTTGCTCTGGAAATGATAGCTAAGGTCAAAAGCTCGGAATTTGTCTGTTTTGAAGATTGGTATTTCGATGAAGTGTTGCAAATTTTTGAAAAAAAAACGAACCAAGAGGCAGAAGGAGCTAAGGCAGGAACTTTAGTCGTCTGGTTTTTGAAGATGAAAGTATTTGAGCAAGGTGACCATTTTTCGGCAATCATGGAGCGGATTCAACAACGTAAGAAATTATTGCAAGCAAAATCACCCAATAAATGGGATAATCGAATGTTGTCTAAAGGAATTACGGCTATGGAATTTCAGCAATTATTCAAAAAAGGAAAAAAGAAATAACGGACAATGTAGAAAGCCAGTAGGGTAGGGGAGTAACCACTATTCAACTAATGGGTACGTCTTTGATGTATCTTGTTTACTGGACTTAAACTAATTTACAATGGAAATCTTAAACTTTGGAAACTACGACATTCGTACAATTGACCATGCTGGGCAAACTTGGTATTCCGTTATAGATATTGTCGGAGCAATTACGGATTCAACCAATCCGAGTGCCTATTGGCGAAAACTGCGAAGTCGTTTAGATGATGAAGGAAGTGAGGTTGTGACGGATTGTCACAAACTGAAACTAGAGGCATCCGATGGAAAAAGATACGCAACGGATTGTGCTACTAGAGAAACCCTACTTCGGTTGATTCAATCTATACCTTCGCCCTCGGTCGAGCCATTCAAAATGTGGTTGGCTAATGCTGGGGAGCAAAATATGCAGGAAACGGAAAATCCCGAATTGTTAATTAGTAAAGTGTACGACCACTATCGGGATAAAGGTATGAATGATGATTGGATTGATGCCCGAATAAGGAGTATGAATGTCAGAAATAGTTTGACCCAGCGCTGGCAAGCCGCAGGCATTACCTCCAATAAAGAGTACGCATTTTTGACTAATATTATATCGAAAGGAACTTTTGATTTGACCGTAGCCGAGCACAAAAAAATAAAGGGCTTAGCAAGAAAGCATAACATTCGAGATAATATGAGTACACTTGAACTCATATATATCATCCTCGCAGAAGTGACTGCAAAAGAATTATCAGAAAAGCACGATGCGCAAGGTTACCGAGAAAATGAAGATGTTGCTCGGCAAGCAGGATATATTGCAGGAGAATCAAGAAAGCGATTCGAGAGTAAAACGGGGCTTAATGTGGTTACAAGTAGTAATGCCTTGGATAAAGAAGATTGATAGAGAATTAATAACTTTGCAAAGTCCTGCAAAAAGTGCAGGACTTTTTTATTGATAATTATTTTACTTTAACGTAATTTTTTTATTAAGAAATTAACAAATGAGTAAATTATTACTTAAATAATATTTTTTTTTCAAGAGCCGAATAAAACAGATACCAGTTCTACGGGCAATAATTCATTAATATCGGTATCTAAAGTGAAGTAGCCTTCTTCGATGGCTTTAACCATTGCAGCCCCAATAAAGGTTTTGCTAATAGAACCAATGGTTTGAGTCGTCTGATTGGTGTAGGGGCTATTGCTTGTTATATCGGCGTAACCAAAAGAAGATTGGATGGCCAATGCACCATTTTTAACAATGGCTACGGTGAACCCCGGAATTTCGGTTTCGTCCACCACCTCTTCTAGTGCGCTCGTTAAGGCCGCTTTTGCGGTGATGGGCGTTGGATTGGGTGTGGGTGTGATTTCGTCATCGTCGTCGCAAGCAATGAATGTGAAAGCAAATAGGGCTAAGATGATAGCAAATAAAATTGATTTTTGCATAAGGTTAAATTTTGACAATAATCTTTCAGGTTAAACACAACTGCTTAACTCAAAAGATTGGGGTGATTAAAAAATAATGTACAGTCGGGTGATTTTGAATTATTGATTGCTAAACTTTTCTAGTCGATACCATTTGACAGAAAAAGAAAGGGGTAATTTTAATAGAAACAGTGTCAACAGTAACAGTACAGTTAAGGGTAACTGGAAATCTAAACTATGTAACGCTAGCAAGCCCAATAAAGAGAGAGAAGCGCCTATTGTTAACTGCTTTTGAGGATATTTTATGGAGTTGGTCATAAAAGCAGCGGTGACGGTATAACCCGAAAAAAGGGTGATACTTAGCCAGTACGTTGGAAAAACCAAGCACATTAAAATAGGTTGCAAAAAATGTAGAGACAAAAAGACCAATCTTCGGGTTTGGCTTTGGTCATAATACCATTTGGTGGCGTAGGTGAAGTTAGCCTAAGCCATAGCGGTTATGATACTCTTGGGTAAATTTCATAGTGGTCATTTTTTGCAACAATGCTTTGCTGATTAATTGACCAGTAAATAAGGCTTTGATAAAAGTTGCCAAATCAACATTTGTAGAAACCAAACCGCCACCTGCCCAATCGAAGGATGTATTCATTTTAGTCATATCCATTTTCTTGATGTATTGGTGGACTCTTTGCCAATTTCCTTTGGTGGATTCGTAAAATTCCAGATAAGTATCCTTCATATTTAATGGCTCCAAAATTCTAGTTTTGATAACCTCCGCTAAGGAAATGCCTTCTATTTGCTGAATCAATAAACCAAGCAAAACATAATTCATATCCGAATAGTAAAAATCATTTCCCGGCACAAAATGAGCCCCCCGATTCAAGCCATATTGAAAGTATTTCCCGACTATCGTTTCGGGTGCATACTGCTTCTTTCTATTCAGAAAAACACCCGAATAAAATCGAAATCCTTTATCGTTAAAAATATCTGCTAGGCCACTTCTGTGTGCCAATAAATGATGAATAGTTATCTCTTTTGCGTAAGATTTGTTTTTGTAAAAATGGAAGTTTTCAAAATTGAGATAATCAATTGCTTCTAAATACTCAAAAATTTTGTCGTCCAATCGCAGTTTTCCCTCCTCTACTAATTGCAAAACTATGGTTGCCACAAAGGGTTTAGTGATACTGGCAATTCTGAATTGAGCATTTTTTGAAACTATTTCTCCCTTCTTTTTTGTCAAGCCGAAGCCTTCGTGGAAAAGAAAATCTTCATCCAATTTTTCCAAGTAAAACAGGATGCTGTGAACCTTATGTTTGCCTGAATGATTTATTTTGCTTTGCAGGATAATTGGAATAGAGTCTGTTTGGGTATACGAATAGAGTGGTAACAGGAGGGTAAAAAACAGTAAAAATCTCATATAATTGAAAGTTGTACAACTGATAGGAATGCGATAAAAATAAAAGAGATATGAGGTAAGTAATTAGGACAAATCAGATTGATAGTAGGACAAATCAATCGCTTTTTGAAGGGCTTTCTCATCTAATTTTTTTGTTTTAGGTGAGAAAACCCTTTCGATTTCTGTAACATGTTGATGCAAATCTTTTTGTTTTTGAATAAGGGAGTAGGCAAAATAGAGTAAGTCATTCATTCCCAATTCTGGGGCTATACTAAGTAAAACAGTTGAGAAGAGCGAGGCTGTCTCAATGATAAATCCCATTAATCCCGTTGCTAAATTGGAGTAAGCCCAATTGCTGCCGGGAGCGGTATTGGCAAAATTATCACCGAAATATAAGTCGCCATCTTCCAAAAAATATTCCGCTAAAAAATCGCCCAATTCAACTGCTTCTCCCGCTTCAATGCCAATTTGATTCATCAAGGTTTTGGCCCCTTCGGTAGCTAGGTCTTCTTCTGGTAAAATGTACCAATTGGTAGCCAAATATAAAGGCGCATTGTCCAAAAGCCCCGAAGTGTGCGTTACCAAGTGCTTAACTTTAATGGCGGCATTTGACTGTTTGGGATTAACTAGCGTTACAGGCAATAAATCGTTGATATTGGTTTCCATCGTAAAAAGTCCTTGT
The DNA here is from genome assembly GCA_039024375.1 of Bacteroidota bacterium. GTDB lineage: Bacteria > Bacteroidota > Bacteroidia > Chitinophagales > Saprospiraceae > JAFMDF01. The sequence continues at coordinate 4,932 of JBCCQK010000462.1, forward strand.
TCGATGGCTTTGACAACGGCTGCCCCCGCAAAGGTTTTACTCACCGAGGCAATGTGTTGAATCATCATCTTCAAGGTGATTTTTTCCGCATTTTCAATTCTTCCTTTCAGTGATGGTAGATAATCTATGAGCGTTTTATCAAAAGATAAACGATTTTCTTTTACCAATTTGGTGGCAGCCACCACTGAATAAAGTTTGCTGATACTAGCAATTTTGAAGAGTGATTTTGGGTTGGCGGGTATTTTGTTTGCTCTATCTTTCCAACCACCTGTATAAAATGCGGGCAGTTTTCCTGCTTGGTCTACGTAAACAATCATACCATCGAACCCATGACCAATTGCCTCGGCTACTTGCGCTTGAATGGTATCGGGTAGCGGTAAAATCCATGCCTTTACCAAAATCCATGGTACAAAAAATAGGGATATTACTGTTCCAATGAGCAATAAAATGCGGGCAATCAACTTGGCTTTCTTATTTTTTATCATTATTTTAATCTTTTCGTACTAGAACATGCCATCGTTAGCAGCAATATCATTTTTAATACCAATTAAATCCTACTCCGATAGAGAGCATAACAACCTCTCGGTCTCTACCATTATCTAAATTGGCCCATCCCATCTGTAATTGGGTTTGCAGGTCTAGCGCGAAGTTTTTCTTTTGCACTAATTCAATCCCTGTACTGAAGGCAACGGCTCCACCAAAATTCCAATCTTCGTCTTTAATGTTGTTTTCGTAGATGGCTGGAAAATCCATAGCTAGACCTGCACCAGCATTGACCCACCATCGGTCTTTTACCCAATATTGCACAGATGGCATCAATGCGTCAAAACTTCGGTCTTTGCCTTCGTATTCGTAGCCCATTCCAGCATACATTCCTAGAATAGCTAGGCGGTCATTGACCATCCAGCCCGCTTTCAAATTGGGAAAACTGCCGCCGCCTTGACCTTCGTCGAAAGGTATTTCTTGGTCACTATCAGATACGCTGATGACACCGCCGCCTATTCCAAAACCAAATACAAAGCCTTCTCTTTCAATTCGGTTGGCCTCATTTTGACCATAAGAGAGAAGGGTACAAAACGTAAATATGATAATTAATAAGTTTGGCGGTAAATCAAATGTAATGCTGGCGTTCTAAATTAAACTGCCAGAAAAACCAGCTGATTGCTAGATTATGCCATTCGTCCAATTTGGAAAAAGAAAGCGATTTCCTAACTAGCCGACTGACTCTAGCTCTAATGGTGGCATTGAATCCTTCAATGTAAAAGGTTAGGTCTTTTCCAACCTTGTGTTGCTCTTTTGGTATGATGCTGCGATAGGCATCCCAATGGTCTGTTTCAAAATAACAACCTCGCAAAAGCATTGGAATTTTATTCCAAAATTGTAGGGCTGCTTGCTTACCTCTACCTCCAATATGATAGGCAATTACCAAGCGATGCACAGGGTCATAAGCAACCCATATCCATCTCTTTTGTGCTTTTTTATGAACAAATGACCATAGTTCATCTGCTTGAAGACCAAAGACTTGTAGCTTTTTTATCCGCTTAACCAAATCTATGGACAAGCCTAAATCTCTAGGCGTTTGTTTCCATAAAGTATGAGCAAAAGCCTGTAACCAATTTAAACTCACTCCGAAAGTGCGACAGATAGCACTTAGGGATAAACGTTCTTTTAATGCCTTTTTTATGGTGGCTTTTAGCCATTCCGACTTCGTATGCTTATTATTCAATACGAACTGACGACCACAGCATTTACATTGGTGATTTTGCTTGCCATAGTGAGTATGGCCATTCTTTTTTATATTTGTACTATGACAACTTGGACAAAACTTATACATAATTTTTGAGTTTGGTCACACAAAGTTATGTATTTGTCCTTGTTGTCGCTTTCAGCATTACATTTGATTCACCGCCA
>JBCCQK010000463.1:0-6842 GCA_039024375.1 Bacteroidota bacterium
ATATTTTTCCGTTTAGAATGTGGTTCCAGCACTCGATGTGCTGGAACCACTGAACCTATTTTATTGATGAATAGAAAGTGCAAATAAGTACTCCGACACTGATTACTCAACTCAACTCGGCGCCCACTAGCTCCAATAATTTTTTGGTCACTCGAATACCGTCGGGTTCACTCAATTTTCGACCTTCGTATTCGATATCAATGTAGCCCGTGTAACCCGCATCTTTCACGATTTGTAGCATTTTACGAAAATCGGTGTGGATTTCGTTGCCGTCGGCGTCGAAGTCGTGGGTTTTGGCACTTACGCCCTTGGCAAAAGGCATCAACTCTCGCATTCCTTGATACCGGTCATATTCCACTTCACACTCCGTCCATCCTTTGCGTTTGATACAAAAATTGCCAAAATCGGGCAACGTGCCGCAGTTGTCACTTCCTACTTGCTGCATCACGGAAGCTAACCATTGTCCGTCGGAAGAGTATCCGCCATGATTTTCAACGATAACGCTAATGCCACTTTTGGCGCCGTATTCACTTAAACTACCCAATCCTTGGACGGCGGCGTCGCGCACCTCGTCCGCCGTACCTTCACCCGCAGCGTTCACTCGAATGGAGTGGCATCCCAAAAATTTAGCGGCTTCCACCCATGGATAATGATTTTCAACGGCAGCTTTTCGTTTAGCAGCATCGGTGTCGCCTAAGTTGCCCAAAGCATCGCACATAATTAAAACAGGTTGAACGCCTTCGGAATTACAGCGGTCTTTCAAATCTTTCATATAAAGTTTGTCTTTAACTTTTCCATAATAAAAAGTATTGACAAATTCGACCGCATCAACCCCAAATTCCTTACGGGCTATCATTGGAAAATCAATCGGGTCTCGCTTTCCTTTTAGTACCGAATCGGGGTCGGTTTGAAGGGCATTGGCAAAGGTTAGAAAGTTAACTTCACCAAAAAAGGTGCGGTGTAAGGACCACTGGGCCAAAGAAATTTTGAAAAATAGGTCTTTCATAGAGGTGTCTGATACATTAGATTTTACGGCTTTGTTGGCGCATGCTGTCCAGTTGAGCATTCCGTAGGCGGCGAGGCCTGCGCCCATCGTTTTGATTGCTTTTCGTCTAGTGAAATTCATGTAGAAAATTTTATTTTGTAATGAAATCTGGGGAAAGGTAGAGTTTAAAATTGCAAATACAAAATAAGGCGTGTATGAAGTAAGAAAAGCGATAAAAATAAATGTTCAAATTGTCGAAGTATTCGTTAGATAAACGATTCATTTATAGTGTTTTAACGAATGCTTCGACTCTAAAATTTGGACATTTATTTTAATGTTACTACTAAGAGTTTCCTTATAAAAAAGTTATTTCACAAATGTGGTCGGTGCGCTGCACCTCTGATGATAAAGATAATAAGAAAATAGATACAAAAGTTTCCGATGCGCTGCATCTATTTCTTCAAGCCCCATTCGGGGCGAGCACACTTGTATCAAACTTGCTCAAAATATCCAACTACCTCAAAGGTGCAGCGCACCGACCAAATTTTTACATCAAATTAGTTTTATAAGAAAATCCTTTGTATGAAGTCTTAAAAATGCTTGCTTTTGACGCTGAAAAACGCCTACCTCTGTCGGCAGACGGGCTGCTTCGATTCTGATTTTTTATTATGTTTGCTTATTTAGCATATTTTAATGTTAAAAAATTAACCCATAAAAGATTATTTTTAGGAACCCGTTATAGTCCCAAATAACTGCGATGAAATTAAATTGTATTCTTGTTTTTTTATATTTAGGAATTACTGGCCCTCTTTTTTCACAAGCAACCATCGAAGGATTTGTTACCGACAATCAAGGAGAAAGACTACCTTTTGTCAATGTTCTACTGAATGATGATAATCGAAACGGAGTAACGAGTGATATAAACGGTGTTTTTAAAATCACTACCAAATCCGACGTCAAAACACTAACTTTTAGCTACTTAGGCTTTGAAAAACTAATTTTAAAAAGTCCATTTCCCAACCCATTGAAAGTTCAGTTGAAACCGACAGCTTACGAGCAACCCGAAGTAATTGTCGTAGCAGGTGAAAATCCAGCGCATCGAATTATTCGACAGGCTGTAAAGAACCGTTCAATTAATGCGCCCGAAAAAATGGATACCTACACCTGCCGGACTTATAACAAAATGGCAGTGGGCTACGATTTGCATACCGACAGTTTGGAGCAATATTACCAGCAAAAAGACACGACTAAAAAATACTGGCGCAATCAATATCTCACGTATCAAAAATTTCATAAAAGTTTTGGGCAACAAGAACTCATTTTAGTAGAATCAGTTACCAAGCGTAGTTTTAAAAAAGCGCATAACCTGAAAGAGGAGGTAATTGTCAATCGTGTAGCAGGTTCTAAAAAATTACCCTTGGCGGCCATTGGTGCCGAGGCTCAACCTTTCTCATTTTACAAAGACGAGTTGGTCATTTTAGAACAACCTTTCCTAAATCCGCTCAGTCTCAATAGCACCAATAAATATTTTTTCAATTTGACCGATACGCTCTTTGTGCAAAAAGACACCGTTTTTATCATTGCTTTTCATCCTCGAAAAGGGAAGAATTTTGAGGGCCTCGAAGGTATTTTGTACATCAATAGCAATCAGTACGCTATTCAAAATGTTATTGCCAAGCCAACCGATGACCACCTATTACAATTCAAGATTAATCAGCAATACCGTTGGACAAACGACCAACATTGGTTTCCTCACCAATTGCATTTTGAATTTGTCACCAATCCATTGGTCAAGGCCTTTGCGGGTATCAAATCGTACGGTCGTACCTACATTGACGAAGTGAACTTTACGCCTATTTTTGAAAAAAACACCTTCAATAATGGAGAAGTAATAAAAATTAATGAAGATGCCTATTCGAGAGAGGATTCTCTTTGGGCCTTGTATCGAAAAGAAGAACTAACGGTGAAAGAGCAGAACACTTATCATAAAATGGACAGTCTAGGAAAAGAAATAAAGCTAGACCGTTGGGTGGATATTATTGAAATGATAAGTAAAAGTCGGTTCAAAATGGGGCCAGTGGACTACGATATAACCGATGCGGTCAAACTGAACAATTACGAAATTGTTCGCCTAGGCGTTGGACTAACCACGAATCAGCGCCTCTCCAAACGATTTGAATTGGGGGGCTATTGGGCCTACGGATTTGGGGATAAACAAAAAAAATACGGGGTAAATGTGCGCTTTCTCTTAGATAAAAACCGAGACAATCAACTCAATTTTTATTACCAAAACGATTTGTTTACGCCTACTATTTCGGATTTGGGTCAGAATAATTCCGTTTTGAACTATAGTCAGTTTTCTAGTATTCGAGACGCGGCGGTTACAAAAGGCGTGAGTCTGCAAACCTATCCCATTAAATACATACAGTTCCAAGCCGACTTTTTACAACAAGAACTTCGACCGCTTTATGACCCATTTCTGGAAGAAGCCGAACCACAGGCGGCCAATAATTTTACGGAATTGCGCTTAAAGACTCGCTTTGCCTACAACGAAAAATTCATTCGGGTCTTTGGCAGTCGAGTGACCGAATTTGCCCGTTTTCCTATCTTTGAATTGGTCTATACCAAAGGTTTCGATAATTTATGGAACGGCGCTTGGGACTATCAGAAATACCAATTGGCCATCACCCACGCTTTTCGAAGAAAGGCCTTGGGAGAAACTTCTTACCGATTGGAAATGGGTTACACTAATAATTCATTGCCCTTTTCTAAATTATTTAGTCCTTTCGGATTGGGTAGAGGGCTTCAAGTTCTAAGCGTCGGACAAACGTTTCAAGCGATGGACTTCAACGAATTTGTAGCCGATAAATTTCTCTATTTCTTTTTCCGCCACGATTTTGGTGCTCTCCTTTTTAAAACCAAAAAATTTCAACCGAGCATTATTTTGGAGCACAACTTAGCATTGGGTAGTTTGCGGGAGGACACGCCCTTTCGGAACGAATTTAAGTCTTTAGAACACGGCTATTTTGAAGGGGGATTAGTGCTAGAAAACCTAGTTAGAGTGAAGTACTTTAATCTAGTCTATCTTGGTTTAGGAGCGGGTGCTTACTACCGATACGGTGCTAATCAATTCGATGATTTTAGGGAGAATATTGCCTTGCGGTTGAATTTTTCGGTTCAGTACTAATCTTTCTACTTTTAACTTGATTTAAAACCGTCAAAATAGTCATTATAATAAATAGTGCTACCACAAAAATCATAGCAATTCGCAGCGTCTGCCAATCCGCAATAAACCCAATAATCGGCGGGCCAAACAAAAAGCCCGAATACCCAATGGTCGTTACCATACTAATACCCACTCCCGGTGCTAAACCGGGCATGGCCCCCGCTCTACTGTAAGCGATAGGAACAATAACGGAAAGTCCTAAACCGACTAAAAACAACCCAATAATTACCAATACGGGCATTGGAAATGCAACAAACAGTAGCACTCCGCTCATAGCCACTAAACTATTAATTATCAATAACTTACCATCTCCAAATAGCACTCTACCTTTATCGCCAAAAATCCGCCCTAGCATCATCGCCGACGAAAAAGCACCCAATCCGATGGGTGCCCAACCCGCCTCCGCTAAGGCTACTTCTTTCATGTACAGCGTACTCCAATCGGCCATAGCGCCTTCTCCTAACATACCACAAAAAGCGATAATGCCAATGCCAACGATTGCCTTGGCAGGTAGCTGAAAGCCGCCCGATTCTTCGGTTTCCGTTGCTGTTTTTTGGTCATAAATCAAATGGAAGCTAGCCCAAATAATCACTGCTATCCCAATGAGCGCCATCATGGAGAAATGGGTGAATGGCGATATTTCCCATCTGGTAAAAACCGAACCTACAACTGCCCCAATCATCATTCCTCCGCTAAAAACGGCGTGAAAGGAAGACATAATGGGACGACCGTATTTTTCTTCTACCAAAACCGCTTGAGCATTCATCGATACATCCATGACACCCGTTGACATTCCCGTAATGAATAGTAATAAAGTCAGCAGTTCAGTACTTACCATTACAGGGAAAAAGGGGACAAAAGTCACGAATAGTAAACCAGCAAAAACGGTCATTTTTCGACTCCCGTTTTTCACAATGAGCCACCCTGAAAAGGGCATCGCTACCAAAGCACCCACTGCGTAGGCGAGCAGAACGAGTCCCGTTTGCCCGTTATCCATCCCATAAATTTCTTGCAAAGCGGGTAAGCGAGATACCCAATTGGCGTAAACAAAGCCATTAACGAGAAAAAAGGCGTTGACCGCCATTCTGTTTTTTAGCATTTTTTAAAGTCATTTATCCAGAATCGTTGGAACAAAGGTAGCAACCTCCGTGACTTATTAGTTAATGCAGTTTAGGCAAATATTGTTGCTTGATTGATGTAAGTGTAAGGTTATGAGAAAATAAGGGGATAAGGGGATAAGGGAATAAGGGAATAAGAGGATAAGGCTAAAAGGTAAAGAGGATGAAAGGCTGAGAGGCACTGCTGGTGACGACAGAGTTAGTACTTTGAATGTTTGCGGGGTCACTTCGAGTGCCATCGCAATTTTTTTTAAATCAATGGGGCAATTGAGGTAACCCGCTGCTAGAAGAAACCTACTGAAAAATTCTCCTTTGTCCAAATGAATTTTGGATTAACCATTTTTTGCGTTATCTTTGTTTTAACACTTACCGATTAAGATACACCTAGGTTTTAGACTCTCTCTTTTAATTTTTACAAAAATAAGTTTGGCGATACCCCAGTTGATGCTTGATTTTTAAATTGAAAAGTCTGCAATGGTCAACTTGTACACTCTACTTAAATTACAACAATTTTAACCATGATTAAAAATTTAGGACGATTCTATTTTTTAACCTTTTACTGACCACCGCTTTTTCTCAAACGGTTATCGGATATGCGGATAATCCACCCGTAAGTTTTACCATCCTCGAAAGCGACAAATTATATGTACAGCTTATCGAAGTAACAGGTCCAGTCACCATGAAAAGTATTGGAGTTACGATTAATTCTACCACCAGTTTTGTAGCGGGAATCTATGCAGGTAACTCCCCCCTTCAACTAGTAGCTTCTACGGACCAAAACGGTACAGATGTATTCCCCGGACAGAATGTAATTGAACTAACAAGCCCCGCAGTACTAGCTACTGGCGAATATTTTTTAGTGTGGAAAGCAAAAGATAATAATTACCAGTTAGGGGATAAGGGTGTCCCAGAAAGCGGCGCAGGTTTTATCAGTACGAATCAAGCTTTTTCTGCCAATTTAGCTAGCAATATACCTGCTTTTAAACTTAACTTTAGTAAAAGATATAGTGTTTTCTTGACGACGGCTGACGCCTTTTCTCCCAGCGTAACAACTTCTTAAATTATTCCCACCATGAGTCAATGGGGCTTACTGATTTTTGCTTTAGGGATTTTGAACGTGGCCATTTTTCTTGTGCAGCATAAACATCGCTGGATGCAAGTACCTAAACAAGATTAGTAGCACTTTTCTTTTGACAGGATTTACATAGAAATCGATGCTTTATCAGTATCTCTTTCTTTTAGGCGCTTGAAAAGTAGGAAATACTGCTCTTAAAAAGCAGGAGATACTGGCGAAGTCTAACGACACCCCACAAGTTTACTTTAGGGCAAAAAGGTACGGAGTACCGATAACATTTGTATCATCTGCTGCTATAAATAGGTCTCAAAGGTGCAGCGCACCGTTCGCATTGAACCTTATTTTTAACAAATGTGGTCGGTGCGCTGCACCTTTGAAGCATTTTGACCAACTTTCGATACAAATGTTAGCGGTGCGATGCACCTTTTCATCTCTAAA
>JBCCQK010000464.1:0-6801 GCA_039024375.1 Bacteroidota bacterium
GAGCAGTAGCATTGACTGTTTTGGCGTTTTCAATATAGAGTGGTAAGTAGTTACAAAAATGGTTAATTTTAGTAAAAATCACTGATGATAACGTTTTGCCTACCTGTACTAAATGGGAACACTGATTTGACGGATAAAACAGATTGGAAAGAATTTTCTGGCTGCCATTGTACACTAATTTTTAGGATAAAATTGATTGAGAAATCCGTTTTAATCCTTCTAATCCGTTGAATCCGTGTTCCTATTATTCAACGATTAGGACTACGCAATCCGTTATAATCAGAAAAGTAAGTGTGCTATTTGAAAATCACTCATCACCCATCATTCATAAAAAGGACTATAAGCATCCAAATGTCGAATCAACAACCGTTGCTGCCGCATCATAATTGAGTCCTTTTTACGCTGTACCCAGCGTTCAAAATTTTCGGACATGGAAACGGACAAGTCCATTTCGGCGAGCGCATTTTCCATGAAGTTGAGCAAGTAATAGTGCATTTTAATGTCTTCGGATTCAACGTGCCAAGTGCTTTCCGCAGTAGCGACCTCTTGATTTTTCTGTAACAATGCTACCAAATAGTTGGCCGCATTTTTACCCATTGCTCGACCCAATTCTTGGGGACGTTCCATGTGTTGATTATATAAATCAATAAAAGTGGTATCAAAAGTATCTTCGGGCTGAAAAGCCATCGACTGATACGTTAGTGTCGTATAAAAAGGGAGTTGATTATCTTGAAGTATAGCTACCCAGTTTTCCAATTGAGTTTTGGTAAAAAGGTCGAAGACGGCGTTGGCCATTACCAAATCCACTTTTCCTATCGGCACTAATTGAGCGAGATTGAATAATGAATCGTTGAGAATGGTTACCTTGATGACCTTGGAAGGCGTTTTGATGGTTATCGTATATTTCTTTTTGGAAAATTCGTATTTATGGTAAGCGGCAAAATCCTTGAAACGCCGAAAAGTAGCGTCTCGTAAAGTTTCGTTTTGTTCGATTAACCACCAATGCTGTGATTGGGGCAATTTTTCTACAAAGTACAAAGTATTGGACCCCGTTCCTGCGCCGACATCTACTAAAACCAGATTTTCTTTTGTTCTAAAATCCGATAATACTTTCGTTTCCAACGATTTATCTCTTGCAGCTACGTCGAACGGATAACGTTCGTTGAGCCAGTCTCGGTCAAAATTTTCGGTTTCTTCCATAGTTGTATCGTTATTTTTTCGGCAAATTAGGTAAAATAATCAATAAGTGTCGAAGGTGGCAATTTGAAGGGCGGTTTCAATCATCGTAATTTGTTACAAGTCACGTAATACAATGAAATTATGAAAAAAATTGGTTAAATTTGTTAAAAACAGTTTTATGAATATTGACACCATAACCAGAAAAGCACCTTATCGGCCAAAGGAGAGAGAGAAAGTATCTATTGAAACCTTTTTAGAAAAGTATAGAAAAGGAGCGCCTGGCTTAAAATACGAATATAACCAAGGTATCATTGAGCAAACGGAAACCATGAAATCTAAGGAACAATACATCTTTCATAACATATTTAGCGTATTTAAAACCACCGAAGCCTTTAAGCAGGAAGCAAATTTAGTGCAAGAATTGGAGGTTTGGACCTCGGATAATCAGTGGCGAAAACCAGATATTGCCTTTATTACGCTGCCTCAAATTAGGGCGGCGGCTAATGGATTTGAACCCGTTCCCGAATTTATGATTGAAGTTATTTCCAAAAATGATAAAATTAACGAAGTTAAAAATAAGGTAAAGGAATACTTTGAGGCGGGCGTGAAGGTTCTATGGCATATTTTTCCTAACTTAGAGCAGGTAGAGGTTTATCGCGTATTCCGTAAAAGTGAAACGTTTGTCGGCGATGAAATTTGCAGCGCCGACCCTGTTATTAAAGCATTTGGAATGTCCGTCAATGATATTTTGAAAAAGTAACTATTCAGAAGACAGACCACTTTGTTGTCAGACTACAAATTGAGTTTAAAAGAGTATTGTCAAGATCATCAATTCCTGCCTATGCCGACAGACTGGTCACTCTAAGTGATGAAACTCGCTCACCAGAAGATATTCGGGCAGGTAGTCTGCTATCTGTTTTCTACTGAATACTTACTTAAAAACGAAGCGTTATAAACGGTTTTTCAAATGTGCTTTCCAGTCCAAGATATACCGAACTCCTAATGACCGATAAGGTTGCCAAGGTTCGCTCACTTCTATCATCTGCGCCTTGAGTTTGGATTTGGGATTAAGACCGTATAATTGGGTCATCATTTGCTTTAAATGATAATCGTCGGCTGGAAAAACGTCGGGACGTTCTAGTGAAAATAACAAAATCATTTCGATTGTCCAATTTCCAACACCTTTGACTGCGCCCAATTTTTCTTTGATAGCTACATCGCTTAATTTCGACCAGTCTATTGCCTGCCATTGTTCCGTTTGCCAGTGGTGCGCTAGTCGCATGAGCGTCTGGTGTTTCGTATTTGCTATTTTCTGTTCGGCAAAAGCCCGTTCGTCTATGTTTAGAATTGATTCGGGTGTAATTGGCTCATTTTCAATTAATTGCTCTAATTTTTTGACATAAATGCCACGACTTCTATGTGGGATTTGCTGGTCAACAACACAGCTAACTAGGTCGTAGAATAGACTATTTTGTGCGTAGCTCTTGGGGGGTGGGATAGTTTTAATGATGTTAGTCAGAATTGGGGCACGACTACGAAGATGCTTAATAGCTGAATTAGACATGCTTATAGAAGATGATTGAAAAATAGCTGAATGGACTTTTCTAACAAAATCGGCCGGAACTTGTTCTGAAATCATAATGCGTCCTTCATTTTGTGAGGTGTAAAAGTGAAAACTATGAGTGAATGCTAGTACTAATTTGTACGCTCCGAGAGAGTCGATGATACATTTATTCGGGAGAGTCGTGATACATTTATCATGAGAGTTGTGTTGCGATTATATATGACTCTGGAGAGTCGTGATACATTTGCCCGAGAGAGTCGAAGAGCAATAACGTAACTCGACTCTCCAGAGTCGAAAGCCATAAAAAATAAAATTCTGAATCTCAAATTTGGCGAACTAGAGCGATTTTACTAGGTTTAGGCATTGCTTAACCAACCACCTGTGTAATGATGAATAGATATTTTCTCCTGTTAGTTTCCTTGTTACTGACTGGCCAATTAGCTGCTCAAACCAACGAAGACCTTCAAAAAGAAATCAGTAGCCTTAAAAGTCAACTGTCCAATATGCGGCACAGTTTTGACCGACTCAATAAGTCCATTGATGATATTATGTGGTACAATAAAGTGGGGGAAGTGGCTTTTATTGACAAAGTAGAGTTGACGGGACCGCCCGCCGCCAAAATTAAAAACCCGACGGGACAAGGGGCTAAGAACCCACTGCGCTTCAAGGCTTACGTCTTTATTCCCAAAAATATCGACAGTGGTAAGAAGTACCCGTTAATGGTACTACCACACGGAGGTGTCCACAGTAATTTTAATACCTTCTACTCGCATATCATTCGGGAGTTGATGGTGCAGCAGTACATCGTAGTGGCTCCAGAATATCGAGGAAGTACAGGCTACGGCCGTCGATTTTACGAAAAGATTGACTACGGAGGGTTGGAAGTACAGGACGTTAAAGCGAGTCGGGACTACATGCTCGAAAACTACGAGATGATTGACAAAAATCGGGTCGGTATCTTTGGTTGGAGTCACGGCGGTTTGATTTCGTTAATGAACATTTTTGACTATCCCGACGCTTACAAAGTAGCCTATGCGGGTGTTCCTGTGAGCGATTTGATTGCTCGAATGGGCTACAAAACGCAGCGGTATCGAGATTTGTACTCCGCCGATTATCACATTGGCAAGTCCGCCTACGAAGACGTGGAAGAGTACCGCCGACGGTCACCTGCATGGCAAGCGCACAAATTGAAAGACGTTCCCCTGTTGATTCATACCAATACCAACGATGGAGATGTCAACGTTTTTGAAGTCGAACACCTCATTAAAGCGCTCAAAGCCCACGACAAAAAGTTTGAATACGAAATTTATCAGGATATTCCCGGTGGACACGCCTTCGACAGAATTGATACAAAGTTTGCTAAACAAGTTCGGCTGAAAGTGTATCGTTTTTTGGAAAAGTATCTCAAACCAGCTAAGCCGTTTGCCGATATTCGAGCGATGGAAAAGGCGAGTTATGGGTTTTAGTTGTTTGTTATTCGTTATTTGTTATAAGTACGTCTAATCAGTAATCGTAACGTAACTCTCCGAGTTGCGAAATCCATCGTTACTCCTTTTTTCTGCGAGTGGCTAAACTAATAACCAATAACTAATCACTAATCACTAGCGAACTAATCACTACACTAGATGAAAGAACTGACGAGAAAAGAGGTAAAACAAGCCGTCATCGAAGGCTACCGAAAGGTAGTAGAAAATCGGTATCAGTATGCCGATTTGAAAGAACGGTACGCTTTGCCGCCTTACTTTGACGAGGCTCGGGTCCACCAATTTCGGGACTATTTTTTGGCCTACATCTACCCACCGCCCGCCAAGCGAGAAACCCTCGACGAGGCCTTTGATAGCTTGGACGATTACATCAAACAGCCCAGCAAGCTACTACGAATTCTGATGGACTCGGGGCGACTAATTTTTAAATACGGACGGCATTTACCCAAGATTTTGAGTGCGGGGTTGAAAGCATTGCGGTCCTTTCGAACGGCCAATAGGTTTGAACAACAGTTGGTCGAACAAGCCATCCTGTCAAAAAAAGAACCGCCTTTTGACGTGGAGACCGTTAACGCTTTTATCACAGCACTACCCAAAGCAGAACTGGAAGATTTTATCGAAAGTAGTCGGGTCTTATTTTTGACGCTTCACGACCGAGTATTGGTTAAAAAAATTACCGAAATCGTAGAATTTTTGATTGCCAAAATGCGGCAACGCCCCGACGTATATGCCGAAGCGGAAATTCAAGGTTTAGAAATTGGTAGAGACATTATTAAAAACGGGGATGCGCTGTTTGACCAATTGCCCAAAGAGAGGCAGGAGCAACTGTTTAAATTAGTGGTTCAGTTGGAACGAGATACTTTGGAGGCGCTGTTTGCCTAATGCAATATTTTAAAACTTTCGGTTCTTTGACAATTTTTGCTACTCAAGTGCAAAAATTGTCAAAGAACCAAACTTTCAAAAAGTAATTTACTTCCGAACCACGAGGTGGTTGAACTTGAATCCCCTTATTTCCCCACCAGCATCCTATCCAAATCTGCCCGAGTATGCAATTTCCCATCTCTCACTACCGCATTAATTTTTAAGGTATTGCGGATGTTTTCTAACGGATTAGCGTCTAATAAAAGTAAGTCTGCCAGCATCTTTTCTTGCACTAAGCCCAGTTCTTTTTCTAGTTTAAAATATTCGGCGGGCTTTATCGTAGCGGCGGCAATGGCTTCCAAAGGCGTCAGTCCCCCTTCCACCAATAGCGCCAATTCTTCGTGCAAACTGTAACCAGGAGTCAGATAAAAAATGGGGCAATCTGTACCCGCCATCATTTCGACTTCTGCCGCTTTCAAATGGCCAATCATTTCTAGCAACCAAGCTGCATATTTTTTGCTCGATTCGGAAACGGGTGTTTTCCCAAATTTTATGGAATTGGTGGCCCAGCGATATTTGACGGCTTCGGGTAACAAATTGAAGGTATTCTGCCAGTCTGCTCGATTGAAAAATCGCCTGGCCCCTATGGTCATAATGGATAAGGTAGGTATTTGCCACGTGCCGTTCTTTTTGAGTGCTTTCAACACTTCAGTACGTCTTTCGGCGTCTTGGTTGTCCACGGCATAGCCCCTTTGTGCAGTGTGGATATTACGACGTAGCGTAGCTCCCTTCTCGTTCTTTCCTTCGAAGAGTAGTTGCTGTCTCTTGGTCAGTAAGTCCTTCCAGTCAGCCGTACAAGCAAACTCCAAGTTTCGTAAGTGTTCCATACTACGCATCCCGGCGTTGGACGCTTCCACTACGTCCATGCTGAGTGGTACATGTCCCGTAACGGGCAGGTCTTTCTCTTCGGCTTTCGCCAAAATAGCTTTAAAAGCTGCTGGTGTCAGCATTTCGTACGCCTTCAACAAATCAACGTCGGCGGCAATCATCTCGTCGGCTAATTTGGCCGCTGCCGCTGCATCCGCTGCGCCCACTCCTAAGTGTGGATTGAAAGGAGTGCTACCATCATAGACTGTAGGAACTCCATCTAATAAGGGCCCCGATAGCATTACTCTTGGACTATTTTTGGGGTCTTTTCTGGCTTTTTCTCGTTCGGGTAACACCAAATGTAGCTGCCCACCCGTATCTCTGATACTTGTAATACCGTGTCCTAAAAATAGACGAAACATAGCGGGCGTCAATGCTTCTTCGAAAACTAGGTGAACGTGAGCGTCCCATAATCCAGGCAATAAGTATTTGCCAGTGCCGTCAAGCACGGTTCCACCATTTTGAAATTTGATACCGTCCGCTTTTCCAACTTTACCAATTTTATTGCCTTTTACCAGAACGGTCATGTCGCGCTGTAAACCGTTTTTAGCATCGATAATATTTACATTTTTGATGACAATATCGGGGTTCAGAATGGCTGCGGTTCGGAACATTTTTCCACTTTTGCAGGCGGATAGCGCAATAGTTATTAGTAGAAAAAATAGGTATAGCTTAGTATCTATTCTGAATTTTTTCGTAAGGAAAGTGGTTACAGCACACCAAGTGCTTGAAACACAAAAACAAAAAGAAAAAAACCGTTTAGTGAAAATAAATTTTCCGGGTTAA
>JBCCQK010000465.1:0-6772 GCA_039024375.1 Bacteroidota bacterium
CTTAGTTTTCGGCATAAAAACAGGAGTTATATTAATACAATGACTGTTTTTATCCTGTAAAATAAGGACAAAAGAAGCAGCATAAACTGTAAAGTCTGCCCCGTACTTTAATCGGGGTTTATTTTTTCACCGTTTCTTAGTAGTCTAAGCTTGTCTGGAAATGAAAATATTTAGGGGAGGTAGCGTTTGTGCATCAAAATTCAAACGAAAAACAGCAATAATTGTTTAATGAATGTAAATTTTAATTGAGCGCATTCAAATTTCAGTTAAAAAGTCTAGTAGTGTAGCCTTAGAACTAAAGAGGTAATGAGAATGGCTAAATAATCCTGGCCACTACTTCTAAAAACTCGATTTGGGTAGCTACCGTCTTATCCTTAGCATACCAAAGATGTAGGTCTTTCCCCGATTGCTCGGATAGTCTTTTTTTTAGCTCTATATCTTCGGTTGCTGCCCCTTTAGCTTTGTAAGCCATTACTAATTCTTGGGCGGCTTCGGGGCGGGGACCCCAAGTAGTTAGCACCTGCAATGTAGAAGCATCCAGAACCAGTACTTTAGGAATCGACCGCCCACCGTTAGTCAAAAAGGCATCCATGATAGCCAAATGTTGGTCCCGTAAAATGAATCTTAGTTCAATAAGCGGATTGAGCTGGACAAGGTGTTGTAAAACGGGAACAATTTGTGCCGCATCCCCACACCAACCCTCTGTGATAACTAACCAAATCATCGGACATCCAATGTTCTTGACTTGGTGGACTCTATTTTCCGTCAATCGAGGCTTTTTATCCAACCGATTCATCCTCGACAAATTCAACTTTGTGTATTGCAGCATAGCGGGACTATGGTCACTGCCCGTCGTTTTATTTTGGTCAAATAGGTTATCGACTAGCTGACGGTAGGCGGTATAATTGTAAGCGGATTCGACGACTGATTTGGGTATGAATTGCATAATAGATATTTTGATGAAAACAGCAGTCGAAAAGGCAAAGTTTGATTTTTGAATAATTTTTTCCATCTAGCTTTTCGAGGTTTTCTACTAAAATTAAGTCAACTATATTTTGAAGTAGTTGTTCTTGTTTGAGTAAAACTTAGCCACAGTAAGGGCCTATTCCTACCCAAAATTACTCCGTTATGTCCGATTTGTCTTCTGTCAAAACCTTTCTGAAAAGCTTAACTACCCTCAGTAATGTAGAAGACGAGGCACTAGATTGGCTATTATCGAAAGCCAGAATCACCTCTTTTCCCGCTGATACTTTCTTATTTGAACCGGGGGACGACGTAGAGGATTTAATCATTGTCTTAGAGGGAGAAGTCAACGTTTATTTTGAAAGTGAGGAAGGACGACAGCCCCTTTTTTTACAACAAAAAGGAAGCATTGCGGGCAATTTACCATTTTCTAGGGTCAAAAAAGCAACGGCTTTTGGTAAGATTATTACACCAACTACCCTGCTGCTGCTATCCAAGAATTACTTTACCGAAATGGTCACGGTCAGCTATTCGATGACGCAAGCCCTAGTTGCCGTGATGAGTGATCGAATTCGAGATGTTAGTCAAAATCGGTTTCAAGATGAAAAATTAAAAGCATTGGGTAAAATCAGCGCTGGTTTGGCGCACGAACTAAACAATCCCGCTTCGGCGATGGTCCGTTCTGCGGAAATACTGTACGAAAAACTGAGCGAAACCCCCGAAAACTTCAAGGCGGTGATGCAATTGGCCGTTAGCGCCGAGCAAACGGACAACGTCAACGAACTTATCTTTGAAAAAATTAGCACTCAAAAGACCGCTCCCAAAGATTTTAGCTTATTGGAACGACAAGACCGAGTGGACGAACTAATGGACTGGATGGAAGACCACGCCGTCGAAAACGCTGACATGATTGCCGAGACTTTGACGGACTTCAACTTTGAAACATCAGATTTAGAAACGCTGCTAACTATTGTACAAGCGGAGCACAAGCTCTCGCCCGTTCTCAATTGGTTCGACAATCGCTTATCCGTTGAGTTGCTAGTTTCTGAGATTAAAGAGGCGAGCTCCAGAGTGGCTAACCTTGTCCAGTCCGTGAAAAAGTATAGCCACATGGATGAGGGGAGAAGCAAACGAATGACCGATATTCACGATGGTTTGCGAACCACACTTAGTATTTTAGACCATCAAATGAAGCAAAAACAAATAAAAATTGATAAAGATTTTGCCGATACTCTTCCAACTATCGAAGCCAATGCGGGCGAGCTTAACCAAATATGGACTAATTTACTGGCCAATGCTATTGATGCCGCTCCTCGGAAGGGCGGAGTGATTAAAGTTCGTACTTTTATGGACTGTGACTATGTTTGCGTCGCCATAGAGGATAACGGTTCGGGAATCCCAGAAGACATACTGAGTAGAATTTGGGAACCCTTTTTTACAACAAAAGGCGTCGGAGAAGGAACGGGAATGGGTTTGGATATGGTCAAAAAAATCGTAACTCGACATCGTGGATACATCGGTGTTGTCTCCAATCCTGGTAAAACGGTATTCAACGTAAAATTTTTAGTTAAACAGCAATAGTTTTTGACTAGTATATATAGTACCAGTTTTCAAGCCTTTATTCTATTTTAGCCAATCGCAGAAAAAAGGAATGACGCTGAATTTCGCAACTCAGAGAGTTACGTTACGGTTGCTGAGTAAATGTAACATAACTCTCCAAGTTGTGCCACCTTCATATTCGTTTTTTAACCGTTTGTCTATTGAAAGCTGTACATTTATTTACAAGTCACAGTACTTATTTATCTTATTCAATGGTAACTATTCGGAACCAAGCGTAAGAGTAGCAGCAATTTTCAATTTGGGAGATTGGATTGTCCAGTACTTTCCTAGTGCTGGATAAATTTCTGTGAAATCGCCCAAAATTATGGGGTTGTGTAAAAAAGGTATGAATAAATAAAATTTTAATGTGTAATCAAGTAATTTTAGTTGATTACTTAATTGCTAAAATTGTTAAATTGTTAGTGTAACATACTGTATAATAATAATTTAACAATAAAACAATTATCCCAGAGACACTTTACAGTTAACAGATAATTTTTTACATATAAGGACTTTTTACATAACTCCGAGATAATCAGGACTCAATGAAATAGTCTCTGTTCTCTATTCTGAATAAATACATTCAATTATTAAAAATGGCTACAAAGAAACCAATTATCTTTTCGATTGACGATGATTTGCAAGTGTTGAAATCTATAAAAGGAGATTTACGCAATCGCTATCGAAAGGATTACCGAATCATTGCCGCTAGTTCCGCCGAAGAAGCGTTGGCTACGTTGCCAGAATTGAAAAACAGAGGGGAAGAAGTAGCCCTATTTTTATCAGACCAGCGAATGCCCGAAATGAACGGTGTCGCTTTTCTAAAAGCAGCTAAGGAGATATTTCCTAGTGCCAAGCGAGCACTTCTAACGGCCTATTCCGAGATAAATGCGGCTATTGCCGCTATCAACGAAGTGCAACTGGATTATTATTTGACCAAACCTTGGAATCCGCCACAGGAAAAACTGTATCCCGTCGTTGATGAACTTTTAGAAGAATACGCCGCCAACCGAAGTATTGAGTACCAAGGTATCAAGTTGTTGTCGTACCAGCATCACCCCCAAACTCACGACATCAAAGAATTTTTATCGGGCAATTTAGTCCCTTACCATTTTATCGACCCGCTACTAATGCCCCGAGAAGCTTCCACTTATTTGGAAGCCAACCAGTTGATTGATGCGGATTTTCCCGTAGTTATTTCCGAAACGGGTGACGTACTCAAAAAGGCAACCATCCGTCAAGTGGCCCAGTCCATTGGACTCAAAGCAGAAGCGCAGTACGATTTGTACGATGTAGTAGTAATTGGTTCGGGACCTGCGGGTTTGGCCGCAGCAGTTTACGGTGGTTCGGAAGGGCTGCGAACGGCTATTATTGAGAAACTAGCCCCAGGTGGTCAAGCGGGTACTTCTTCTCGAATTGAAAATTATTTAGGATTTCCCAATGGGGTGAGTGGTGCCGAGTTGAGTCGACGCGCTTACGCCCAAGCCCTGAAATTTGGGGTAGAATTCATTTCTCCCGCCGAGGTCAACCATTTAGTGTTAGAGGGCGACTATAAAAAACTAGAACTCAAAAACGGCAATACACTTATTACCAAAGCCGTCGTATTGGCAACGGGCATGACCTATCGACGGCATCCCGCCGAAGGCATGGAAGCATTCAATGGAATTTCGGTTTATTACGGTGCCGCCACCACTGAGGCGCTAAGCTGTCAAGACAAACATGTAGTCATTGTAGGTGGTGGAAATAGCGCTGGGCAAGGAGCTGTTTACTTGTCCAAATTTGCCAAAAAAGTCACCATTATGATTCGGCGGGCCGATTTACTAGCAACTATGAGCAGTTACCTCATCAAACAAATTGAAGATATTGACCAAATCGAAGTACGAGGTTTCACAGAAATCCAAGGGGCTAAAGGCGACCAACGGTTGTCTTGCCTACAATTATTCAACAATCAAACAAAGGAAACCTACGAAGAGTCGGCAGATGCTGTTTTTGTCTTTATCGGTACTCGGCCCAATACCGATTGGTTGGAAGGGCAATTACTCCGTGACAAAAAAGGGTTCGTTTTAACCGGGCAGCAAGTGCTACAACATCCCAATGGTAGAAAAATATGGACCGAAAAACGCGACCCCATGAATTTGGAGACTTGTGTACCAGGTATTTTTGCCGTCGGAGACGTTCGAGCGGGCGCTATGAATCGAGTAGCGGCAGCAGTTGGAGAAGGGTCTATGAGTATTAAGATGACGCACACTTATTTGGCTACTAAGTAAGAAAACCGAGGTCAGAATAATGTTTTGCCATTTTATACTTCATAACTTACACTTTATACCTCACTTGGCGTATATTTCGGCGATAAACGTTGAACCGAAAAAATACCTAGTCGATGTTAGCCATTCAAAAAAAATTATCCAATTCTTTTTACGCTTTACTGAGTCTCCCTTCAACGGCAATGGGCTTTGCACTGTCCGTACAAATTTCGGCCCTCAGTTGGATTTTGAGTACTAAATATAATCTAGAAATCCACGAAATTGGTCTAGTTTGGGCGGCGGGTCCGATTGCGGGTATTTTTGGACAAATTATTTTTGGCATTATCAGCGACAAGGTATGGTTTTGGAATGGTCGCCGTCGCCCGTTCATCCTCATCGGTGGATTTATCGCTGCCTTGATGTTGTTGGCTTTGCCCAATATTGGCATTATTTCCTCGTCGTTGGACCAAAGTGTTTTAGCAATAGCCATCGCCGTTGCCTTAAGTTTGGATTTGGCCATCAATGTCAGTTTTAATCCTACTCGTTCCATCATTGCGGACGTAACGCCCGAAGGTGAGCAACGCACAAAAGGCTACACTTGGATGCAAACTATCTCGGGGACCTTTGGCGTTTTGGCCTATGTCATTGCCGCTGTCATGGGAAACATTGCGTTGATTTACATTGGAGCAGCTTTGGTTTTTGTCCTCTCCATTTTGCCTACTTTTTTTATTGAAGAACCTCGCACCTTAATCAATGACGAAAATGCTCAAGAAACTGCCGAAACAGCTTCGGTTTCCTTTTTGGAAATGCTGCAAACTATCCAACCGCTTTGGGGCTTTTTTATTTATGGTATTTACGCCATGACCTTAAAGTTAGGAGGTATTGAAAAATCACATTACTACGTCGAAATTTTCTGTTTTGTCTTGACCATCATTTTACTAATCAAGGCAATTGCTACTTCCGAAAAAGGGAAAAATCCGTCCGAAGCAGGACTTATTGGTTTCCAAAAAGTATTAGCGGCACATTCATTTACTTGGGTAGGTATTCAAACAATGTTTGTCTATATGTTTACCTACGTGCAGTCCACTATGCCCGAATTGTCTGCCGACCGTATGGGACAAGTCGTTTCTATTGCTTTCCTCATCTTCAATGCGGTTGCAGCTATCCTACCTGCCTTCGTTTTAGAACCTATAACCCGCAATATTGGTCGGGTTCGTACACACGCTATTTGTATCACCATCATGGCGATTGGTTATGCAGGCGTTTATCTATTTGGTAACTCTCCGATAATGATTTACGGCCTCATGTTAATCTTGGGCGTTGGTTGGGCGGCAACCGTTAGTTTACCCTTTGCGATTATGTCGCAGAAAGTGGAGCAATCCAAAATGGGATTATACATGGGCCTATTCAACTTATCAGTTGTTTTGCCGCAATTGGTAGCAAGTTTAGGGATTGGAGAAGCCGTGAGCGCTGCTTCCAACAAGAATCTAATCTTCTTGATTTGCACGGTAACTCTAGGGCTTTCCGCAATACTTTGGTATTTTATTAAGGAAAACGAAGCGAGAGAAAATATAGAAATACCTACTTCGGCTGGACACTGATTTACTTATAAGGTTTATCAAAGAAGTATTAGCTACGGATGTCAAACAAATCATTACAGATTACTATGTCAATTTTCAATCTGATTGCCTGTAGGTGACTAAAGCAACTGTTTTATATTCTTTTACATATTTGTAAAAAATAAGCTATAACTTAATTTGAATTTTAGGAACTAAACCTACCTCTATTTTTTTTATTTTTTTGCCCAATAAAAATTCTTTTTGGTTCGGTTTTTGTTCATCTATTAATCAGATTTGATGATAATCTTCTTACTATTCCCCTTTCATCTTAAATAATCAAGGCTAGGCCATTTTGTCTAGTTGCTCATTGATTAGAACTATTCTTCCAAAAAAGGCTACAAAGTGAAG
>JBCCQK010000466.1:0-6751 GCA_039024375.1 Bacteroidota bacterium
ATCTGCGCATTGCTATGAACATATTTTAAGTTCTGGAAGCGTTGCTCTTGAATAAGTCTGGCTTGAACAACGCGTTTGGCAATGTCATCACTCGTTTCCGACTCTCGTTCGTAATTGGCGAGCATTTCTAACGGTACTGGGTAAACGTTCGGCGAACTACACCTCTGCTTTCTTCCACTTATGAGGCAGTAAGTCCTCCAACTTTTGGATAGGGTGACTTTGGATACGGTTCATCACGTCCAGCAACCACTCACTAGGGTCGAGGTCGTTGGCTTTACAGCAGGCGAAGAAGGAATAGAAGATGGCCGCCCACTGGGCTGCATCGTGGGAGCCAGCGAAGAGGTAATTTTTTCGACCCACCGCAACGGGACGGAACGCATTTTCTATCCAATTGGTATCGGGAAAGAGCCTACCATCGGTTAGGAAGTGGAGCAAGCCCGCTTTTCGTTTGAGGGCATAACCTATGGCTTTACCAATCGGCTCATTGGGTAATACTTTGGGGCTTTCTTTTTCCATCCACTCAAATAAGCCCTCTAGCAAAGGACGAGTTTGGGCCCAGCGCACTTCAAGGATTTGCGAGGTATCGAAGCCCTTTTCTTTCATCTGAGCCTCTAGGGCATAGACTTGTTGGAAAATAGCCAAGGCATGTTCGGCCCGCTTTTCATCATTGGTCAAGGCCGCTTCAAACTTACGCCGAGCATGCACCAAACACAGATAATGAGTCAAGTCGGGAAAGGCTTTGGCAATGACTTTATAGACTTCTAAGCCATCACTCTGGACGGTACCCGTATAGTTTTTTAGCCGTCGGGCAGGGTTATTCGTTCCTCTAGACGGGTCATAGTCAAAGAAAGTCAGTTTAGTTTGGGGCGCATAGTAGCCCCAAAGCCAGCCTCGCTCGGTTTTGCGTTTTTTAGCTTTTTTGTGTTTATGTTGTCGTTTTCGGTTGCGCTTTTGCGGGTCGGAGGGTGGCGGACTGTTGGGCAACACTTCCATTCGGGTTTCATCGACTTGGACATAGTCGGTGGCTAAGACGACTTCGATTAATTTTTCGTACAAAATCGCTAACTGACCAGCAGATTGCCTGACCCAACCCGATACGGTGGATTTGGGCAGGCGCAACCCAGTCAATTGCGTAATCCGCTCAATGCTGCGATACAGCGGATTGTGATAGACAAATTTATCAACCAAAATGAAGGTCAATAAAGAAGGGTGGGCGATGCACTTGGGAATAAATTGCTCGGGCATCGGGGCAACGACAATCGGACTTTCTCCGATTTGCTGGTCTTTGGCAGCCACCGCATATTTGGGGCGCACCGTGACTTCCACATAGAGCGTTGGGGGCACATAGACGAGTTGTTCGCTGCGCTCTTCCCCAATTTTGACCAGCTCATCAGTCAAATTATCGGGTTGAATAACCGTCTCTTTTCGGGGTAAATGCTCGGGCAGCACCACTCGTTTGGGTTGCTTTTTCGGAGCAACTTTGCGCTCATGCGCAGCAATGTTTTGGGTGTCCACTTCGGGGCTTGCTTCCACTTCGGTATCAAACAGATTTAGCTGTTCCACAGGTACTTGCTGGCCATAAAAGCGTTCACTTTTGACACCAAAAATCATGCGTTTTAGCTGCTCTAGCTCGAACTTCAAAGCCGCATATTCTGCCTGTAATTGTTGGTATTCTTCTATGGAAACGGTGGCTTGCATTGGACGGTAAGATACGAAAAAGTCTTTGATTGTAGGGTAGTTTTAGCCCTTAAAAATCAAAAAAAGGAGTCGGAAATGGTTGTTTTTTTTAGACCGATTTGGGGGATGACCAACCAACGGTTTAGGCGCATTTAGTGTAGCGTTTTCGGAATTGAACGTGGCGTAAATCCACGCCACGGAGTAGCAATTGGAGTCGTTGATAATCCATAGCCGTTGCCACCGCATTGTCGGCTGATTGGTTAGGTAATTGCTGAAAACTTCCCTTGGCCAGTCGTTTGTGATACAGTAGATAGCCGTCCGTGTCGAAGACGAGTAATTTCATGGTAGTGCCAGCCCGATTGATGAAACGAAGACTTCACCGCTGAGCGGGTCCCGCTTCAGTTCGTTGCGGACCAGTCCGCTTAGGCCATTAAAGCCTTTGCGCATATCGCAGTTTTTACGGTAAAGCCAGAACTGGTGGTGCGGGGTAAGGGCAAACATAAGCGACGGATGGTTTAGAGGGTGATTTGTAGTAAGTGCGTAAGCGTGTCGATGGAGGTTGGCAGCGGTAAGTCTAGGCGTTTACCATCGGGAAAATGCAGCGTGTAAGCAGGGGAAGCAGGGGATAAGCAAGCCGCCGACATGGGGGGCAGTTGGATAAAACTACTTTGTTGCTTCGGCTCGACCCCCTTACTTTGTGCTGCGCTATCGACCGCTGCGACCCGCTTGCGCCAGTAGTCGAAGGTGTGCACAGGGAGGTCATGCTGCGCACAGTAGGCTTTTTTTGTCCCTCGATGGGTAGCATAAGCGGCTACGATGGGGCGCATCTGGGCTAAATTGTAGGTTCCTTTGCGTTTGGTACTTGGCATCTTTTGCTAGTTTTGTGGTTAATGTCGTTTTACGATGCAAAGATGCGGAGTGTAGCGCTGAGGGGCAATATGGGGTTCGGCGGACGTTTATAGTATAATAGGAGCTATCTAACTAATTTCTACCGAGATTTAGTACCTAGAGGCACTTCTGCCCAAATGTGTGCATACAGTAGGTCAAATGACTTTATAAAGTAAATTTCGTCTAAATAAAGTCTATTTTTTAATATACTTGATTTTATAAGTGGAATCACAATTACGAATTGAGCATGGACAAAATTTAGTACTTCAAAATATCAATTTATTTCAGCCACTGTTAAACCTGATTATTCGTCTAAATCTACATAAATAATCTTTGTCTTCTAGAGGTCAATTTCAAATTTGACTTTATCATTTGATTTACTATCTTGCAAAAAGATAGCTTCCTACTATGCAGTTTGATAAAATAATACATGCTCCCGCTTACCTTATCAATATTATTTGGTTAGTAGTATTGTACAGTTTCCAACTCCAAGCCCAATCTACTAATACCACCAAATTACCTGAAGCAGACTCCATCAAAATCTACACACTAGGCAACAAAGCCTATTCTTTGCGCACGACAAAACCTGATAGTGCTTTTCTATTAGCCAATCAAGCCTTAGCACTTGCCGAGCAATACCAAAATATCCCTAGTCAAGTCAGTTTGTGGAGAATAAAGGGATTGGTGCATTATGGACAAAGCAATTTTGAAGCTGCCCTGCAAGACTATAATACGGCACTATCTTTAGCCAAGAAAGGTGATTTTATGGTAGGTAGGGTGCTCAATACCATTGGCAACACCTATTTTTCGACGCAAGATTATCCCGCCGCCATTTCCATTTATGAACAGTCATTGGAATACGCCAAAGTGCAAAAGGATACCATTCCCCAAATAGATGCCTTGAATAATTTAGGAAGTGCCTACAGTACTAGCGGACAGTTTGAAGCGGCCATTAATTATTACGAAAAGAGTTTAGAACTTCAAAGAGCGGCTAATTCCACAAAAATCGAACTAACCACAATGGTGAACATCGGTTGGTCTTATGTCCGAAAAAATGATTTGGCTCGTGGATTGGAATATTTTGAAAATGGAAAGCAACTTGCTAGAGAAAGAAAGGATTTAAAAGCTTTAGCCAATTTTCATCGCTTTACAGCTAGAGGCTATAAAACCAAGGGTTTTTTTGAAAAAAGCTTAGAAGCTTATCAAGAGGAATTAAACCTAAGAACAGAAATTGGCGATAATAAACGGGTAGCACGCATATTATACTCCATGGCGATTATTTTCCAAGATAATAAGGATTTAGTAGAGGCTTCCAATTATTTTGAAAAAGCATTAACAGAGGCCAAATCCAATAAAGATAATAGTAGAGAAGCAGAAATATTAAGTGCCATGGGTACTAATTTTACCTTAAAGGGGCATTGTGATACCGCCTTAGTTTATTTTAGACAAGCAGTTAATATCTTTAAAGACTTAAACCTAACGGTTTCTATTGCCAATCCTTTGTATAAAATAGGAGATTGTTACGGGCAATTGAATCAATTGGATTCTGCGACCCATTATATTACCCAAGCTTATAATATTGCTAAAGAAAACAATTTCAATAGATTAGAAGCTGAAATATTAACTAGTCTGGGAAAAGTAAATCAAAAGCTCAACCAACAGGATAAAGCGATTCAAAACTTCCAACTAGCCATTAAAAATGCGGAATCGGAGGGGCTGCTAAAAGAATTGTCCATCGCCAATTTTCAATTATACCAAATCTTAGCAGCGCAGGGAAAATATCGGAAAGCTCTGAAACATTTGGAAACGCATACTGCTCTAAAAGATTCGCTTTTTAGTACAGCAACGACTAGACAAATTACTCGCCTACAAACAACCTACGAATTTGAACAAGAAAAACAAGCCTTACTTTTTCAAAATGAACAGGAAAAACGGGCATTAGATGATAAAATTCAAGAACAGCGCACTTGGCAAATTATAACGGGCGTTGCTCTTGGGCTCAGCTTACTTATTATGTATTTTGTGATTTATTTTCAACGACTTAGGAGAAGTAGGGAACGATTAAAAATAGCGCTGCAAGACCAAAAACTAAAACTGGAACAACAAGAGCGAGAACGTTTGGAGGAGATGGATGCTTTTAAGTCTCGTTTCTTCACCAATATATCCCACGAATTGCGCACGCCCTTGACCATCATTAAAGGGATGGCTGAACAGATTCATCAAAAGCCCGATAAATGGTTAACTAAGGGCACGCAAATGATTCGACAAAATGCTAAAAATTTATTGCGTTTAGTCAACCAAATATTGGACTTAAGAAAACTAGAAAACAATAAACTCCAACTTAATACTATTCAGGGGGACATTTTTGGGTACCTAAAATTTATGGTAGCCTCCCATACTTCTTTAGCAGAAGAGAAGGATGTAAACCTAAAAATCGATATACCTACCACTCCAATAATGATGGACTTTGATAGGGATAAATTAATGAAAATTGTATCTAATTTACTTTCAAATGCCATCAAATTTACAGAAACAAAAGGCACTGTCACTCTTTCTAGTAAATCCATCGCGCAACAATTACAAATTAAGGTACAAGATACGGGTATAGGCATTCCTAAAGACCAATTACCCTATATTTTTGACCGCTATTATCAAATAGAACAAGCCAATAACCCGAATCCACAAGGTAGTGGCATTGGTTTAGCCCTCCTGCAAGAATTGGTAAAATTAATGCAGGGCAGCATCCAAGTAGAAAGTGAAGTGAATCAGGGGACTACTTTTACCGTTTTACTGCCCATTACTCGGCAGGCGATGCTGGAAAAGGAACTTACTCTTGCTGCCCCGCAACCAAAAGTGACACGAGAAATATCAGAAAAACCCCATCCTATTGCTCCTGAAAACACATCCGAAGAATTACCGAAGCTCTTAATAATAGAGGACAACAAAGATATGATAACCTTCTTAGTCGCCTGTTTGGAAACGCACTACCAATTAGACATTGCTTACGATGGTGCCGAGGGAATCAACAAAGCTATCGAAACCATACCCGACCTAATCATTAGCGATGTGATGATGCCCCATAAAAATGGCTTTGAAGTGTGTGATACCTTAAAGACGGATGAAAGAACCAGCCATATTCCGATAATTTTATTAACCGCCAAAGCAGATTTCGAATCTCGTTTGAGTGGTTTGGAAAAGGGTGCAGATGTTTATATGGGCAAACCTTTTGAAGAAAGAGAATTGCTGATTCGGCTAGAAAAATTATTGGAACTTCGGAAAAAGTTACAAGCGCATTATAGTAGTTTTGATACTTCCACTAAAAAGGCAGCACCACCCCAAACCATAGAAGATGCGTTTATTAGTAAAATAAAAAAGCTCATTCAAGACAATCTCACCCATGCAAATTTTGGCGTACCGCAATTATGCCAACAATTAACCATGAGCCGTAGTCAAGTATTTCGAAAAGTGAAAGCCTTGACGGGTAAATCTCCTACTTTATTCATTCGCAGCATTCGCCTACAAACCGCTCGTCGTCTCCTCGAAACAACTAATTTGAATGTTTCTGAAGTGGCTTATGATGTTGGGTTTTCCTCTCCTAGTTATTTTTCAACTGCTTTTACCGAAGAATTTGGCACACCACCTAGCGAAATAAATAACTAACTGATTATCAATTAATTAAATTTAATTCCGCAACTTTATTAAATCAAAATGCAACCTGAGCAAAAGGGTTTGCACGCTGAGTGAATGCCCTTTTTTGTCATTCCCACTAGCTTTGCACCATACATAAAATTACTTTTTTCTTCATTTATCTAATTCTACTTTGACACTTTAGACTGATATACTGCTCGGCGCCTTCGGCGCCTCGCAGGAGGTATTTTTAAGGGTGAGTAATCAGGTGATTTTCAATGAAAATCACCTGATTACTCACCCTTAATATCCCTTAGTCGAGCTCCGATGAAAAATCGGAGCGAGACTTTAAAGAGCCAAAGTATATAAATGACTTAATAGGCAGTAACCTGCCCTTTAACTGGGATTTCCTACGCCTAATTAACCCAAAACAATTATTCATTCGACTGGCCTGATTCCTATATGGCCTATTTGGTATCAGGAAAAATAAATCAAAACACTCATCATGAAAAAGTATTCCTTCCCCTTATTTATTTTATTGCTTTCCTTTGTGAATGCC
>JBCCQK010000467.1:0-6711 GCA_039024375.1 Bacteroidota bacterium
GGAACAAGAAATATTAGAATTTGCAACGATGTCAAAGAACTAAAACACAACTTTATGACTATTTTGAAAACACAACTTGCTGTCGAAAGACATTCCCGTTACCCCGTGATTTTCAGCCATCCTACTTTACTCGAACATTACTAAACTTTAGGTTTTAAGCAGATTGGTCAACGTCATAAATCTCTACTCTCTGTTCTCTGCTCTCTATTCTAAAAGTTATTTTTTTTGTTTTAATTTTGCCTTTATGAAAAATGACCACGCCATCAAATTTGGCCTACTCGCTGGTTTCGGCACCATTTTGTTTCTCTTTATTTTTTACTCGATTGATAAAAAATTAATCCTTGACCATGGCGTTATTTGGAGTACTATGTTTCTGTACATCATCGGAATGTACATGGCCCCCATCGAAGAGCGGAAAAACAACGACGGATACATCGAATTTAAACCCGCTTTGAAAGCCGCTTTTTTGGTCTGGGTCGTCGCCAATGGTCTTTATCACGCCTACAATTATCTATTATTTAACTTCATCGACCCCGAAATGCTGAGCGTGCAGCGACAGTTTATGCGAGATAATATGGGGCAACTGGAAGGGGTATTGACCGAAGAAATGGCCCAAGCCGTTGAAGACAGCATCGAATTTCTTAATTTTGATTTTATGACCGTTTTCACGACCTACTTATCATCTTTAGTAGGTGGTTTCCTTATTGCAGTAGTCGTAGCTCGAATGGTTCGACGAAATCCGCCCGTTGAGGAACAAGTTTAGGATAACTTCCGTTAGAGTAGGATTATTGGTTGATAGTAGCTTCGCCAAATGAATGATGAATGATAGGTGATAAATGATATTAGCGTTGTCTAGTGTAAATGAATATTAGTATTTCGATGTAATAAGGTTATCATCCATCACTCATCAACCATCATTCATATTATTTGATAATCAAAATATAGCCAATCAGATGCTTGTTTATCAGCAACCAATTCACGAATCCCTGTAAATTATGCTTGACATTTCCATCTTAGTCCCCGTTTATGACGAAGAAGAATCTTTGCCCGAGTTAGAAACTTGGATTAAAAAAGTGATGACTCAACACAAATTTCGCTACGAAATTATCTTCGTGGATGACGGTAGCCGAGATGCCTCTTGGAAGGTAATTGAATCTTTAGTAGAATCAAACGATGCGGTGAAAGGCATTAAGTTTCGTCGTAATTACGGGAAGTCGGCTGCTTTGAATACGGGTTTCGGTGCTGCCCAAGGGGACGTGGTGATTACGATGGACGCCGATTTACAGGATAGCCCCGACGAAGTGCCCGAATTGCACCGAATGATTATGGAAGATGGCTACGATTTTGTGTCGGGCTGGAAGAAAAAACGACACGACCCGCTTTCTAAAACGATTCCTTCGAAATTTTTCAATGGCATTACTCGCTACGTCAGCGGCATTAAATTGAACGACTTTAACTGTGGTCTGAAAGCCTACAAAAATGCGGTAGTACACAGCATCGAAGTTTATGGCGAAATGCACCGTTATATTCCCGTGATTGCCAAGTGGGCAGGATTCAATAATGTGGGCGAAAAGGTGGTGCAGCACCAAGAACGCAAATACGGCGTCGGTAAGTTTAACGGCTGGTATCGCGGGGTCAAAGGCTTATTGGATTTGTCGTCGATTATGTTTGTCGGCAAATTTGGCAAACGTCCTATGCACTTTTTTGGGCCTATCGGAGTCCTAATGTTTCTAGTCGGCTTTTTCTCCGCCTTCTACATTGGTGCTGTCAAGTTGTACCGATTGGGCAATGGTATTCCAACGGGCTTAGTCGTCGAAAATCCTTGGTTCTTTATCGCCTTAACGTCCATGGTTTTAGGAACGCTCTTATTTATGGGTGGCTTTCTAGCCGAATTGATGTCTCGAACCGCCTCCGATAGAAATAATTATTTGATTGAAAAGCGGATTGGGAACGGTGATGCGATTAATTCGATTGGGGGGTGATTTTGGTGTTGTTTGGAAGACTTCTTTGTATTTAGAGTTTTGGGTTTACCAAAATTGACTGGTGCGGATTGTTTTATAGTTAAATTGTTGTATTGCTAGTAGGACTATTCAAGACGTTGAATAAAAAAGAAAAGCGGTGCTAGATTAGTACCGCTTTTCTTTTTGGAAAGAAGTTTTTTATAAAAAAAACTGAGTGCGTTACAATTTAGTGGAATTTAGATTTGAATTTAGTATTTCGTTGCTAGTTAATTGGTTTATTGCTGTCTAGCCATGTAGCAATACAACAATAAAACAATATAGCCATCCAACAATTTTGATTTTAATCACCCTAATAGTTTTATTTAATTTGATGATTCTTTAAATAACCCCATTTACCATTTTTAACGTATCAAAGTAACATCTCCCTTCAACACTTCTGAAGTCCCATCGTCGTATTCCACTTCAATGGCGTATAGATAAACGCCCGATGGGTAGCTACCACCACCGCCTGTGTCTTCCGCGCCGTTCCACCCCGGTTGGTCATTCTCTTCGGTCGGGTCAAAGTTGGGCGGAAATTCGAACACTTGGGTATTGGAATAGACCTCCTTGCCCGTACGGTGGAAAATTTTGTACGACAATACTCGATTGACTCTTCGGCAAACGTCCGCATCGGGATTTAGCGGAAAGCGACTTACTCGGAAAATATCGTTGACACCGTCCATACCGGGTGAGAAGGCATTGGGTACAAAAACGGACTTTACTTCACTGGTAGTATTCGCTTTTTGAACTGTAACATTTCTAGTTAAAATATCGCTTGGACAGTTTTCGTCCGTTTCGCCGACTAAAGTAACGGTATAATTCCCTTCTTCTCGATAGAGGTAACTGATGTCAGTAGTTGGTGCCGAACCGTCACCGTAGTCGATAATAAAGTTTTGAAATTGCGCAAGGAAGATAGGGTCAATGGCGGCCTGTACATCCAAACATTGTCCTACCAACACATTGAATCCAGCGTTCGTAGCAATTCGACCGACCGATACCGTTTGCGAAATCTCTCCCATGCAACCCGTCGCCAAATCGGTGACCATCAACGTTACATCGTACGTACCTTCTTCGGCGAAGGTGTGGCTTGGGCTAGTTTGCGTGGAAGTAGTTCCGTCGCCAAAATTCCAGCTAGAAGATATATTCCCGGTTGCAAAGGTCGAATTGGTAAACGTCACATCCAAGTCGCAGGCGGATTTGGTAACCCCAAAACTCGCCGCAACTACATTCACGGGAACATCTACGAACTCGGCTGTGTTGCATTCTCCAATACCGTTTAAGTTCAATTTTAGCGGTGCTTGTCCGCCCTGTGGTACTCTAGTAACGGGAAAAGTAACCGTCATTTCATTCTCTCCGAAGGTAGTCCCTTCAAATTCCCATGAAAAACCTCGAACGTTGGACGTATCAACAATCGTCGCCGTTACCATGTCGCCGATGCAAAACTGCTGGGCCGATAGGTCTATGTTAGCAGTAGGACCTTCATCAAAAGTAAACTCTCTGGTCGCTTCATCGTCACAACCGTTAGAAGTTTGGACAGCTAATCGAACGGTGTAGGTACCAGGATTGAACGACGCCTGTACGGTCGGACCAACTCCTGCGCCGCCATTTCCGAAATCCCAGCTTTGTGCCAAAGGTACCAAAGAAGTCGAAGCATCGGTAAAATTAACCAAAGCGGGTGCACATAATTCAGCTTGACCATCCACATCAGAAGTAAAAGCAGCCGTGGGAAAGTCCTGCACTTCGGCCGTAACGGTAGTGCTACTACCACAGCCCGTTGCAATTTCTTCGTAGTCTAAACTGATGGTGTAAATGCCGCCTTCGTCAAAAGTAGCCGAGGCGGTTTGCGTATTGGCCGATTGACCGTTCCCCAAATTCCATTCGTAACTCAGAGGTCGAACCACATCTCCTCGCACAAAATCGGTAGCTCGCAAGTCAACTGATTCGCCCGCACATATCGTCAAGTCACTAGAAATAATCTGACTAGTAGGCGTGTAAACTTCAATCGTTTTTTGGTCACTCGCTGGACAACCCGCATCGTCTTCAATATTCAAAGAGACCACTACTCTATCCGCTTCAATTTCCGTTGAGTACGTGTAGCTACTGAGATTCGGCTCTTCGGACATGCCTCCATCGCCAAAATCCCACATAACGGATTCGATACTTTGCGAGGTAGTAGTCGCCATGAGATTCGTGAAATTGACAGTAGAAGGTACACAAATTTCCGATTTATCAACTTCAAAACTAACCGTCGCTTCGTGTACGATTATTGGGTAACGAGCCGTATCCGTACAGCCGTTAACGTCTTCCACGACCAAATCAATAGTGTAGCGACCCGTATCGGGATAGGAAATATCGTCCACAGTAGTTCCACTTGTCGTTACGGGTCGAACCGAAGGATGATTAAAAAACCACGTGTAGCCTCGGAAACAAGAAGTGTCCACATCTTCCGACGGCGAACTATCCAGCATTACAGGTTGGTCTTTACATTGTAACATTTCAACGGGACCATCGGCTTTGATATTTCGGATAAAAATCATAACAGAATCTACCGTAGCGGGACAATTACTAGTTAGATTTTCAGCCGTCAATTTCACCATATAATCCCTCGTTGTTTCGTAGTCGTGACTTACAACTGCTTGAGTACTAGTATTCATATCGCCAAAATCCCACGTCACATTCGAAGCGTCACCACTGATACTAGTAAACATGACCGTATTCGGGGTATCGCAACTTGTCATGTAGGCAATATCCGCAATAGGGCCTTTGACTTCTATGAAATCGGTCTGTGTCAACGAGTCCAAGCAACCGTTGTAACCAACCACTAATTGCACATCGAATTGCCCCGTTTCGGATTCGTAAGCGATAACTGGATTAGCTTCGTCAAAACAGTGCGACGACCGCCCGTTGTCCGTATAATAATGCCATTCGTCAATATTTGGATTATTGGTTAAATCAGTGAACTGGATTTCTTCGCCTTCGCAAACGCTCGTTTTATCTACTCCAAAGTTGGGGGTAATAGGCGTACCCACTTCTACTCGAATCACAAAGGACGTATCGGGGCAGTCCAACTCGTTCGTAATTACCAATTGCACGTCGTATTCCCCAGCCTCGTCGAAAGTGTAACTGTGAGGGTTGTTATTATCAAAATTGGCCGTTTCGCCGTCGCCATAAATCCATTCCCAACTTTGAATGGTCGTAGTAGATTGGCTAGAGTCCGAAAATTCCACCGTCAACGGTGCACAGCCAGAAACCGTGTCGGGCATGAATCGAGCTAGTGGGATATCCAAAATGACTTCGGCCGACGATTCGTCTTTACAACCCGCCGAAGTGGTTACCGTTAACATTGGATTGAAGACAAATTCACCGTTTTCGTGAAAAGGCGATTCGTTGTCCGCATTATAATCGTGGGTTGGACTCACTTCCACACTAGTGCTATCGTCTCCAAAATTCCATTCGTACATCGCACCTTCAATTGGACTATTAGGAGTGAAAGTAACCGACATTGGTTCCACACAATCGTAGGTAGGAACTGCCGCAAATTCGGCGCTAACGTCTTGGGCAAAAATTGTGATGGTGCTATCTTGCGTGCAAGTACCTCCTTCGGCCGTCACTAGTAAAGTGATGGTGTAATTACCGCCAACGGGAAAATCGAAGGTTGGACTGGCTTCCGCCGAAACCAAATTGGCAGGTCCCGAAATGGTCCAGTTATACGTTCCCGCAGAAGCTTGATTTTGTAAAGTAACTTCCGTTCCAACACAAACCGTATCGGGCACGGAAAAAGAGGCATCGGGGGCGCCTACGCTCACTTTTTGCGTCACTGTTTTGCTACAACCTTGTGGATTCGTGGTCGTTAGAGATATTTCGTAGGTTCCTTCCGTGTAAGTTTGATTGGGCGGATTTTCTTCGCTCGATAGATTGCCATTCCCCAAATCCCACAAATAGGTCAAATCGCTGCCTGGCGTATCGTTACCAAAAGTCACTTCGAATGGCCCTTCGCAAGCGGTCGCATCGGGGCTGATAGAAAAAGCCGTTTCGGGCGCCGACTCTATTTTTATAAAATCCGTAAAGTCTCTCGAACTATTACAATTGGCCGAGTTGGTTCTGATTGCTACCGTTACATCAAAATCTCCCGCTAATGGATATTCTTTTTGAGCCGTCAAACCGACTTGTCCCGAACCGTCGGGGAAAGTCCAAGTGGTCGATTGTAGTGTAATTCCTTCGGGAATATCCGTCGTATTGGTCAACGTTATCGTAGCGGGGGCGCATCCCACTTCGGGGTCTTGCACAATCTCGACCGTGGGCGTTTCAAAGATATTAACGGTGATAGTTCCGATGACCGCACCTCCCTGTTCGGCGCTAAAGTCAACTTCGTAAGTACCCGACCGTACGAAAGTATTGGTTGGATTTTGTTCGGTGGAGGTAGCACCGTCTTTAAAGTCCCAGAAGAAAGTAGTTGCGTCGTCAGGAGCAGTAAAACTAACGCTAAACGGGGCGCAACCTACCGTCTCGGTGGCCGTTTGACCTAGAAGCGCAGTGGAAAATCCGAAACAACAAAAGAGAAGAAAAGATGGAAAGAATCTAAATATCGTCATATTGAAATGGTATAAGTCTTAATACGGTTGCCAACTGTGATGAATGATAAGTAATGGTTTTCGTATTCCTTAGTAGTATTTCGTATTTATTACGTACTAAAATCATTCATCATTTATCA
>JBCCQK010000468.1:0-6701 GCA_039024375.1 Bacteroidota bacterium
AAATCGTTGATTTAAGTAGCTTGGATACCGACACGGACAATCAAACCATTGATAAACTGAACTTGAATGGTACAACGCTCGAAATTTCTTTAGAAGATGATGATGAAAATGACCAAACGGTTGATTTAGCTGCGCTCAATACCGACAATCAAACGATTGATAAACTGAATCTCAACGGTACTACCTTAGAAATCTCTTTAGAAAATGATGGAGCAGATGACCTCACCGTTGATTTAGCCAATTTAGATACCGATACGGATAAGCAAACCATTGATAAACTGAACCTCAACGGAACGACCTTGGAGATTTCTTTGGAAAACGATGGCGAAGGCGACCAAACCGTCGATTTAGCCAGCATTAATACCGATGACCAAAGTCTTTCGCTCAACGGGAAAGTGCTAAATATTGACGGCGGTACAGGTGTTGACCTAACCAACCTGTTATTGCCCGTTGGCACCATCCAAATGTGGCCCACCGAAACGCCCCCTAGTGGCTGGCTAATTTGTGATGGTTCGTCATTTAGTGCCTCTACTTATTCCGAATTAAACACGGTATTAGGTGGCAATACCCTTCCCGATTTCCGTGGTCGTTTTCCATTGGGACAATATAGCAATGGTGATTCCGCCAATTTGAGTGGTTTGACGAGACGCAACATTGGCGATAAGGATGGCGCTGAAACCCATACCCTAAGCATCAACGAAATGCCGTCGCACAGTCACAGCATCACCTACGGAGAACGTAGCAAAGGGGGAGGTGGAAACAACGTAACTGACTTAGACCTTACAGGCAAAACGGAAACCACCTCCTCCGTGGGAGGCGGACAAGCTCACAACAATATGCCACCTTTTTACATGATTAACTTTATCATAAAAGCGGAGTAGAAGCATCATTCCATATCGTACCCTTTTGGGGTTTGATAAGCGGTATTCTAAAAAATACCGCTTATCCTTTTTAGCAACTAAAGATAGGGGATATTTTTAGAGAATATCCCCTATCATCACTCGCATCAACCCGAGCAAATATAAAAGGATACGGTTTGCGTAACTAAGTCTTTTGCTCATTTCTTGAATTAATTCAAGATGATACCCAATTCCTACCTGTAATTTTGTCATTATTCTTAATTTGTTGTCAACCTTGAATCGCATCAACGAAAAATCATCAAAATGCTACTACCCAAACATTATCGTACCGTACAAATATTACTTACCCTCGGCTGTTTTGAGTTTTTTGGCCCCATGGTTAAAGACACGGGGGTATCCCATTTAATGAATCCCGAGTGGGTCGGTCATGCCAGAATTCATTTGGGCTGGCTTCTAGGCTTTATGTTCTTTTCGGGATTGGCCAATCTTTATCTGATTTGGTTTAGAAAACCTAAAGTAAAGGATAACCTACGGGTGGTAGCACTTTGGCAAGGGGTTCATTTAGCGGGTTTTTGGGCTGCTTTGGCCTTTGCACCACTTTACGGTGGGCAGTTGGTAGACCACCGCTACCATACCTATATTTTAGGAGTCGAAGAAAATGCTTTTGTTTTTACGGTGTTGTCCATCGTACTGGCCATTGCTATTTATTTTCTAAGAAAAATAGAGGAATAAACCCATGAAAAAGACAGAAGTACTCATTATAGGTGCTGGCCCTTCGGGCATGGTTAGTGCCTTATGTTTGGCAAAATTAGGGGTAGCTAGTATTATCGTAGAGCGAAATGCGGGGGTTAACGAACATCCCAAAGCGCACGAATTAAATGCCCGTTCCATTGAGATATTAAACACCTTGGGGGTGTCCAACGAAGACTTAATCCAAGAAGCTGCTCCTTTTAGCGACGGAGCAAGAATTTTGTTTTGTCAAACCATCAATCAAGAATATGGGCGAATTGACTTGTATGCGGATGAATCCCGAAGAAAAAAATACGAGCAACACTTAAAATCAAAAACGCCGTATCTCAACCTTTCCCAAACAGAATTGGAGAAAATACTGCTCCAAAAGATAGTTGCTAATCCATTCATTGAACTCCTTTTTCAACATCAATGGCAGTCTTTGACACAGGAGGAAACGAGCGTAAAAAGTGACATACTGGATAGACAAAATGGAACGAACTTTACCATCAAAAGTCAATATGTGTTAGCTGCGGACGGAGCGGGGAGTAGATGTAGAAAATTTGTGGGCATCCCATTTATTGGTCCTGATAAGATTAATGATTTTGTGAGTGCTTATTTTGAAAATAATCTAAGAGACTATGTTCAAACACCAGCTAAATTGTTTTGGATTTTAGACCCCGAAGCAGCAGGTACTTTTATTGCGCATCACATTGAAAAACGATGGGTCTATATGTTTCCCGTTTATTTGGAGTATGAAAATAAATCATTGTTTACCAAAGATTATTTGGCAAAAAGAATTAAAAAAGCGCTGGGAAATGAAAACTTAGATATAGCGGTAAAATCCATTAGTTATTGGCGGATGTCGGCCCAAGTCGCCCTAACGTACAGAAAAAATCGGGTGATTCTGGTTGGAGACGCGGCGCACCGATTTCCACCTACGGGTGGCTTGGGCATGAATACTGGCATTGCGGATACCCACAATATTGCTTGGAGATTACACAAAGTTATTCGAGGGTTGGCGACCGAAGAATTATTAGATACTTACGAAGTGGAACGCAAGCCCATTGCCGAACAAAACACCCAAGAAAGCCTAGCAAACTACCACAAAATCTTCGAAGTAATGGAGGCTTTCGGCTTGGAAAGGGACGGTTTAGAAAAATTAGCAAAATTCAAAAATACGGCTCCTGTAAAGTGGTTGCCAGCCACTTGGGTGGATAAAATGGAGCAGTTGGGTGCTACAATCCTAAGAAAACGTATGGATAAATTCTATACCCATCCAAAATTTAAAGAAAAAGTGCTGGTTAGTATAGCCGACCAAATTGCGCATTTTGACCGAATTGGTTTAGACATTGGTTACGTTTACGAAGACGGCGCAATTATTCCCGATGGAACAGATTGGGGTGTTCCCAAAGACCCCGTAACGCAGTACATTCCTGCTGCCCGTCCAGGGGCCAGATTTCCGCATATTGATTTCCAAAAAAGTACGACACCTACCGCTAGTCACGACTTGCTGGATTATTGTTATTATACCCTTTTCGTTAGAGAAAAAGGGGCACCTTGGGAAAAGGCAGTAAGGGAATTACCCGCAGCGATTCGGAAAAGCATAAAGGTTATTCGATTAAATGAATTGGGTTTGTCCGAAACCGTCTTCGAAGAACTAATTGCTTTGTGCGAAATTGAGGAAACGGGGGCTTTATTAATTCGACCCGACGGCCACGTCGCTTGGCGTGTTAATACCCTAAGAGGTAACGCAAAGGCTATTTTACAACAAGTATTTGCGCAATTTTTTCAAAAAAAACATCAGCTGAACTATGAAATTCATTAAATACGTAGGTTTCTTTTTAGTTGCCTTATTACTTATTTTGGTGGCCTTTGGCTGGTACTTAAATCGAGGTTTGCCCCACGAAATTAAATCAGCTAAATTTAATTGTTTAGCACTTGATAATGGGACTTTTATCAATTTTGACACCCTGCCTACTACGATTTATGGCATTGGCTTATCCTACGCAGGACACATCAACGAAACGGCCTCGGATTTTGACCCTGACGGCGACCCGCCTATTTTTATAAAAGCGACTACCAGTATTACTACAAACGGAAGTACGGTTAAAATTCCTACGCAACCAACCATGCTGGAGGCAGTAGAGCAATTGGAGTCGGGCATCAGTCAAACCCTCCAGCAGCAGATTCCATCTTTACCCGCATTGCTAGATTATGAAGTGGAATTGGGTTTTGTGTTATTGGAAGATATTCCTTTTGAAGATTTAGACAAGGAGGAATATGCACCCAAAATTGGTTTTTTCATGGGCAACGATTTGTCCGCCCGAAGTTTGGCTATTTTGGGGGAAGGGCAAGCCAATCGTTTTGACTATTGGGGCGTTTCTAAAAGCTTTTTGGGCTTTACGCCCATGAGTGAAAAGGTATGGATACCGAATGAATGGAAAGCCAATAGCATCCCATGTATCACCATCGAAACCCAAGTGAACGGGGAGACCCGCCAACAACAAGTGACCAGCGATTTGATTTACACGCCTCTACAAATGTTACAAGCCATCCATCGGAAATATCCCAATCAACGCTTACAAAAAGGCGATAGAGTGCTAACGGGTACGCCCGGAGGGGTTGTGATGTCCGTTCCAAGATGGTTGGTTCGCTTGGCAGGAATGGTAGGCATTGGTCGTTTTCAAAAATTGACAAAAACTATTGCTGATGAAAAAGCGGAAAGGAAATTTTTGAAGTCGGGTGATAAGGTCTTGGTGAAAGGGGAAGGATTGGGAAGTGTAGAGGTCGTGATAACGGATTAGCAACCAGCAACTAAATAATAAACATACATGAGTCAAGAACAAATAACTGATTTTATTAATAATTATCTGGAAAATCTTCGGAGTTTGCGGATTACCGACGAGACCATCCAGGAGATGAAAGCGCATATAAAAATTGTTCCTGTAAAATCGAAAGATACCCTCATCATTCCAGGAAAAGTTTGTAAAAATGTTTATTTGGTGGTCAATGGAGGTTTTGTTTGTCGCTATATTCACGAAAAAACTGCCACCGCAAAAACCATTAATTTCTATTTATTTGACCTCCATCCAATTATGGCTTGTTTGGATAGTTATTTTACCCAAACCCCAACCAATTGTGAATTGAGAGCCATTACGGATTCGGTCGTGGCAACCTTACCCAAAACAATAGTGGATATTTTAGTGGAACAGGATAAATATTTTGCAAAATTCTACCATCAGGTGGTCAGTACTGCTATGATGGAAGAAAACGAAGTGAAAACCAAACTTATCGCTTATTCCTCTAAAGAAAAATACGATTTTATTGTTCAGGAAATGCCCTCTGTCATTCGAATAGTCCCTTCCAAATACATTGCTGAATTTTGTGGTATCTCTGCGGAATGGTTGAGTAAACTTAAAAAGCAGTAAACAGTAGGCAGTAGGTCAGTTGACAGTAAGCAGTAGGAAAAGTCTTCAATTGAATGACAAGAATTACGCTAAATTTATCATTAGTCAAAACTAATCAGAATAGTAATTTTAAGTTATGAAAAGAAAATGGAAAATAACCCTAAGCATTCTTACGGTCTTAATCCTTGGGCTTGCTTGGTTTGCTTACACACCCGTTGACCTCCGACCCGCTTACATTGGCGATACCATACCCGAAAAAGATTATGTCAAAGGGGAAGCATTAATGGCTGAAATGCAAGCGGCATACGGAGGGAAAGATAACTGGTTAGCCCAAAAAACGGGGCGTTTTGTCCAAGTTGCGGACTGGTACGACGATAAATTTGGTTTATCGGGTTGGGATGAAACTCCACAACAGCTCCAAATGAGGTGTGTGTTAGGAACGGATGATAGTGAATTGACCCTACTCAATGGCTCCAATACGGGTAAAACCTGGGGCATGGACAATTGGAAACATTACCAAAAAGCAGCCGATGGAACGAAAAATTTCCAAGCCAAAAAGCAATTTGAACGAAAAATGATTTTTAAAAATTATTGGTTTCAGTTCCCCTTTCGGATTGGGGAAGCCCCAATTATTGCTTATGCGGGAGAAAGTACGGTTGAAGGGAAGACCTACGATTTGCTGTATGCTACTTGGGGAAGTGTCGCACCGAATCGGGAATACGACCAATATATTTTATACCTAGATAAAGAAACTAGACACATCGAGTGGTTGCATTTTACCATACGGGAAGTCTTTAATTTTATGAATTCTACCGCTAATTTTACAGATTTCAGAAAAGTAAATGGTATTCTAACTCCTTTCAATCAATACGTCGTTAGGGGAACCCCCGAAAAAGTTGGGGCTAAGTTTCATGAGAATAGATATCAATGGATTGAATTTGGAGAGGTACGGGTGGAGCGGTAACCTTTTTTCTAAAAAATGAAATTCTTGAATTAGTTCAAGATTTAATATAAGTACCTATTCTACTTTTGTAGTATGAAATTAAAGTAGGAAAACAAGAAAAATTTGCTCTTACATTTTTCCTCCACAAAACTAGAACTTATGAAGTATTTATTTTTTTCAATCCTTATGTTACTGTCGCTGACAGTAATGGCACAATCACCCGT
This sequence comes from Bacteroidota bacterium, assembly GCA_039024375.1. Classification (GTDB taxonomy): domain Bacteria; phylum Bacteroidota; class Bacteroidia; order Chitinophagales; family Saprospiraceae; genus JAFMDF01. The sequence continues at coordinate 6,167 of JBCCQK010000468.1, forward strand.
CGGCACCTGGAAAACGGTTGACGATGATTCTGGTGATGCTCGTTCTTACGTTAAAATTTATGAACAAGCAGGAAGACTGTACGGTAAAATCACAAAATTGTTAAATCAGGACTCTAATACAAAATGTGACCTTTGCGCAGGCAAGAAAAAAAATGCCCCTGTGGTTGGTTTAGTAATCATCGAAGATATGCAGCCTGCGGGTACTGCTTGGGTAAAAGGTCAAATTTTAGACCCCGAAAATGGAAAGGAATATACCTGCGAACTATGGATGGAGGATGCAATTTAAAAGTAAAGGGAAAACATTGGACAGGTTTTTCTCGAACCCAGACTTGGTATCCGCTATAATTAAGAATAGAGAGAAGAGAAGCGAGAATAGAGATAATTCGGTACTAAATCACCTAATTTTTTGCCTTTATTTCTAGATTTTAAGCGTAAATCTTTGCGCTCTATGCTACTAAATAATTATATATTTTAATAAAAATAACCTTAAACACACATTTCGCTATAAAGACTACCTGCCAAAAAATAAAACAAC
>JBCCQK010000469.1:0-6684 GCA_039024375.1 Bacteroidota bacterium
CCCAAGCTTTCTTGAAGTTAGACCCTAAGCGAGGCGTAAATAAAAAATTGGGATAGGGAAAAGGATTGTCGCCTTCGGCAAACTGGCTAATATCGGGGGTGAAAGCACTTCCCGCTACTTCCAATTTGACCAAAAATTTCTCAAAAAGAGTCCTTTGTAAGTTTAAACCTACTACTAAATTTTCGGCAGCAGCAACTTCTTGTTCCAAGGTGGGGATTAATTCAATAGAATTCAAATCGTCTTTGGCGTTGAAGACAATAAAATCCGCAAAGTTATCTTGGTCGCCGTAGCCCAATTTTACGCCCCAGCCCGTTCGCCTAAAAACGGGTAGATTGGGTTCTAACAAAGATAAATCAATAGGTTCAGCTTGCGCCAACCGACCCCGCATCGCCGCCACGCGCACTTTTCCTGGATTAAGTTCTACCCCTGCTCCGAAAAAGGTCAAATTATCCATCGTTAAAGGGGAGAAGCGCATATTGCGATGTCCCACGTGCAATTTCATCCATTTATAATAGGGACTTGCGCCGACTCGGACGAAACGATTGCGGTAGGAAGCCGCTTGGTCTTTAAAAGCATCCACAAATTGCCGCAAATTGGGCAAAGAAGAAGTGGTATTTTTGGCGGTGACCATCAGCGAAAAGGGCAAATTCAATTTGTAGATTTGAATATTGGTACTCGCATTGATAGAGTAGAAAAAAGGGTCTTGACGGTTTTCGATGCCGAAGGCGCTGTAGGAGCGCATATTGAGGCCTAAGCCAGCGTTCATCCGAAACGGGTCACCTAATTCCGTGAAGTCGGAAAAGAGTCCTTTGACGTAAGTACCCCAGAATCCCCTGGAAGCCACCGCCTCAATATCTTCAAAATCGCTTACTTGCTGTGCCATTGTACCGGCAGGGAGCAATAAGATTAGCATTATCAAGTAAAGTTTATGCATAAGTTCGTTTTTGGATGGTGTATCAAAATGGTTGATAAGCGCAGGTTGATGCTGGGTGATACTTTTAAAGTATCACCCAGCATCAACCACTTTAATACACGACTCGTTCTATTTAGCACAAAATCAATCTTCTCCTTCTGATAAAACCGATAAGATGGTGGAAATAGGCGTACCGATACCGTTATTATAAATTGCCTTTATAGCATAATTTTGTAGCGCTCCTTCTAGTACTTCCTCATCGTAAAACTCTAATTGGCTACCGATGATTTGAGCAATTTCCTTGACTTGTTCCCCACCAACAGATTTATAGATGTAAAAACTGTAAGTATGGCAATCAGGTGGCAAAATAGCTGGTGGAATGTAATTCCAACTCAAGCGCACGCGTCGTTCGGTTTCTTCCAATTGGACTTCAAAATCCGTAATCTGTATTTGGTCGTAATCGTATTTCAACTCCCCAGTTATTGGATGGGAGGGGGCGGATACGTTATCCGCATCGTCCCTTGCTTGCACTGCATACACATATTTCTGAAATGGGACGATTTCTTTATCTCGATAATTCATACCCGTAGTATCGCCTACGTAAGTATAAATGACGCTCCAAGTCGTATCTTCTTCAAATCGGCGGCGCAATAAATCATAACTCACCACATCGGGGCTTCCACTTGGTGTCCAAGAAATAAACAGCGCCGTATCCTGACTAAAGGCGGGATTCATCATGGGCGTAATAGGCGGAACGATGTCTGGTCTATCCACTTCAATCATAAAAGAAGGTTCACTTCGATTATAGTTATCATCCTGCGCCGAGACCGCATAGTAAATTTTCTGATTTAGGGTATTGAGTGGTAGCGTATCTAGCAGCCTATTTTCTTTCACCATATAATCATTAGACTTAGTAAAAGTCCCTTCTGGGTCATGGGCATAGAAGACCCAATAGCCTTCCACATCCTCGGAAATACTATGGTCCCAAACTAGCGTAACCACACCGTCTTCATTTACTTCCGCCGCTAGATTAGTTGGTGCTTCGGGTGGAATCAGGTCGGGATAATGAATATATTTCACGCCAGATAGGGTAACATTGCCGTGAATATCCACTGCTGCCACTTTAAAGAAAAAGGCCTTGCCATCTTCGTATTCTACTTGATAGTCGTATAGGCTATCCGTTGCACTTAAAAGACCACTAAGCGTGTCATATTCCGTTTCCATCCCTGGGCCTAGTAGTACTTTATAGCCCGCAAAATCTTCGGGTAAATCGTAATCCATCGTCCATTTGATGGTCATGGTATCTAAAGCTTCCGCCAGTTCCCCGTAAATAATTCTAGGTTTAGGGGGAGGGGTGAGGTCAACCGCAAAAGCACGCACTTCTGTCGGCTGGCTGCGCTCCGCAAAGGCATCATAGCCGTAGATTCGGTAGATATATTCTTTATAATTTTCGGCTACGGAGTCTCGAAAAACACATTCGGTAATGGGTGCTTTGTCATTATTCAAAAAAACGAGTGGGCGAGGGGTAATGACTTGAAAAGTAGCCCCTCCATCGTCAGAACGCTCAATTTGATAGGAGGAAAAATTTAAATCATTCGACCGTTTGTCCCATCTTAGCAAAATTTCTTGCTCCAAAGATTCAAAGTAGCAACCGATGGGCACCGGCTGATTTTTTGGCGTATTCTCAATTTCGTAGATAGCCGCCGCCATGGGAGATTGCGAGGCGGGACTTTCGATGTAGTAGGTGTAAGTTGCCTCTGGCTCGACGGTATCATCGACTAAGCGTAAGCCTAAAATCTCCGCCGCATAAGCCGACTTTTCCGCCGCAAAGAGGGCAAAAGTGAAGCGATTTTCAAGTAAATCGCTCTGCTGCATCATATTTTCGGGCGGATTGTCATTGATGCCGTATAACATTTGCGCTGCCATCAAGGCAAAGGAATCGGTTCGCAGCCGCTCTTGGTCAGCGTCTATCCACTCTTCGGGCCAAGCCTTGATTAAACCAATTTCTGCAATCTCCATTTTTCCCTTATTATTACGGGTACGTATCAGACGGTAGCCTTCTTGGTTCGCTTTTTCCCAAAATCTGGCATTACTAGGGCCCCAGCGCAAAATAATAGAATCACCGTAGGCTTTTGCAATCAAGCGGGTTTGGTCCATTTCAAACTCGGTGAGTCGGCCACTCATTTCTGTCAAAGATTGACCGCCTGGAAAGGTAAACTGCCACTCGTAGGGCGCACTTTCCCAACTACCCATTTCGCTTTGCATATCGACAAAAACCGATTCAAAGGCAGTACTGCCACCAAAAGGGGACAATTCGTAGCGGTACAACAGCCCATCTACCATGGTCGTATCTTCAAAATATAGTCCCAATACCAGCGCCGCAATATCATCTTCGTATTGGGCTTCTCGCACCAAAAAGTTGTATTCTACCTCTTTTGCATCGAGCTGCCCCGCCTCGTATTGCATATCTGGGTCGTATAATAAGATACCTAAGGCATCGATATAGCCATTTTGCAAATCTCCATTTTCGGCGAACCACAGGGAGTCTTTGACTAAGATAGGTTGATTATTGAGTAGCGTTTTGGTGCTTACTATTGGGTTGCCCGAGGCATCCAACTGCGTTCGCTCTAGCTGTACGCCCCGTGTTTTGACTGACTGCCAGATTTCGGAACTCGTGGGATACCATTTTAGCTCTAGGGTGCCGCCGTAGTGGGAGGCGGTGAGTTGGAGGTCTTGGGCATTTACTGCTGAACCAAAAATTAAAAGTAGAAGTCCCCCCAAAATCACTTTTAAAATACTTCTAATATTAAAAATCATTACTAATCTTTTTATAAGTAGCTTCACCTTTGGGTTTGATACGTCCAAATCTATCTTGGGTATGTTCCTTAACGAATTTGTCTTCGGACAAAAATTTAATATCATATCTATTTATATATCCTCTCCAGTTCTTCCATGTTCTATATTGGATAGTTCTTGAATTTCCCAACAATTTACTAGCCTCTAATTTATGCTTCAGACCATCGTCCACATAAATCCATCCATCCTCCCCTTTAATAATTTTTATTTTATCATTAGGATTACTTTCATTTGCATAAGTACCTAAAATGGGCGATGCTCTTTTTAAACCTACACCAAGTCCTCTTATCCATCTGTCATTTTTCATACTCAGCAATTTTCCATTAGTTTTTCCTTCCTCTGAATTTAGGGTTAAACCAGAAGATTGATTGAAGTTAAAGGAAGCTTTGCCCTTGCTCCCTGTAATAATAACATTATCTAAAGCCCCTGGAGTGAACCCTTTTAGAAGAGGATGTCCCATCAAATAAATTGGTTCTGTACTATGGTTGGTCTTGTAAGGAGTAGTAATCTTTTTTATCTCTTTGCCATCAACAAATAATTTTCGTTCATTTCCACCTTTAGCTGTAATGGTATATTTGTGAAATAGTCCATCGGTATTTAAGGTATTTTCACCAAAGGATACATCGTCATCCCAAGTAATGAGCGTTAGATTATTATTTTTTTTAACCTTAACTCCATAAGCACCCATTTTTAGTATAAAAAGAGGGTCTTCCCAGTGGTTCGCTCGATTTAGTGGCATTCCGTAGTTAAATGCTCTATAGGTAAACTCAATAATAAAATCATTCCCTAATTCCAATGCTTCGGTATTTGGAATTTCTACCATATCATCAATTCCATCAAATTTTAAATTGTAGTCCAATGATAAATTTTCCGATTTAGAATCAATATCAAAATGCTCAGGTTTAAGTCCTTCTAACTTACCTTGATAAAGGGATTTAGTAAGACTTTCTAGATATCCAAGTTCTTTGTCATCATTGAAATCAAAGTATAAGTCTAAACTAGTTTTATCTGAATCTAATGCTTTTGGTTCAAACATCATTTTTTCTAAGATTTCAGACGGACCTATCTTAGTGTTTTTTTCTTTGACTGAAGCTATTACTACATCATCTATCTGTCCTTTAAACCCATTAGAATTGTACCAGGAACCATGGCTACTATTGGCTCCACCAATAATAAGGGGGCTCTTAGCATAAAGCGATGAATTATGCCCTGGACAATATCTACAATTTTCTTTAATATCTTCCTTTCCATTTATATACAATGCAAACTCCCCCGATTGATAATCGAGTCTAGCAGCAATGTGATACCATTTCCCATCAGGAGGTATAATACTCTTTGATTTTATACCACTAAACCCTCTTGGTTTATTGCTGTCAGCACTAAAAAGAAAATTTAGATTTCCTTCTTTTGTTAATTTTAATAAAATAAACTTATTCCATAATATAGCTTGACCAGATTCTATCTTTTCAGCGCTATTTTTCACCCATGCTCCAATAAAAAGGGTCCGTTTTAAAAATTCGAAGTCCTCCACCTCTATATATCCTTCCCCATTTACATCAAGTATGAATTGAGAATTAATATCTATTTTCACCTCTCCAATAGGTGAGTTATTAATAACATTATTTTTATCTTTTACACTTTTTAACTTGTAAGTAGTAGTTTCTGTGGGTACATCTAAGCGTACAATATCCTTTTTCTTTTGAATAGTCTTTTTAGTACCATCAGAAAATTCAAGAGTAAAAGGAGCTAAACCGCCATCAGTAATTTCAACCTCCAATTGAACTTTATTTTGAGCTCTAATCTTTTTTCCTGATTTCAGTCGAGCGTTAAAAGGGAATCCTCTTGGTATATCTGAATTAACCCAATTAGTCGTAGAATTCTTTGTGTTAAGTAAAAAAGCGGAAGGAACTATTCCTCTAACTGCTCCTCCCCAATGAGCATTATAGCCCTCATTAATTACGATTTCTGAATTTGAAGATGTGTTAAAAGTTAAATCCGTTAATAATTCCTTTGATTTATCACTAACGTCTGTAGCGAATGCAGCCTCCTTTATTTCCTCACTCGAAAGCGCTTTTGTCCAAAGCCTAAAGTTTTCAATCTTACCTTTGAAACCACCCAGTTTGAGGTTTTCATTATTCTTAATAAAAGTAATTTCATTAGCAAAAGTAGTATTTGCTACTTGAACACCATTTACAAATAAATTTAATTTTTCTCCACTATTGGTGAGAGCAATATGATACCATTTATTTGAATGAAGTAAAGTATTATCTCTTAGCTTCCTATATTCAAAATCCACCTTGATATTTCCTTCGTTTACATAAACTAGATTTCCCAAAATGTTACAGCTATTATTTTGAGAAGCTAAGTCATCAAATTGTATCCAAAATTCAATAGTTTGCGGGCTAAAATGTTTAGGGTAATTCCAGTACTGCCAATATAGGTTTAAGAATTCTTCGTCAGAATTAAATTGTAAAGCGTAATTATTTATGGATTGAGGAACAAGTACTTCAAAGAATTTACTGCTTGCTCTGGGGTTTATTTTATCAAAAGTAGGATAAATACATTCTCCGCCCCCTTCTATTCCTTCCCCTACATAGTTTACTAGCTTATCACCTACCTTCTTTGAAACTTTACATGGAAAACATTTTTTACCTTCTTTATTTAAAGTATGAATGAATCCTGTTGGATACTTATTATTTGATAAAGGCATCCAACTTAAATACTTATTATTGTCTTGGGCTTTGGTTAAAACTTCAAAATGATTAAATGTTTTGATATTATTACTTTCACAAGGTAAAAAGATGGCTGCCTTATAGTGAGTTTCAGTGCCTGTCGTTATGGGAACAGCCCCATACTTCAACGCGCTGCGCGCAAGACCCATCACCATGCAGCTCCGCCGCACTGAGGTGGCCAGC
>JBCCQK010000470.1:0-6657 GCA_039024375.1 Bacteroidota bacterium
ATTCAACTTGTACCAGTTGCCCTCTTTGTCTTCAATCACAACGTCCGTTCCGTCGGGCAGGACTTCAACAACGGGGTGCTGCATACCCGGTCCCGAACGAACGTTTAATCCCGTTGGGTCTTCAACGACGCCTTGTTTCTGGGTGAAGGTAATTTCGATGTAATGCTTGTGTAACCAATTATTATCTTCGATGCGGTACCAATTCCCCACTTGTTCGTAAATTTCGACTTCATCGCCTTGATTGAGCACCTTAATAATAGAGTATTGAATGCCCGGCCCTTTCCGAACATTCAAACCGTCCGTATTGACCATTCCTTGCTTGACGGGATGTTCGATTTGGAAATCCAAGCCAGCGTTCACGTCACTCTTGAAGGCCTGCCAATCTTTTTCCTCAATCATCATTCGGGGACATAATTTTCCCGTGATGTCGTAGTGTCGATACAGTTCGTTGATGGTAAAGTTGTATTTATTGAGCAGATACTGCGCTAGTTCCACCGAATGTTGGTAGGTTTTGTCCCAATCGCCATCTTGGTTCACGCACATTTCGAAACCAATTGTAAAGAAATTGGGCGTTAAGCGCCCTTCCAGAATCTCTTTTCCAATCGGTCGATAACTCCGAGCGCCCACGTGATACCCCACTTCGCTGTCGGGCAAGCACTGAATAATGGAATGGTCATCGACGATGTAATGCGCCGAGGCTTTTCTAGTTGTGGTATTAAAATAATTTCGATTGGCCATCGCGTCGGCTCCCCAACCGGGATTCGCCGTCCAATGGGCGATGATGCCTTTTAATTTGCGAATAGAATAGAATTGGCGGTTGCGTAGTGCTGGACGATTTTGGTTGGTCAGAAAAGCTTTGGTGATTGGTAGCATTTAATGGTGTTTCTCAAGGTTTTCTCAATCATAGTAACGACCAAATGTAAGGAATTTTTTTGAAAAGACGTATCGTTCATGGTCAAATGCTAAAGACGTTTCAGCACTTTGAGTACTGGAACGTCTATTTAGACTACAAACAAAGTACTATTCTACCAAAGTGCCACTTAATCTCAATAAATCCAAGGCAGAAATTCGAAGGTTAAACTGTGCATTCACCAGTCGATTCAGTGCAATATCGTAAGTTCGCTGCGCTTCGTTCAGCTCTAAGATGGTAGAACCACCGAGTCGAAATTTCTCCAATGAAATGGAGAGATTCTCTTCGGCAATGGTTTTATTTTGCTCTTCAAAAGTGAGCAATTCTAAGTCATTCCGATATTGATTGTAGGCCAAAGTAAGGTCAGTCAAGATTTGGGCTTCTAAGTTCGCCTGTTGCTTTTCAACAATTCGAGTATTCACTTGGGCAATGGCAATCTGGTTTTTTCGATTATTCCCATCGTACAAATTCCAGCGGGCGGTGAAACCTACACGAGCTAGAAAATTCTGATTCGATAATAAGAAACCTGCGTTCGTATTGCTATAAACGTAGCCAACGCTACCGTTCAAGTCAACTTGCGGCTTTCTAGCTGCTTCTAATTCTTCTTCTTGTTTTAAACTAATCTCCAAACTTTTTTGCAAAAGCAGCAAATCTCGGTTATTGGTTTCTGCTTGACTCGTTAGCGTTGCCAAATCGTAGTCGATGCGAACATTTTCCAATTTTTCGGTTATAAAATCTTGATTGGGGGGTCGATTCAACAAACCATTCAATACCACTTTAGCGTTGCGCAAACCGTTTTGGGCAATCGCCAAATCAGACAATTGCGTGTTCAATACTGTTTGGGATTGTAGAAAATCAATTTTTGACCCCTGCCCTACCGTCCATCGCTGTTCGGTAATTTTCAACCGTTCGTCGTAGTATTTAATGATAGTGTTCAAAAAATCAACCGTTTCCTGCTGCCGAACAATATTATAATAGGCTTGCATCACGTCTACCACGGTATTCTGAATCTGGATTTTCCCCTGTAAGCCCGTCAATTCGCCAATCAAGCCTAATCGGTCAAAAGCGGCCTGCATTCTCCCACCATCATAGACGGTCCAACGGGCAGTAACATCCGTGTTAGGATTGAAAGCACGTCCAAAACGATTCACCTCTCGACCATCAATAAATTTCTGGCGGACATTATTCCCCGTCATGCTATAGTTAACGTTCCAATCGACTACGGGTCCCATCCCAACATTGGATTTATACACCTGCATATTGCTGGCCGTTTGTTCCAAAGCCGCAATTTGTAGGCCATAATTTTCTTCCAAAGCAATGGCAATCGCCTCGTCGAGTTTCAATATAGGTTGGGAAAAAAGCGTAATGGGAAAAAAAATAAGTAAAAATAAACTCCTTCGTAGCATGGAGGCTCTAGTTGTGTTAATTAGTTGAATTGTTATTCGTTATTTGTTATTTGTTACTTGTTACTTGTTATTTGTTACTCGTCCATAGAGAACCTTTCAGCCTTTCAGCCTCTAAACCTATCAACCTCATCACCTTATTCCCTCATCCCCTTACTAAACAGGCTGAAGGGCCTCTTCCTCCGCTTGTCGAGCAATTTTTTCAATTTGCTGCATCCGTTGGAAATCTTTGTTTCTGGTCAGAAGGGTGTACATCACAGGGATGACGTAGAGTGTCAAGGCTAGAGAAAACAATAAACCGCCCATCACCACGATACCCATCGACATCCGACTTTGACCAGCAGCACCCAAAGCCAAAGCAATCGGCGTTGCTCCGAAGACAGTTGCTAAGGTTGTCATGATAATAGGCCGCATCCGCATCGTTGCTGCTTGTTGGGCAGCCGCTTTTACGTCTAAGCCTTTTTCTCGCAATTGGTTGGCAAATTCGACGATAAGAATCCCGTTTTTGGTCACCAAACCAACCAGCATGATGATACCAATTTGACTAAAGATATTGAGCGATTGGTCGAACAGCCAAAGCGAAAATACGGCTCCTGCAATCGCCAATGGCACCGTCAACATAATGATGAAAGGGTCAACAAAGCTTTCGAATTGAGCTGCCAAGATGAGGTAAACGAGTAATAATGCCAAGAGGAATGAAAACAACGTACTATTCGAACTTTCTAAGAAGTCTCTAGAACTGCCCGTTAATTCGGTACGAATATCGGGCGAATTGAGTCGGTCACGGGCAGCATTCATAGCGGCGATACCATCCGAAATCGTTTTATCGGGCGCCAGTCCTGCCGAAACCGTTGCGGACAAGAAGCGATTGTAGCGGTACAACTGCGGTGGGCTACTTTCTTCTTCTGCCGTTATGATATTGTCCAACTGCACCAATTTTCCTTGGTTATTTTTGACGTACAATGTTTTCAAATCAACCGGTTCGTCTCTATTTTCTCGGTCAAACTGGCCAATCACTTGGTATTGCCGACCATCTCGAACGAAGTAGGCAAAGCGTTGTCCCGCAAAAGCCAACTGCATCGTTGTTGCTACATCCGCCACCGAGACGCCCATACTTTTAGCCTTCGAACGGTCAATAGTTATGTTTAATTCGGGCTTATTAAATTTCAAATTGAGGTCAGTAATGGAAAAAGTAGGGTCTTTTTGAATTTCCGCCATAAATTTAGGAACGTAATCTCGCAATCGCTCTAAATCGGGCGCTTGAATGACGTATTGTACAGGCAGTCCGCCTCGACGATTGAGCGCAATGGTCTGACGTTCGCTGGCAAAAGCCCGAGCATCGGGCATTTTGCGCAGTTGGGCATTGACGTAATTCTTTAATGCTGATTGCGACCGTTCTCTTTGGTCTTTATCCACTAGCGTAATACGAGCAAAGGCGGAATTGGAAGAACCCGAACCCGTAAAGGTGGGTGCGGTGTACGTCAAAATACCCTTGGCTTCGGGAATGGAATCTGCTAACATTTTGTAGGCTTTCTGAACGAAATTATCCATAAACTCATAGGACGAGCCCTCGGGGGTAATCATTAACATTCGAAGAACGCTACGGTCATCCAGAGGGGCTAACTCAGATTTCAATTGAACCCCAAAAAAGTAAATCATAAATCCCACCAAGCCAAAAATAGGCAAGGCCAACCAACGCGACTTCATGAATTTACCCAAGCCTTCTTGGTAGCTATTTTCCATCCCGTTGAAAAAAGGCTCCGTTTTTTCGTAGAACCAATTGCGTTTTTTCTTCTTCCGAATCAGATAGGCGTTGAGCATGGGCGTCAACGTCAATGAGACAAAAGAAGAAATAATTACGGCGGAAGCCAAAACGATTCCAAATTCTCGGAAGAGTCGCCCAACAAATCCTTCCATAAAAACGACGGGTAAGAACACGGCCGCAAGCGTAACGGAGGTAGAAATAACCGCAAAGAATATTTCGTTCGACCCGCGAATGGCCGCCTCGATGGGCGAATAGCCTTCCTCTATTTTTTTGTAAATGTTTTCGGTCACTACGATACCATCATCTACCACGAGTCCCGTGGCCAAAACAATGGCCAAAAGCGTCAATACATTGATGGAAAAGCCAAAAAGATACATGACGAAGAACGTCCCCACCAGCGAGACAGGAATATCAATTAGGGGTCGAATCGCTAAAATCCAATCTCTAAAAAATAGAAAAATAATAAATATCACTAATCCAACAGCGATAAAAATTGTCTCTTTCACCTCCGCAATCGACTTTTCGATAAAAATAGTATTGTCCAAAAACATTTCTAATTCAATGTCGTCGGGCAAGTCCGCTTTCACCACTTCAAAACGTTCTTTCACATCTCTAGCAATGTTCAAATAGTTAGCACCCGGTTGGGGACTAATCGCAATTCCTACCTGCGGCACTCCGTCAATCCTTAGCAGTCCTTCCTCTCTTTCCGGTCCTAACACCGCATAGCCTACATCTTTCAACCGAATAATTTTAGCTCCGTCCGTTTTAATTATCAACTCGTTAAAGTCCTCTTCGGTGGTGAATCGACCAATCGTCTTTACCGTTAACTCGGTATTATCTCCTTGAATTTTTCCACTCGGCAACTCTATGTTTTCACGGTCCAAAGCGGTCTTAATATCTTGCGTTGTGATGCCTTGGGCGGCCATTCGGTCGGGTTCCATCCAGATTCGCATAGCGTAACGTTTTTGTCCCCAAATTCGGACGCCACTTACTTCGTTAATGGTTTCAAAACGGGGAACAATGACGTTTTCGGCAAAATCACTCAACTGCATGTTTGTCCGTTCCGAACTCGTCATTCGCATGACCACAATACTTTCCGAATCCGCATCCGCTTTTCTAACGGAAGGCACCCCATCCAAATCTCTCGGCAGCGAACGGGCCGCTTGCGCCACTTTATCTCGCACATCATTGGCCGCTTGCTCCATGTCCACGTCCAAATTAAACTCAATCGTGATGGAAGAGGACCCTTGGTTGCTCGACGACGAAATGGTTCGAATCCCAGGAACGCTATTGATAGATTTTTCCAGCGGCTCGGTGATTTGAGACTCAATAATATCGGCATTAGCTCCAGGGTAGTTGGTCCGAACGGAAACAATGGGTGGGTCAATGGAAGGATACTCGCGAACGCCCAAATAGGAAATACTGATAAAGCCAAAGAGCAGAATCATAAGATTCATTACAATAGCCAGTACGGGACGTTTGATGGATATGGTAGATAATGAAGCCATAGTAACTTTTTTGGCGCTTTGGTGATTACCTTTATTTATAGTAGTGAAATGAAGGTTTTTGCGTATAACGGAAGCTATTTGGGATGGAAAAAATCAAAAATCATAGTTCAAAAACCATATATCTTAAATCCCTTTAGTGAAACGTAGGCATTAAACTATGTCAGTTTGAAATATAAGCTATTGGTTGTCAATACTTTTAAGCTTAGAGTATTATATTTCATTCAGTGAATTTAAGATGCATGATTTTTACTATTAGATTTTTGATTTTACTCCACTACATCCCTCAACCGTACAGCAGACTTGGCCTTTACGGACATCAACGCACTTGTAATGACCGAATCGCCAACTTCTAACCCCTCTTCTACTTGAATTTTAGTGTCCGTTCTTAAACCAGTACGAATCACTCGTTCCTCGGCTTTTCCGTTTTTCATCACAAACACTTTTTTGCCCTTCAAAATAGGAATCACCGATTCGGTAGGTATCATAATAGATTTTTCTTCTCCTAATGGTACTTCTACGCGGATGAACATGCCGGGCAGCAGCTTTTCTCCATTATTCGTCGCCACCGCACGGACTTTCAACGTGCGTAGTTCTTCGTCAATTTTGGGATTGATAGCCAATACTTTGGCCGTAAAAGTAGTTTCTTCACCGTCAATCGTAAAGTTTAGTGGTTGCCCCGTCTTAATCTTTCCCGCATATTTTTCGGGAACACTCAAATCCAATTTAACAGGATTAGTTTGCACCAAATTAGCGATTACTACACTGGGCGTAATGTAGGCGCCTTGGCTGATATTTTTAAAGCCCATTCGCCCACTGAAAGGGGCAACAACCGATGTTTTTTCGAGCTGCACCTGCAAAAATTCCTTATCTGCGCTCAAGGTGTTCACCCGATTGACGGCCAAATCGTACTCCTCTTTACTAATGGCGTTGATTTCTAATAATTTATTTTGGCGGGCTTCGGTCTGAGCGGCGAGTTCTTCTTCGTATTTTAATTTCTTTAGCTGAGCAACCAAATCAGCATCGTCCAATTTAGCAATTAATTGCCCTTTTTTAACGTAAGCGCCCTCTTTG
>JBCCQK010000471.1:0-6648 GCA_039024375.1 Bacteroidota bacterium
ACTACGCAAGATTTCGTAGAAAATTTGGATTTTATCAAGGCGATTTTTTCGAAGAATAGCGGGTTATTTTAGAAAAAAATCAACGAAGAGAAAATTCAAATTTTTAGAAAGATGCGTAGGTTATTTTTTGCGAACTCCCTAAACAACTAAAATGAAGAGTCGTAGTGAAGATTTTCGCTACGGCTCTTTTTTTTCAAAAAAATTACTGCCTTGTTGAAATGGTAACTCACCATTTTTTGTTAGGCGTGTACGAAGTCTTACTTTCTTGACGAAAACCCTCCCCCGACCCCTCCCTTTCCAATGGAGGGGAGTCGAATTTCGACGAATTTCGTTTTAAAATGATGAAATTCGTCGATTTTGACTCCCTTCCCTTCGCAAGGGAAGGGTCGGGGATGGGTTGCAGATTGGTTTTTTGAAACTTCGTACAGCCCTAGTTTTTTGTTATAAATTAGTGGAAAGATTTTCGAAAATGGCTAAAGACAAAGTAATAAAATATAAAAAAATGGTCGCTAGTATCATCGACCAATTCGAGTATCCCAAAAACCCGAACAAGAAAATTGAAATTTTACTCATCAAAGATATGGAACGCGGACATTTCTTAGTCTTTTTAGATGGTTGGGAAAGTCACCAATCTAGGACTTACGGCTTTTCTGTACACTTGCAGGTCACCGATACAGGAAAAATATGGATACGAGAAGACACAACTGACCCGCCCATCGCTCAAGCTTTATTAGATAAAGGTGTTCCAAAATCAGATATTATCTTGGGGTATTATGCACCAACAACTCGTAAAGATATGGGCTTTGCGGTTGCTTAGTTTTTAGTTCTTATAGCATCTCGTTCCGCACTACTCCATTTACATAAGCAGGTTTATCATTGACGATTCGTCCTGGATATACTTTAAGCGCCACTTCCAAACAGTCCATCGCTTTGTCAATCGCCTCGCAATTCAGCACGTACGCTAACCGAATTTCTTGTTTCCCTTTGCCTGGCGTCGCATAGAAGCCACTAGCGGGCGCTACCATCACGGTGGCACCTTCGTGTTCAAAATCAGTGAGTAGCCACTTACAAAATCTCACCGAATCATCAATCGGTATCTTGGCTAAGATATAGAAAGCGCCTTTGGGTTTCTTGCAAACGACATCTTGCATATTAGACAGTCGTTGATAAATCAAATTGCGCCGTTTGAGGTATTCCAGCTTAACTTCGTTGATGTAAGAGTCGTCCACATCCAAGGTCGCTTCTGCCAAAATTTGCCCGAAGTGCGGTGGACTTAATCTAAATTCGGCGTATTTATTGACATTTTCGAGAATCAACGGATTTTTTGATACTAAGGCCCCTACTCTAGCGCCACAAGCCGAAAACCGCTTGGAAACCGAATCAATCACCACCACATTTTCTTCTAATCCCTTGATGTTCAATACCGAATAAAACTCCGCTTCGTAAGAAAACTCTCGATAGACTTCATCGACAAAAAAGAATAAATCGTGTTTTTTGACAACGGCGCCCAAATCTTCGAGTTCTTTTCTGGAATAGACATTCCCCGTTGGATTATTGGGATTACAAATAAAAATCGCTTTGGTACGCGGTGTAATGCAACGTTCAAATTCTTCGGCCGAAGGTAAAGCGTAACCGTTCTCAATCGACGAAGTAATCGTTACCAATTTGACGCCCGATACGTAGGAAAAGGCATTATAAATGGCGTAAAATGGTTCTGGAATAATCACTTCGTCGCCCGCATCCAAACAAGAAAACATAGAGAATAAAATCCCTTCCGACGCACCGTTAGTGATGATAATATCTTCGTAGGATAGATTGGCTCCAAATTTTTTATAATAACCGACTAGTTTCTTTCGATAAGAAGTGAACCCCTTCGAAGGACTATAAGGGACTATTTTGTCCGCTGCAGCCCGTACCTTTTCCAATGCCAAAGCTGGCGTATTAATATCGGGATTTCCAATATTCAAATGATATACTTTTTTGCCTTCCGCTTTGGCCGCATCGGCGTAAGGACCGAGGTGGCGAATGGGTGAAGTATAAGCATCTTTTCCTCGTCTCGAAATTACGGGCATGGTCAATAAATTAATTTGATGGAACAACGGTAAAAACCGTAGTGCCGAATTTAATATTCACGTTGTTTTACTATTTTCAATTAAAAGTGAACACTCTTTTTGTCTGTTAAAAATGCAAAAGACCTATCATGGAACGCCAAACGGTTCGACAGAAACGATTTTTCCTGCTTTACCGTGAGTAGGTTTTACATGATAGGTCTAAAGCTGGGGCAAATATAAGGGGATTATATTTCTAAAGAAATACCTCTTTGTGAAATCTAAAATTTAAAATTCAAAATGTAAAATGTAAAAGTATTGAAATCCAGCGATTTGTAATTCCAAACTATTTAGGTAGATTCTCCATTCGTAAATTAGCAGAAGGAAATTATTTCATCCCGAAGCCGTTCAAGATTCTTTTTTATAACAACTTACACCTCATAACTTATACTTCTTACCTCCTACTTCCCATTTTAGCCATCGTAATTCCAACCTTCCTTCACCCGTAAATAAATTCCATTTAAAAGCATATTTCTTAGTAAAACTCCTTTTCTTTGCAATCCAAAACGACGAAATCAAGTAAAACCGCATTTTTAAAATCCATTTTACCCGTTAGTGTCTTCGCCAAATGAATAATGGATGATAAATGATAAATGATTTCAATAAGTAGTAACAACAGGATATTCGTATTACGAAATACATAAACTAGGCTCGCAAGAACTAGCTATTCATCAACTATCATTCATTGCAATTGGCGACAACATTAGCCCACAAAAAATAAAAAACTTTTTGGGGTTAATGGAAGTGTAGTAGAGAATTTAAAAGTTACTTTTTCAATTTCTAAGTTTCTATTTGCCATTACTTTTAGATTTTGAATTTGTAATTTAGGATTTTCAATTTCCAACAATGGGTATTTCTTTAAACAGTAAATCAAAACAATCATGGCTAAATTAGATTTTGGCGGAACGGTAGAAAACGTAGTCACCAGAGAAGAATTCCCCGTAGAAAAAGCAAGAGAGGTCTTAAAAGACGAAACCATTGCCATCATTGGCTACGGCGTACAAGGTCCTGGACAATCCATGAATTTGCGAGATAATGGTTTTAATGTCATTGTTGGACAACGTAAACCTTCAAAATCTTGGGATAAAGCCGTTAACGACGGTTGGGTACCAGGTGAAACCTTATTCGAAATTGAGGAGGCTTGTGAAAAAGCAACCATTATTCAATATTTATTATCGGATGCGGCGCAGATTTCTATGTGGCCAACTATCAAAAAGTATTTGACTCCTGGTAAGGCATTATACTTCTCTCACGGCTTTGCTATCACCTACAAAGAGCGAACAAGCATCATTCCTCCCAAGGATGTGGACGTTATTTTGGTAGCGCCTAAGGGTTCGGGTACAAGTTTGCGACGCTTATTTGTAGAAGGTAGAGGTTTGAACTCTAGTTACGCCATTTTCCAAGACGCAACGGGTAAAGCATTCGACCGAGTAGTAGCGTTGGGTATCGGAGTTGGTTCGGGATATTTGTTCGAAACGACTTTCAAAAGAGAAGTATATAGCGATTTGACGGGCGAAAGAGGCACTTTAATGGGAGCCATTCAAGGTTTATTCGCCGCCCAATACGACTTACTACGGTCAAGAGGTCACTCTCCTTCCGAAGCCTTCAACGAAACCGTTGAAGAGGCAACTCAATCTTTATACCCATTGGTCGCCGAAAACGGCATGGATTGGATGTACGCCAATTGTTCTACTACGGCACAAAGAGGTGCGTTGGACTGGTGGAAAAAATTCAGAGATGCAACGCGTCCCGTTTTCGAAGAATTGTACGACAGTGTTGCCAGCGGCAACGAAGCGCAACTATCTATTGACTCTAACAGTAAAGCAGACTACCGAGAAAAATTGGAAGAAGAATTGACGGAATTGAGAGAATCTGAGATGTGGAGAGCAGGTCGAACAGTTCGTGGACTGCGTCCAGAGAATAGTTAGTGTAGTGACTAGTGATTAGTTGAGCAAAGTATTGATTTCCAAAACCTTGCTCTAGCTAAAAGCTTTTAGTAACTTTTGAGTTATACTACTGAAAACTTCTTAAAGAAGTCATGTAAGATAAAGAAGCCATTTCTAACATATAGTTGGAAATGGCTTTTACTTTTGTTCCAAGCGGACTATTAATTTAACAAATTGACCCGCTCCGAGAGTGCTACGGCTCTTTGGTATTCATTGTAATCTTCGTCCGCATTTTCCCATAATTTCATCAATTTCTCTAATTCCCTTTTGGCTTTTTCGGTCTGCCCATCATCGGCCAAGCACTCGACGTAGCGTAAGATAAGTACCCCGTAATTGGGTTCTTTTTGCAATAATTTTTCGTAGCCCGTAATCGCCTTTTCGTAATTACCAATCGTTTGGTAACACTCGTAGAGCATAAATTCTGCATCTTCGTCGCTCCCAAGTTCGATGTTCTTTTCAAAAAGAGGAATGGCTTTATCACACTCCCCACTGAATTTATGGCACAATCCCATTACTAATTGAAAGAACTCAGGCGAAGAGTTATCTTCAAATAACTGTCGTTCTTTTTCGACGAATGCCTTCAATTTGGGTCCATCTTCAATGTTCAGGTAATAATTGACCCAAGCATATTTTTCGTACTCTTTAGACACTTCACCCAAGGCAGCAATGTTTTGTTCAGAGATTTTGTGTTCTCCAATGCTGTGGTACAAACCAAAGAGATAACCGTCCGCTTTTTGAGACAATTGTCCCAATCGGCTTTTACGAGAAGCGGAAAATTCGTGCCGCTCGTTCAGTAAAGCGATAGCCCGCCTAATTTGTCCCCGACCTTTGTAAAGGTCTTCTAGTTTGTCATATACCTTAAGAGAATCTCGGTAAGTGCTCGCTTGCGAACGCAATTTTTCCATTAAGTCAATGGCCTCATTGGGTTTAGATAGATTGAATAACGTAGTAGCTATTTTAACGCTATTGGTAAAATCTAGTGGATTAAGCGTATTGTAGGTTTCGTAATGCTTGAGCGCTTGGGCGTACTGGTGCTGCTCGTAGTAAACATCGCCGATTTTCCTTTCAATTTCGTCGTCGTCGGGAAATGCGTTTTGATATTTTTGGATGTATTCGGCTACCTTTTCGGTGTTATCCGCTCTAGCGTAAAGGGAAGCCAAGCGCAATAAAAAGGTGGATTGATGCCCTGCTTCCTCTGCCTGTCGGGCTACGGCAATGGCCTTTTCGGTGGAACGATTGTTCAGATGGATACCAATAAGTGGACGGTAAGGCGTTCTATCTTCTGGGTGGATTTTAATCCACATTTCCAAGAAGTCTTGGAGTTTATCTTGGACGTTCAAAAGGTCGTAATAGATAGCCTTAATTACTCGTTGTTGTTGGTCAGAAACCGAGTTAGACAGTTGTAACGACTTGGCTAAATCTTCCCTCCCTTGCTCTACGTTACCTCGACCAAATTGTAGTTGTCCCCTAACTCTAAAAGCTTCGGCAAACCGCTTGTCGAATTTTACTGCTTTTTCTATCTCTAGAAAAGCAGCTTCGTAATTAAGCAACTCCCACTGATAATCAGCTTGAAAGTAGGCTCGCAGTGCTTCTAAATTAGCGGAATATAACTCTTTAGTTGGTATGTTTTTGTAGGTATCAAATTTGATACGAAGGTCTTTTTCAAATATCGTCTTAGCCATTACCACACTGAGCGAATCCGTAATGGTGTAAATATTGTCACTAACGCCACTTATTGAAAAGATGGATTTTTCCAACTTTCGACCGTAGAGGTCAATTTCGTAGGCAAAACCACCCGTTTTCAACCGATTAATGCGGCCACTCACCGTATAATCGGATAGATGATTGGTGAGCTTACTTTTGATATTTTGGGGCAACTCGTCTTTTATCTCGTACTCCAACTTTTCTAATTCCTCTACAAAATAACCAGAAGAAAAAATATTAAACCGCTTACACTGATTAATGTCAGTAGCAATTAAGGTCGGAAAGGCGTGGGATAGCCAAGCCTCATTCGCATCGTTTTGAAAAGGTAAAAAAGCTATCTGCCGAATGTATTTTTGTTTGGAAACTTCTACTTCTTGTTGGACGCCGTTCTCGTCGGTTATTTGTAAGGTTTTTGTAGTCGAACTGCCCGCCATGGCTTGACTAACGGGCACCAAAACCATCAATAGCAAGCCAATATTCAGTAAATAAAATGTCTTGTAGCGCTTGAATTGATTCTCTTCGTCGGCGTGTAGCCAACTAAATAGCAAAGCAGAAGGTAATAGTAAAATCGCCCCGAGACCGATAATATCTGTCCAACCGCTATCGAAACTATACCTTTTACAAAACCACTCTACAAACTGCACCAAACTCCAGCTACCCACCAAATAAGTAGCTAGAAAGGAAAAGAATTGCTTGTTCAGATTTTTTAAAGCCATAATCACCGTATAAATGAAGACTTAGTTTTCTGAACAATATTACAAAAAAGTAGAAAGAAAAGGGTAAAATTCGAGTAACTTTAGTCAGATGATACAAGTAAGGGATGACGAAATAAATAACCTACACATCTGACGGCTTCTTTTTCCGATTAGCGTCGTTAAATTTTTTCAACG
>JBCCQK010000472.1:0-6644 GCA_039024375.1 Bacteroidota bacterium
ACCGTCAGATAAAAAATTGATATTCTCGGTGCCGAAGGTGGGGTACACTTTGAAAGTGTGCCCCACCTTCTATCAATTTTTTTACTGACCATCTAATAAGTAAATAATTATCTGTGTAACTACTAAACAGCTTTGGGAATGATTGTTTGATTGCTTGATGGTTAGATTGTTGTTTTACAATGTACTACGTTAACAATCAAACAATCTTAACAATCAATATTTATCCCAATTCGTCGGGACCATCAGCCAAAATTATTTAATTACACATTTGTATTTAGTTTATTTATACCCTTTTTACACAACCCCGGAGTCGATAACTGAAAAATTTATCGAATTTGGACTAAAACTAGTCAAAATTCGACTCCCCTCCTTTGGAAAGATGAAGGAATGTGAGTTCTTGAACCGCAAAGCGGACGGGTTGGCTGGCTGGGGGTGGGTTTTCGTCAATTGTTCAAAACTTCGTACACGCCTATTTTTAAATTTTGAATTTGTAATTTTAGATTTTACATTTCACTTAGGTATCTTTGAGAAAAAATCTAACTTTTTATCCATCATTTTACGGCCAAAAGCCACAGCGCTTATCCTGAAATTTTTCGTAAACCGTGTACCGTAAACCAACTAAAGTCTTATGCTCAAATCTTATTTAGTTATTTGCTTATCCATTTTCAATTTTGCCCTTGTGGCCCAAGAAATTATCTCGCTACCCATTACCGAAAAGGACGATGGGGTGAAGTGGGAAAATAAAGAAAAGCAGTTTTACTCAGACATTTGGCAAACGGAGGTCGTGTCTAATGTCTCTAAACCCACCATGCAGGTTTTTCGACCCGAACCAGCAAAAAATACGGGCGCGGCAGTTGTCATTTGCCCTGGAGGCGGTCTGTACGGTTTGAGTATTAATAGTGAAGGAAACGATGTAGCCAAGTGGTTAGCGGAGCGAGGTGTAACGTCTTTTGTACTTAAATATCGCCTCGTACCAACGGGGGCGGATGCTACTAAAGATTTGATGACGGATGGGGAAAGAGTACTGCTAAAAGCAGGGAATCTACTCCCGCTGTCCATTAGCGATGGTTTGAACGCCATCGAATACGTTCGAACGAACGCCGATGCGTACGGAATCAATAAAGATAAAATTGGCATCATGGGATTCTCTGCGGGTGGTTCCGTCACGATGGGTGTTACCTATAACTACGAACCGAAAAATAAGCCTAATTTTATCGTTCCCGTTTACGCATGGATGAACATTCTTCCAATGGCCGAAACACCAAAAGATGCCGGGCCTATCTTCGTTGTTTGTGCATCTGATGACCCCTTGCTTTTAGCTCCCGCCAGCTTAGATATTTACACGGCGTGGTTGAAGGCGCAGAAAAGTGCCGCTTTGCATATGTACGCTAAAGGTGGCCACGGTTTCGGTATGCGTAAGCAAAATTTACCTTCCGACACTTGGATAGAACGATTTGGAGAATGGTTGGAAACGGAGGGTTTTTTAGAATAAGCAATTACCAAATGCTCTTTAAAGCATAAAACGAACTACGGTTCACCGCACAAGTACCCTCTTTTGCAAAGAAAGAAAGGTTGTCAAAAGGAACCGTTGGAAAAAATATTTCGGTAAAACACAGTTCCCCATCGTTAACGAATATCTCAATAGAAGCGATGTCAATATAGACCTGCAATTGTAAAGTTTCAGCGTTGAAGTTGACGGGGGCGGAATGAACTGACTTAAAAAAATCGTCGGAGAATTTATCTCTGCTGGAATTAGTTCTATCAACTAGCATCGCACCTTCTTGGGGATGGAAAGTAACCATTAAATTTTCTCCTTTATCATTTTTTAACTCCAAGCCAAAAGTAGAAGCCGTGGTTTTTGTTAAATCAACCTCTATTTCCAATTCGGATGGAGTGGCGGCTAATGTACCATTCAACTTTTGTTGGTCGGTAATATTCAACTCCTGATTGGAAATAGTCTCTTTTCGCAAATTTTGCAGTGCTTTTACGGGCATACTTTTCAGCAGATACCCCGAATCGGAAGCAACCAACTGTAAATTTCTCGGAACCGTCATCGCACTGCGCCAAGTCTCGGTCGGAACGATTTGCGCATATTGCCAGTTCGACATCCAGCCGATTCCAATGGGCGATTCGTCGCTTTCGGGTAAATTATTCCAAGTAACAAAGGCATAATTATCGGTTCCCCAATCTAGCCATTGCTGGGTCTCGACGTCGCATTGAAAAGTTTGCCCGTCAAAGTCCCCGACAAAATACGAAGTAGCTGTTCCACCATTCGGTGCTTCTTGTTGAATGCTAACAATTAAGACCCATCTTTCTTCGTCCGTTCCGACTACTTTCATGGGAAAAAGGTCAGGACATTCCCACAATCGAGTATCCCCTTCAATGGCAAAATCGGAGGCAAAGGTCCAGTCGATTAAGTTCGGGGAGGTATAAAACATCGCTCGGTCGTAGGCGGCTAATACCAGCACCCATTTTTGGGTGGCTTCGTGCCAGACCACTTTGGGGTCTCTAAAATCCTTAATCTTATCCGGGTTGGGAATGACTGGATTGCCCGCATATTTTGTCCAAGTTTTTCCACTATCCGTGCTATACGCCAAACTTTGGTACTGAAAATCGTTGGTTTTTGCTTTTTCTCCCGCCATATTGTGATGGGTAAACGTAGCAATAATGGGTGGATTTTCTGCCGTACCCAAACCCGAAGTGTTATTTACATCTACAACCGCTCCACCCGAGAAAATGTAACCCAAAGAGTCGGGAAACAAAGCAATAGGTTGATGTTCCCAGTGCACTAAATCGGGAGAAATGGCGTATCCCCAGTGCATGGGACCCCATATGGTGCTGTCGGGATAATATTGGTAGAAAAGATGATAAGTCCCATCGAGGTAAAACATACCATTGGGGTCGTTCATCCATTTGGTGGCTGGAGAAAAATGAAACTGTGGACGGTGTTGTTCTTGGTAACGCGCTGTTTTTTCATTGGTTTCGGGCATTGGGTTATTCGACTCAATACCACATCCAATTATCACAAGTAAAATGTATGTGATGAAGACTTTTAGGTAGGTATTGTGCACCGTTTTATTTTTTTTAAAACTATATTCATCATTCATATAGCTAAGACATTATCTTCAAATTATACAAATGATTAGGGATTCTCCAACAACCGCTTCTTCTGCAAAATAAATTCCTCTTCGGTCAAAAAGCCTTTGTCGCGCAACTCACCGAGACTGGCAATTTTTTCTAAAATATCTGTATCCATCAACGGAGTAGGTGTGCTGAGTAGGTCTTCTTTGGGCGCTTCGATGGCGGCAATGGTTCGATACCCGTTGGCGGCAAAGGCGTCGTATTGTTCAGAAGTACGAATATAGGCCAACGCGTCGTGCTGTTGAATCTTTTCAAAATTGTCAAAACCAAATTCAACGGCCTTATCTAAATGGAAAAAAGAGTTGTCCGTTTCTTCCATAATAGAGTAAGCACAGGCTAGATTGAAATGTACCGCCGCATCGTTGTATTTTACTTTCAAGGCTTGTTTGAAATCAGCTATGGCACCTTCATAGTCGTAGTCCTTATATTTTTCAATCCCACTAATTTTGTACGAATTGGGCGACCGAAAACTTTCGTAGCGCTTTTTATTCGCTTTCCGAAAGTTTTGAGCGGATGACCTTTTACCAACGGGTCTATTTCTGGTCGTTTGACCACTATTGTATTTGGCGTTGAACTCCGATTTTGGCATTGCCATAAATAAGATAGCGTCAATGACGCCAATAATAGCCGTTGCGATGAATAGTGGTGGTCCATCAAAATAGGGATTTATGACCGTAATGTGGAAAAATCCGATAGCAAAAATGGCGGCGTAAATAAACCCTAACTTTCTTTGACCTAAGTAAAAACGATGTACGCCGAACATTCCAAATAAAAAGGCTAAAACGAAAGCGACCCACTTGTTCTTCATACTAAAATTAATGTGTAGAGAATTAAATCTTAGAAAAGTGTACTAAAAACTGCGTCAAAAAGTGATTTTCGCTTTTCAGAAATAGGTAGAAATAAGTTAGAAACAGATGGAAATAAGGTAGAAATGTATCTATTTCAACGTATTTTTCGCAACCACGATTTTATCGAGCCTAAAGTATGTATCCACTAAAAACGACAATTTTTCGGAAAATTTTACGGATTACTAGATTAATCTGTTTTTTTTGGGGATAAAATTCTTCACAGATGAAAAAAATCCTGCTCATCGAGCCTTTTTTTACGGGTAGCCATCAACTTTGGGCAGAAGGCTGGCGGCAATTTAGCATTCATGACATCCAAATTTTATCTCTTTCGGGCAAACATTGGAAGTGGAGAATGCACGGCGGGGCAGTGACGCTAGCGCAGCAATTTTTGAAAAGGGATGTTCAGCCCGATTGGATAGTAGCAACGGATATGCTAGACGTGGCGACTTTTTTGGGGTTGACCAAACATCGAACCAATCAAATTCCCGTAGCGGTTTATTTTCACGAAAACCAAATTACCTATCCTTGGTCGGCAACGGACCCCGATGTTTCTCTGAATAGAGACAATCAATATGGGTTCAAAAACTTCACAACGGCCCTAGCGGCAGACAAAATCTTTTTCAATTCTGCTTATCACCAAAGGTCATTTTTAGACGCTCTACCTGCTTTTCTAAAACAGTTTCCCGATTACCGAGGCATCAACTTGATTCCTAACATTCGTAAGAAATCTAAGGTATTATCGTTGGGGGTGAACTTGCGGCAATTCGATGAACACCAACAAATTTCAAATAGCAAAATTCCATTGCTCTTGTGGAATCACCGTTGGGAATACGATAAAAATCCCGATACTTTTTTTGAAACGCTATTTCGGTTGAAAAAAGAAGGTTATCTATTCCAATTAGCCGTTTTGGGGGAAAAGTACCAAAGAACGCCCGCTATTTTTGAAAAAGCGAAAAGGGTATTAGCAGAAGAAATGGTTCAATTTGGAAAGGCGGCCAAATTTGCGGATTACGCTAAATGGCTATGGAACGCAGATATTTTACCCGTTACGAACAATCAAGATTTCTTTGGTCAAAGCGTGGTCGAAGCCATTTATTGTAATTGCTATCCCATTTTGCCTCACCGTTTGGCTTACCCCGAGCACATTCCTAAAGAAAAAGCGAATCAACATTTATATAACACGGACGAAGATTTTTATTTTTTGCTAAAAAAAGCCCTCGAAAATTTTCCCAACAACAAAAATATCCAAACCCAATCCTTTGTAGAACATTATGATTGGCGTACTTTAGCCCCAATTTACGACGCAACTTTTGCTTAAATGATAAATACTAGAATGGTAAATGATAAATACCTCAGAGTTAGTAATTGTCAATCATTCATAGTTCATCATTTATCTTTCATCATTCATCGTTTATAGTTTATCATTCATCATTCATAAAAAATGCCCACCATCAATTACTACCAACACAAAATTAGCTACGACATCAAAGGAAGAGGAACGCCTATCGTTTTCTTGCACGGCTTTGGGGAAAATCGACAAATGTGGAGAGAGTTCACCCAAGAGTTTGAGGAAAATACGCTAATAACAATTGATTTACCAGGGTCGGGCGAATCGGATGCAATGGACGTAAGTATCGCTAGAATGGCCAAAGTTGTTCGAGCTGTACTACTAGCCGAGCGTATTGATAAGTGCCTACTGATTGGTCATTCAATGGGCGGTTATGTGGCTTTGGCGTTTGCCAAATTATACCCCGAATTGTTATTGGGATATTGTCTTTTTCATTCCCAGCCCAATGCGGATACCGAAGAGAAAAAAACGGCCCGAAACAAAGGAATCAGCTTCGTGAAAAGATACGGTAATGCGCTCTATTTTAAAGGCTTGGTCCCCCAATTATTTGGCCAAAAATACCGAAAGGATAATGCCCACACAATTGATAAAACCATTTTTTACGGAAGTCAGATGCCCGCCGAGGGAGTCGTTTATCAGCTAGCCGCTATGCGAGACCGTCCCGACAATCGAGCGGTACTCAAAAATTCCAAAGCACCCGTTTGCTTTATCATTGGCAACCAAGACGTAGCCATTCCGACTGAAAATAGCGAGCAACAAACCTATTTGCCGAACGTAGCCGACATTCATTTTCTACCCGATAAGGGCCACATGGGCATGTACGAAGCACCTAAAAAGACGAGGCAAATATTATTGAACTTTTTAGAATTTTGTCAAGAGATGGCGTAGTGCAATGAACGATGAATTTATCTAAAAGTCAACGTCCTAATCCGTTGTCCAAGTCAACATTTTGCCAAGCATCCGTTGTCCTAATGAATAATGAACGAAGGGTAGTAAAGCCAGCGAAAAAAATCAATCGGTTAGCATATTTAAAATTGAGAATTGCTACACAAATAGCAACACTACCTAAAACAAGGTAATTTCAACTTTTTTCCTGAAAAAGTGCAGACTATTTTTGATTCATGTACCTAATTTCCTACATCAGTGGCATTATTGTTAGAAGCAATATTTAAGAGAGAGAATCAAACAAAAGAACCACTCAAAACCGATTAGCTTTTTTTCAATAAAAACCTAATGCAATAATGAAACGATATAGCTCGTATAGGTTCTCTCTAGCCCTCCACCAACTGGGAATAAGCCTCTTTTTG
>JBCCQK010000473.1:0-6640 GCA_039024375.1 Bacteroidota bacterium
CAAAAAATCACCATCTTCTATCCATTTACCAAATCGTAGCCCACGGTAAATTGCCAAGTACGCAGTAAAAACTTAGGTTGTACATCGTAAGTATTGCCATCTGTATCTTGAAAAAAGGAACCCACAGGCATTGGATTGAATCCGTGATTATAGCGAACGCCAAAGGAAAGACGGTCAATATGGTAGGCGACCCCCAAGTTTAATCCTATATCGTACCGATTGTCACGTTCATTGCCAGTAATGGAAATTAGGGCGATGTTATACCGAGTGGATTGCCGAAAAGCGCCTTCAATCCCCGCTTCCAATTGAAAGTTTTTGTAATTGTAGGTGAGCAAAACAGGTAAGGTAATGAAATCAAAACGCACTTTTTGTTGGTCGTCTCTTGAAATAAGGCTATTCGCTTCGGCAAAGTCTTGTCCACCTTTTCGGGAATACAAAACTTCTACTTTTAGACCAAAACCCGAGCGTAATCTAAAATCACCAAAAGTACCAATTTGAAAATGATTATCTCGGTCAAAGCCTTCGAATCGAGTATCTGCTAAGTTGCTTACTGCTAGCTGACTGACATTGAGACCAACTTTAGCCCCCAATTTGACGGTTGAGAATTGTGCTTGCGCCGTTCCAAAACCAAATAGGCAAAATAGAAGAAGTAAACTTAATTTTTGTAAATTTTTCATAGATTGCAAGAGATTTGAGTTTTTATTAGAACCGAAAATTATAGATGAAATTTCACGTTTCTACATTCTTAACAATCCTTAAAATATGCCGCATCGGATAGTTTTTACAGGGCCTGAATCTAGCGGCAAAACGACACTTACAAAAATGGTGGCGGAGGAGTTCGATTGTCCGTGGCTACCCGAGTACGCTCGTGATTATTTGACTCGTTTGGGGCGACCTTATCGGCCAGCCGACTTAGTCGAAATTGCCAAAGGCCAATTACAATCTCAAGTTGATTTTGCCAAAAGAAATCCTAATTGCGCCTACCATTTTTTCGATACTTCGCTGTTGGTCATAAAAATTTGGTCCGTTTTTAAATACGGTTTTTACAATATTCAACTAGAAAAATTATTACTAAAAAACCTACCCGATTGCTTCATTTTGTGTGATTATCAAATCCCTTGGGAATACGATGAATTGCGGGAAACGCCCCAATCGAGAGATGTTTTGTACGATTTGTATAAAAAAAATTTAGAGAAACTAAACGTTCCTTTTTACGAGATTAGTGGCAACAAAGCGGAACGCTTAGTCAAAGTAAAAGAGATTTTATCTCATATATGATTGTAAAAAATTTGTCAGCGCCCTTTTATTTTCTAATTCTTCCCCTACCTTTGCATCGCTTTTCTCAACGGGGTGGCTTAATATAACGGCCTGAGAACATACCCATTGAACCTGCTCGGATAATGCCGAGAAGGGATGATGTTTAAGATTGGAAAGTGATAGGAGTTTTGACTCAAAGTCGGTAATTTTGGTGGATGATTGTTAAAGATGGTTATATTGTTTAATTGTTATATTGTTGTTTTTCAGATAATTAGCTATCAGAAATAATAACAAAAATGACTTTAACCATTTCTAGCCAAATATAGGTTACTGAATTTTTTTGACTTCCATTCTATTATACTTCTATGTTTTTCCAATAAAAGCAACCTTCGCTCAAGCCCCTGAGTGGAAGAATCTTTAATTCTTAGGAACAGAAAAATTAGTTTTTTTAGTCGATTTGACAGTCCATTAGCCGTTAACGTCTGAACGAATAAGTTCTAGATGTGTCAGTATTTCGGGGTCACTTCGAGTGCCCCCGAAATTTTTGCGCTCGAAAAAAATCACGGGGACACTCGAAGTGTGCTATTGATACCCCACATCTTTTTTGAGCAAAGAAGTGCATCGCACTGACCACATTTGTATCAAAAGTTGGCCAACTTGCTCTATCTAAAGGTGCATCGCATCGACCACATTTGTAAAAAACACCTAATGTGGTCGGTGCGATGCACCTTTGAGGCTGGGTTTGGCAGCTGTAGATACATATGTCGTCGGTACTATGTACCTTTTTACCCTTCAACAAACTTATGGGGTATCAATAGCACTCGAAGTGACCCCGTGATGGTGATTTCAATTGACTACTCACTATTTTCTAGTTCCCACCATTAATCATTCAATATGAAGTCTTTTTTAACCAGTATGCTACTGCTTTGGGCAGCTTATAGTAGCCATGCACAAGTTCAAGTTCGAGGTACTATTTCGGACGAATCGGGTAAACCATTAATCGGGGCGACCGTCCAATTACAGGAAACGCAGCAAGGAACGGCCACCGATTTAGACGGTAATTTTTCGATTCCCAATGTTAAAACGGGTAATTACACCTTAGTTGTCAGTTATGTTGGCTACGAAACCATTACCACCAATACGATGGTGAAAGAACAAGGAGAAAACAAACCGTTGTCTTTGGTCATGAAATTATCACCCGTTGCTTTCGACCAAATCGTCGTCAAATCTACTCGGGCGGCGGAAAAAGCCCCCATTACGTTCACCAATTTAGAACGAAAGGAAATCGAGGAAGTCAACCTCGGGCAAGATGTCCCCTTCATACTAAAATGGACACCTTCCACAGTCGTTAATTCGGACGCTGGAACGGGCATCGGCTACACTGGGTTGAGAATCAGAGGGGTGGACCCCACTCGAATTAACGTTACCATCAACGGAATTCCGTTGAACGACTCGGAATCGCAAGGCGTTTTTTGGGTGAATCTACCCGATTTTGCCAGTTCGACCGATAACATTCAGGTGCAAAGAGGTGTAGGAACTTCCACGAATGGCCCAGCCGCTTTCGGCGCCTCTATTAATTTGAATACCTCGAAAATTAATAGAGAGGCTTACACTCGTATCGGTGGGACCCTCGGTTCTTTTAATACCCAAAGAGCCAATATCAACTTTGGAACGGGTTTGATTGACAACAAATTCACCTTAGACGGTCGGATTTCCACGGTGGAATCGGATGGGTACATCGACCGAGCCTCCGTTGATTTGTTTTCTTACTACTTGTCGGGGGCGTACGTTGGTCGAAAGAGTTCTCTACGTTTCAACATATTCAGTGGTCGAGAAAGAACCTACCAAGCATGGAACGGCGTACCCGCTCAATTTATAGACAATCCAGAGTTTGACGAGTCTTTTCGGACCTTTAATACAGCAGGGACGCAAAAACCGGGCGAACCGCACGAAGACGAAGTGGACAACTACGGGCAAGACCATTACCAACTACTATTTAATAGCCAATTGACGCACAACTGGGATTTGAGTTTAACGGGGAACTATACCAAGGGACGAGGCTATTTTGAATTGTATAGAGGCAATGCCTCTTTGGAAAGATATAACATTGGGGAATTAGAAATCGGTGGAGAAACCATCACTCAATCGGACTTAATCGAACGCCGATGGTTAGACAACGACTTCTTTTTCACTTCGGCGGCGGCCAACTATACGAGCGACAACCAACGCACCAATCTAAATTTAGGAACGGCATTTTCCGTCTATTTGGGCGACCACTTTGGAGAAGTTATCTGGGCTAGATTTTCGGGCGATAGAGAAAAAGGAGACCGCTACTACGAAAACGATGCCCAAAAAACGGACTTTAATATTTTTGCCAAAGCCAGCCAAACGCTTAGTGACAACTTAACGGGATTTTTAGACCTCCAATACCGCCGAGTAGATTACGATTTTGTCGGTTTTGATAACAACGGGGTGAACGTTGACCAAAACGTTGCCTTCAATTTTTTCAATCCTAAAGTAGGTTTGACCTACGAACTCAATTCCACGACCAGTTTTTACAGTTATTTCGGCGTGGGTAACAAAGAACCCAATCGGAGCGATTTCACGGAGTCCTCTCCTACTTCACGACCTTCGCACGAGACTCTCTACGACACCGAATTTGGTTTTAAAAAGCAGTGGAAAAAGGCAGGCTTAGAAGCTAATCTTTACTTCATGGACTATAACAACCAATTGGTCGCTTCGGGGCAAATTAACGACGTTGGCGAGATTACTCGAATCAACATAAAGGACAGCTACCGCGCTGGTTTAGAAGTCGTTGCGGGTGTTCAACTGACAAGCCAATTAAGTATAGACGGTGGCTTCACATTAAGTGAAAACCGAACCCAAGGCTTTACCGAGTACATCGACAATTGGGATTTTGGAACACAGGAGTTCATCGTACACGGTAATACAGATTTAGCGTTTTCTCCGAACGTCATTGGTAATGCAGGATTCACTTACGAAGTTTTACCCAGTAAGGAAAATCAAGATTTATCCATTGGCTTGACGACCAAATACGTTGGTGAACAGTTTATTGACAATACGTCCAATTCGAATACGGCCTTACCCGCTTTCACGTACAGTGACTTACGGCTAGCGTACACCGTTCGGACTGCAGTAGCTAAGGAAATTGCGTTTACCTTGCTGGTTCGCAACTTATTTGATGCGAAGTACATTACCAGCGCTTGGACCTATCGCTATATTTCTGCGGGTTACGACGGCCGGGCCGATGACCCCGCCACTCGACTGGAACAAGAAGATACTTATAATTTAACGGGGTATTATCCACAGGCGGGACGGAACTTTTTGTTAGGCGTGACGGTGAGTTTTTAGAATTTAGTCCTTTAGCTAAAACTGGTCATTTATGAAGAACTAAGAATAGAGAGTTAAAGTGGATAGGTAAAGTAATTGCTATATTGTTTTATTGCTTAATTGTTATGGTGACATTTTGTAATACAGCAATATAGCAATTCAACAATAAAACAGTCTCTATACGATAATTGGAAAAGCAACCTTTGATACACAAATGAGCGGTATCTTCATCAGATAACTACCCCACCGCCGCCTTTATCGACGCTGCAATTTCTTCGTGCGCCGAATAACATTCTTTATTAAATTTAGGCATGGTGAAATACGTATGAATCAACCCCGAATAGTTCGTGTGTTTGACCTCATTCCCCGCTGCCCGAATCGCTTTGGCGTAGTCTATTCCCTCGTCTCGCAGTGGGTCAAACTGAGCCGTTTGTACCAAAGCGGGTGGCAAATTGGACAAATCTTCAGTTAATAAAGGTGACATTAGGGGATTGGATTTGTCGGCTTCGGTGCGAGCGTAGTTATCCATAAACCAATTCATCAACTCCTTGGTCAAAATGTACCCTTCGGCATTTTCATTAATGGAAGGATGTTGCATACGGCCATCCACGGTTGGATAAACTAGGACTTGATAAGCTATTTTGGGAGTTCCCAAGTCTCTGGCTTGAATAGCAGTAACGGCGGCTAAATTTCCCCCTGCACTATCTCCCATAACGATGAGTTTGTTAGGGTCGCCGCCCCAACTCGAAATATTTTCGGCTACCCATTTGGTCGCATCGTAGCAATCTTCGACCGCTGCGGGGAATTTATGTTCTGGAGCTAAACGGTAATCTACGGCTACGACAAATGCTTGGTTCATTTTGCAAAGTCGTCGGCATACTTTGTCGTGTGATTTAAGGTTCCCAATAACGAAGCCGCCTCCGTGGTAAAAAACAATGACGGGGGCGCCTTGTGCTTTTTCGGGCGTATAAATACGAATAGGGATATCTCCGTCTCTCCCTCGGATGTCTCGGTCTTCCACATTGGGTAGTGGAATCGGCTTTCCATCCATTAACCTACTTTCTCGATTATCTGCTACTTTGCGCAATCCCTTCACCGATATTTTTTCTAAATCTACGCTTTCAAA
Source organism: Bacteroidota bacterium (assembly GCA_039024375.1). GTDB lineage: Bacteria > Bacteroidota > Bacteroidia > Chitinophagales > Saprospiraceae > JAFMDF01. Next base: position 5,735 of record JBCCQK010000473.1, read on the forward strand.
TTTATTGAAAGCCCAAAGCAACAACTTCAATTTTATTGACATTCCCATAAATGGCGATATTTTTGTAGTTTTTGACTTAACTTGAAATTTTGGTATAAAACACTTAGTTTGTGCTTCATTTTATACCTCTTCCCGCTTTGTCCATTTCCCCCCTCTTTTTATTCATAAAACCTAACTTTTAGATAAATTCCCTTACTTCAACGTGAATTTACCCAAAAGTCAACAAACGAAGGCCTATTTATGATGCGACCAACGCTACTGTTTTACCTTTTTTCCTTGTGGCAATCCACCATTCTGCTATCTCAAAATACGACGGAACTACTTACCCAAAACAGTTGGTCCATTTACGAAAACTTCGGAGTCATTACCTTTCACAAAACGGGAATGGCCACCGTGGAATACGCCTATTGTTCCGCCTGCAAGGGCAACAAAGAAGAGAAGAAATGGTCTGTAACATCTAATCTCCTAATTCTCGGTGAAGATAGTCTAAAAATTTTATCCGCCAATAAATCCAAGGTGTTAATTACTCAAAACGACACAAATTTTGAATTAAAAAATGTAGCCAAGTTGAAGGCTTCCAAGTTGACCAAAGCGTCAGTTATTCAACACTTTACCCAAGCGAATCCTTTGCAAATAACGTTACAACCGCAGCATCAAGAAAACGCCACTACTTTAGCTATTCAATTCCAAAAAAACGAACGGATGTGGATGGATTCTGACCAGTTTAAAGGGCAATGGGCACTTAAATCCTTCTTTGGAGACTTATTTCTGGTTTTCATTAATCGCCATTCGGTCAATAGAGATTTTCCACTCATTAAATTGAATAGTCTTAAAAAAGGGGTATTGGCGGGGCAATCCATTCGAACCAGTAAGTACCCCGAAACTATCTTTATTGAAATTTCCAAA
>JBCCQK010000474.1:0-6609 GCA_039024375.1 Bacteroidota bacterium
CTTAAAACGATTCGATATTCCCGCTAAGATGTTACCTAAAGTCCAGCCATCTAGTCACGTATATGGCAAGACGGACAAAAAATTATTCGGTGCTTCTATCCCCGTTGCGGGAATGGCGGGAGACCAACAGGCCGCACTTTTTGGACAAGCCTGTTTGGAACCAGGTATGGCGAAAAACACCTACGGGACAGGCTGTTTTATGTTGATGAATACTGGAGACACCTTCGTAGAATCCAAAACGGGTCTGTTGACAACTTTAGCTTGGGGCTTGGATGGTAAGGTGACTTACGCCTTAGAGGGTAGTATTTTCATTGCGGGAGCCGCTATCCAGTGGTTGCGAGACGGCTTGAAAATACTAGACGCTGCTCCCGACTCGGAGTTTTTCGCAAGTAAAGTTACCGATAACGGTGGTGTATATGTCGTCCCCGCTTTTGCGGGCTTAGGTGCACCTTATTGGGATATGTACGCCCGTGGGGCCATTTTTGGACTGACAAGAGGTTCCGAAAAGGGCCACATTATCAGAGCAACTTTAGAATCCTTAGCTTACCAAACGAGAGACGTTTTAGATGCGATGGAGAAAGATTCTGGCGTACCGTTGGCTACTTTACGGGTCGATGGCGGTGCTAGTGCCAACAACCTTTTAATGCAATTTCAATCAGATATTTTGAAAACAAAAGTCGAAAGGCCAAAGATTATTGAAACTACTGCACTCGGAGCGGCCTACTTGGCAGGTTTAGCCACTGGTTTTTGGTCAAAAGATGAAATTACTAAAGGTTGGCAACTGGGCAAAGCGTTCAAGCCAAAAATGAAAGGGGCGGAACGGAAGAAATTATACGGTGGATGGCAGAAAGCGGTGAAACGGTCGATGAATTGGGAGGAAGCGGAGTAAATAATTTATTAGTGATGAATGATGGATGATATGAGTGTGTTACAATTTAGTGGAAACCAGCCCGACTGCGTCATGGAGGTTTCCACTAAATTGTAACACACTCATATAAAAAAGTAATTTAAAAGATTGACCTCAGAGAAGTCCTAAGTATTTAGAAAAGAGTACAAAGGACAATGATTTCTGACCTCAGCGAGGTCACACCTTAATCAAATAGAGTTCCTACTAACCATTTTTACCTGTGCAAAACGAAGCAGAAAAACCAACTACATGTCCAACGAAACGCCCAAGCGACGAGTAAGTGCCCTCCTTTCCCAGATGTCCCTTTCCCAAAAAGTGGGGCAAATGATTCAAGCCGATTGGACACAGATTTCGCCCGAAGAAGTAACAGCGTACGAAATCGGGTCTCTGTTAAACAGCGGTGAATCCTCCCCTACTCCCAATACAAAAGCAGCTTGGCAACAACTTCTCGACGCCTACCAAAACGCAGCTCAAAAGACAACTTTACAAATCCCGCTAATTTTTGGAATTGATGCGGTTCATGGTCATAATAATGTATTTGGAACTACTATCTTTCCACACAATATTGGATTGGGTGCAGCAAACGACGAAGCAGGACTCTTTGAAATGGGTAAAATCGTTGCCGAAGAGGTACTGAGTACGGGAATTAATTGGAATTTCTCGCCTTGTTTAGCCCTTGCCGAAGACCCACGCTGGGGTCGAACCTACGAAAGTTTTTCTACGGACTCCGAAATTGTCAATAAATTGGCCTTAGCTTTTACCAAAGGGCAACACGCCGTAGGAATGGTCACCTGCGCCAAACATTATCTAGGAGACGGGAATACCCAAATCGGAACGGGATTAGCCAATTTAGTGGACCGAGGAAATGCCATCCTCAGCGATTTGTATGTTAAAGAAAAGCTACTCCCTCCCTACCGAAGTCAAATCGAAGAAGGTGTTCAGACCATCATGCCATCTTACAGTAGCCTCAATGGAGTCAAAATGCACCAAAATACTCCTTATATAAAAGGGGTTTTAAAGCAGAAACTGCAATTTCAAGGCTTCGTCGTAACCGATTGGCAAGCCGTTCGAGAAATCCCCAATGCCAATTTTGAGGAACAAATTTGGATAGCCGTTAGTGCGGGTATTGATATGCTGATGGAACCTATTTTGTGGAAAGCGACCATTCTAGCACTCAAAAGAGGCGTAGAAAATGGGCATATTCCCATCGCAAGAATTGATGACGCCGTCCGTAGAATATTACAAGTAAAATGGGATTCGGGACTTTTTGACACCCCCACTTTTAAGCCTAAGCGGGACGAATTACCGCCTTTCAGAAGCGAATCTGCTAAGAAAGTGGCCGTACAACTCGCCGAGAAATCACTCGTTTTATTAAAGAATGAAGACCAAGTTCTCCCCATAAAGTCGGGTAAAAAAGTACTCGTTTTGGGAGAAGGAGCCGATAATGTAGGCTTGCAATGCGGCGGTTGGACGATTGATTGGAATGGTTACATTGACCAAGGGGAAAAGACTACAAATGGTATAACCATTTTGGAAGGCTTATGCAAATTAGCGGCCGAAAAGAACGTCGAGATTTGGACGGATACTCAGCTAATTGACCAAGCAGATATGGTCATTCAAGTTTTATCGGAAATGCCCTACGCCGAAATGAGTGGCGATAGTTCGGATATTTCGCTTACGGGCCCTAAAGCATTTTTCGAAAACAAAAAAATAATGGCTTTAACCGACGCGACAAAGACACCCGTTGTCACTTTACTTTTAGCGGGCCGTCATTTAACACATTTAGCCCAACCTCTCAAAAATTGGTCTGCTTTTATAATGGCTTATTTACCAGGTTCGGAAGGTGGAACCGCCATTGCCAATCTACTTTTCGGTGAAACCAATTTTACGGGAAAACTTCCCATGCCCTGGTACCAGACCGAAGCCGACATTAAAAAAGATGACGCTCAGTTGTTATTCGACGTAGGTTTTAGTTTGCGCTATTGATAGAAAAAAAGTACTTTTCATTCTAAAAAATAATCATGCAAATACAGTCAAAATTACCCAAATCCGACATCACTATTTTTACTATTATGTCCGCTTTAGCCGCTAAGCACAAAGCGATTAACTTGGGTCAGGGTTTTCCGGATTTTGATTGTGACGAAAAATTGCGCCATCGAGTCGCAAAGTACCTAAACGCCGAAAAAAATCAGTATTGCCCCATGCCGGGACTATTGCATTTACGACAGGCCATTGCTGAAAAGATTCAGTACAGTCACGGAGTAAATGTTAATCCCGAAACGGAAATTTGCGTCACGGCGGGCGCTACCCAAGCCCTATTTACGGCCATTACCGCTTTTGTCCACGAAGGCGAGGAAGTCATTATTTTGGAACCCGCCTACGATTCTTACATTCCGTCCATTCAAATTGCGGGCGGCATTCCCAAAGGCTACCAAATGAAATACCCCGACTATGCCATTGACTGGAACGCCATTGAAGATATGGTAACGGATAAAACCCGCATGATTATTATCAATACGCCACACAATCCAACGGGGACCATTTTGAAGCAAGAAGATTTAGAAGCATTGGAACAAATAGTCGCTAACAAAGACATTATCGTGCTGAGCGATGAGGTCTACGAACACTTGATTTATGATGACGAAATCCACCAAAGTGTGATTCGTTTTCCCAATTTATATCAGCAAAGTTTAGCCGTTTTTTCATTTGGAAAAACCTTTCATAGCACGGGTTGGAAGATGGGCTATTGCGTGGGCCCCAAACACCTAATGGACGAGTTCAAAAACGTCCACCAGTGGAATGTTTTTTGCGTCAACTCGTTCACTCAATTCGCCCTCGCCGAACATCTACAAGAACCCGAAAATTACACTACCCTACCCGACTTTTTCGAACAAAAAAGAGATTATTTGACGGAAAGTTTAGCCGATATTCCCCTTCGACCTAAACTATCCAAAGGTACTTTTTTCCAATTATTCAATTACGAAGAACTGAGCGACCAAACGGACGCCGAATTTGCTAAGTACTTAACTAAGGAAATTGGCGTTGCTGCCATTCCCCTTTCGCCTTTTTATTCTAAACCAACGGGCGACAAAGTGATTCGGCTTTGTTTTGCCAAGAAGGAATCGACGCTTTCGGAAGCGGCAGAACGGCTTTCTAAATTGGCAAGCTAGTTTCTCAATAGTAAATGTATAGATGATGCTACTGCTCATTGAAAACCCCTTCGTAGGCTTCTTTAAAATTGCCATAAGCAAAAAGAGAAACGCCGCTCGCCCCGTTCGCCTTCGAAACCGCAATCGCCGCTTTCAAATCTTCGGCTTTCTCTAAATGTGGTAAAAACAGACCACTATAAACGGGCGTATCTTTTCCTTCGTTTTTCAATCGCACTTTAGCTTTTTTTACCTCTTCGCCAATCCAAGGGATGTCCGCTTCGTAGAAACCTTGGTACAGCATGGGCAAAAAGGCGTCTAATTCCCAACGGTGCCATTGCTGCCGTACACTTTCCCAATTGGGAAAAACCGCCGCCGTGATGGGTTTTCCATACTTTTTAGCCGTCGGTACGCAATGGTTATTGACAATATTCGACACCGCATCGTAGCGAAATTGCCGCCAAGCAGCGTGTTGGGGCGCTTCGTCGCCCAAATCCATGGGGTCGAGACCGTGCTTTTCCTTAAATTGGTTCCGACAATTTTCGGAGTACGGATAATCGTATTCGGGGTATTCCTTGTCTTGCACGATGTCGTATTTGGGCTGCAGAGCCGACGCTAAAATCACATCGGGCTGGCGCACATAGTCCAAATGAATCCCGTCTAAGTCTTCAATTTTCCCCAATGCTTCCACGTTCCCCGCCACAAATTCTGCTACTTCCGGATTGCAAGGGCACAAAAATTTGTAGTAATCCACGTAGGCAGGATAGGTATGGGCGGGCTGTCCGTTCCGATTGACGCTAAACCAATCGAGGTGCTTGGCAATGAGGTCGGGATTGTTGAGCGGCATCGTCCACATCCAAGCGTGCAATTGCAACCCTGCGGCGTGGGCTAGAGGCAACATTCTTTCTAGCCAGCGGTCTTTAACGGGCAGCATCGGATGGTCAAAAAGGGTTTCGTTGCTCGAATACACTTGGGCTAAAACGGCGTCAATGCCCGATGCTTTGATACGGTCAAACGTCCGCTTCCAATCGTCAACCGATAGTTTCACATCTGGCCGTAGCCAAATCCAATTATCGGGTAATTTTTGACCAATTACGGGCTTTTTTGTAATTGCTCTTTCCGCACTTTCACCATTTTTACAGCTCCAAAGGCCACCGCTTGCTGCTAGAGATAGTCCGCCGATGGTAGCGGTTTTTAGAAAAGTTCTTTTGTTCATTTTTTGAAAATGTTTTAGTTTTTGACGCTCAATTTACAATCGCTCGATTTTTCCGTCCGCCCGAATCACCCAATCCCCCTTCTTATCAACCGATGCTGCTCGAATTTCGTAGCCCGTAAACGTTCGAATCATTATTGGTTCAAATTGATAATTGAGTAGCGAAACGTCTGGAATAGACAACAGATTTAAATCATCCGCATATGCTTTATGTTTCTTGAGATAGCGGCGTTGTTGATAGTAGAGCTGTCGCAAAGCCCACTTGATTTCATCTTCCACATCAACTAGGAAAGGGGTATTTTTTTGTCCTGCCACCACCTCCGAAAATTGCACAAATCCCCACGTTTCGGGGGCGTGCATGGCCACGTACCCCTGTGGAGACCACACCCAATTTTGTTCGGGAAAGGGTTTTCCAACGGGGTTCAACTTTTTGACGTATTCCCCATTTTTAAACTCGGTTCGCCAGTTGACTCTCGAAAAGTTTACTCGCCACTGCACCCCCTCTTTTGGCAAAAACGCTTTAGGCGTCATTTCGTTGAGTACTTTCCAAGGAATAGCCACTTCTACCGTCCAAAATTTGTCCGTATCATTGCCATCATTAATCGTTCCGTTAATAAAAACGGCCGATTTTAAACCATTCATATCCACATAATTCAACACCTTGGGAGCGCCGTCTTCTCGGTAAGGTCTTAAAATTAGTAAATCCCAAACCGTATTGAAAGCATTCACTTCAAATTCGTAATAATTGTGCGTATCCCCATCGGGGTCGAAGAAAATTTCGAAGTCGTTATCGTAAAAAATGACCGCATCCCGTTCCGTCAGTTTTGCCCAAATGTGCGGTTCTTCTAAATAGGCACCGAAATAAAAATAGGCATCGTCCCAAAGCATTTTTACGTTTGTCGGATAGGTTGGTGAGGGTTTTAAATTCCCTTCGATGTCAACAAAGTTGTCCGTTGTGGGTGCTTGTTGCCAAATCGCTTCGTCCAATTTTCCATCAATTTGTAAAGTCGTATCACTTCGGTAACAGACGTACTGTTTGGGGGCATAGGGAATTGGGTGTTGGTAAAGTATTGATGGAATCGTAGATTGTGCAACTCCCATTTTTAAGATAAAGAATAGGAGGACGCTGCTAATTATTTTTTTAAAGAAAAGAGAATCGAGCAAATGTTCTAAATTGTAGGTGAAACGAAAAGAGCCGTTAATATACTGTATTTCTAGCTGTGGATAAGGCTTAGAAAGCGATGCTTTGTCCGCATCTATTTCTTTTGGGCGTTTGAAAAGTAAGGATACTGCTCTTGAAAAGCAGGAGATACTGGCAAAGTATCGCCTGCTAAGGTAACATA
>JBCCQK010000475.1:0-6604 GCA_039024375.1 Bacteroidota bacterium
GTGCTGGAACGACTCTTGAGTTACCTACTCACAAGAAAAAATACCCTTCTTTTCGTATAAATAATCATTCGGCCCCGCTATTTTTTCACCTGACCTATCTATCAACCACCATCCTGCTCTATCTTTAACCAAAGCAGCACCATCGACAAAATCAAAAGCCTTTTCGTAAACTAATGGGATAACCACCTTTCCTGTGATATCTAAAAAACCGTAGCCGTCGTATCCTTTCTCAGCGTTGACATCTACAACTCTCGCCCGCCCTTCTTGAAAATCAAAACACTGGTCAAAGCTGTAATTAATTAACGGTTGCCCGTTCGTATCTAAGTAAAAATACCGCTTATGGTCCATTTTAATCCAAGCGTACCCAGACCGAAATATACCCACTTCTTCGCTACTTGCAGGTATCACTACTTCGCCCGCAGTGTTTTTGAAACCGTAGTAGCCGTACTGTTCAAAAGCAACCAATTTAGGTGGAGCTTGGTCAGTGGATGGGTAAGTAAGTAGCGTACTATCAGCTGGGAAAAATGTCCCCTCAGCGTTGATAAAATAGCAAGTCTCTTTTTGACACCAAGGAAATAAGGCGGTCTGTGCAGCTATCCAAATAGAATAAATCATTAAAAACGTTAGTAGAAGTGTTCTTTTCATGGTAGCAATTTGTAAACTTCGCCCGTTTGTCTCCGCTCGGCGTCCGTTATTCTTTTCTTAAAAATCTTCCCATTTGTACCGTACTCATAGATAATCTTTTTGACCAATCGCTCGCCGTCGTATTCTTCTGTCCGAATTAGTTGCTTCTTTTTATTATAAAAATGAAGCGTTTTGACGGTTCCTAAATCGGGAAAAGTCATCTGCTGCAACGCAATTTCTCCAAAGTCCGTTCGCCGAATGACTTCCTCCGAAATTAGTTGACCGTCCGCATCTTTAAACGTCGTTTTGACCGTTCTCGAATCGGGATAATTGTACTCAATAATTGTTTTGACCGTCACTTTTCCCGACGATGCTTTTTGGTGCAACCGCCTTTCAATCGTTTTTCGACCCGTCGAATCGTAGGTATATTCCATAATCCGATAATCCGTCAAATCGCCATTTTTTTGATAAACGGCAATGGTGTCAACGTCCCCGTTTGCATTGTAGCTATATCGAAAAGAACCCCATTTCCCTGTACGATTATTACCGAATAATTCTCCAATTTTTCGCCCTTCGTCGTCGTAAGTATATTGTCGAATTAAATCGTATTCCGTCGTTTCGTAGAAAGTTTGCTTGCGTTCCTTGAGCAAACCAAGGTCGTTGTAGGCCCAGCGGATAGTAGAGGTAAGTCTAGTCTGCTCGCCAAAGAATTTGGTTTGCGTCAATTGGTCATTTTCGTACGTTTCCAAACGCAAAATTGGCCCTTGCCCCTCAGTTGGTGTCCATTCGAACACTTGATAGGTTTGGGCTGATAAGGCAACTTGGGCAGTAAATAAAAGGAAAAATGATAAAGACGAGCGCATAGCTTTAGTAAGGTGGATAATTCGAAAGACCATCAATAAACAGCTACCTTTTACATTTGTTGTAATCAATTTTTCCAAATAAACGTCAAACTTCGTAACCAAATTAGCAGTATTGACTAAAAAAATAGTAGCTTTACAAATAAAAATAACCAAAGCGTCTAGTGAATGGAGTTAAGCACGAGAGAAAAAATAATTGTTCAAGGTAAAAAGCGGTTCAATCAGAACGGATTTGGCGCTACCACGCTGTACCAAATTGCGCAGGATTTGTATATTAGTAGAGGAAATTTGACCTACTATTTTAAAACTAAAGACGATTTACTAGCAGCTATTACGGAAGAGATGACGGCGAAGTACCGAGCTAAAATGGTTGAATTTCAATTTCCGACGTGGGAAAACACGAATAACGCCACCAAGGCCTTCCACCAACTCCAACGGGAATACGCCTTTATTTTTATGGACAAACAGGTCATGACTTATCCATTGGTACAGCTACAAATTCAACGAACCTACGAGGATGATTTGCAGCGGCAATTGTCGATGATTTCCTTTTCCATTCAAGTTGGTAATATGCGGGAAGAGGTTATTCCAGGAACGTACCACAATCTCTGTCGTACGCTGTGGATGAATGCTTTCTTTTGGCAATTATCGGATATTTATCAAGACGTAGAAAAAGAAACGGGATGGGACAAAGTGGCTTGGAGTTTAGTGCTACCGCACTTTACAGAAAAAGGATTAACGGCCTTTAAGCAACATTTTGGCGAGGATTACTATTTATCCTTAGGAAAAGTGTACGAGTCGTACGCCACTAAAGCCATTAGTTTTTAGCCATGACAGAATTAAAAATTGCCCTCGATTGGACGCCTAATATTAATCATATCGGGTTTTACGTGGCCCAAGCCCAAGGGTTTTACGCTGACCAAGGACTCGCAGTGATGCTGATTACGCCCGATGCGGACAATTACGCCGTGACGCCCGCCAAAAAAGTGGAACTAGGCGAGGTCGATTTTGCGCTGTGTCCAATGGAAAGCATCATTAGCTATCAGACCAAAGCCCAACCGTTCAAAATGGTAGCGATTGCTAGTATTTTTCAGCACGATTTGAGCGCTATCGCAACGAAACCAACTATCCAATCTCCGAGAGATTTAGATGGTAAAATATATGCTTCTTATAAAGCACGCTACGAAGATGGTATCGTTCGGGGAATGGTACAAAATGACGGCGGCAAGGGGCAATTACAAATTAGTTATCCTGATAAACTAGGTATATGGGAACGAGTGGCCAATGGGGAAGCCGACGCTACGTGGATTTTTATGAATTGGGAAGGTGTTCAAGCACAAGCGGGTAATTTAGCATTGAATTATTTTAAAATGGCCGACTATGGGATTCCGTATTCGTATTCGCCCGTCATTGCTGCTGACAGTAGTCGTATTAAAAATCAGCAATCCGCTTATACTCAGTTTCTAGCAGCTACTAAAGCAGGTTATCTGTTTGCTCAAAATAATCCAGTTCAAGCGGTCGAAATACTTGCTCCTTTTGTACCCGATTATGACCAAAATATTGACCTCATGGCCGCCCTAAAAATGTCTGCTTCCGCTTTTGGAAAGGCAGATATCTGGGGGCAAATCGAAACGGAAAATGTGCAAACGTTTTTGGATTGGTTACGAGAGAGAAACTTAGAGAAAGCGACTTTGAAAGTAACCGATTTAGTCGTTCCGTTTAATCTTGTATTATCCTAATTAATTCATATAATACAACCTAAAAATTATGTCAACCGCAGCGTACAACTTAGACACTGAACAAATTCCCCAGCCCGCTACCATCAAGCGGCCCAGCATTTTGTGGGAAGCCTCGGCAATGTTCCAACCCTTGCGCTTATTAGCCTCTTATCCCAAACTGCGCAAAGCGCCCAAAGGAAATGGTGAACGGATTATTCTTTTTCCGGGTTGGTTATCGCACGATACGGTGATGTACCCTATCAAAAAGTATTTACAGCAATTGGGTTACGCACCCGAATATTGGGGACTTGGTATTAATAAGGGACAGGTAGAAATAGACCGTAATCGCATGATAGCAAAACTTGAAAAAGAAGACAGCGATGAGAAAGTTATCTTGATGGGATGGAGTTTGGGTGGCTTGATTGCCCGAGAAGTGGCCAGAGAAATGCCTGATAAAATTGAAAAGGTCATTACTTACGGTACACCCGTCGTTGGTGGGCCAAAATATACTATCGGGGAAAAAGTTTATAGCAAAGAATTGGTAGAAGAAATCCATGCTACTATTCAAGAGTTTGACGCAACGAACCCAATACAAGTCCCTATCCGAGCCATTTTTACAAAAAATGACAGCATCGTGAATTGGTCGGCCTGTATTGACCGTACTTCCAAAGACGTACAACATTTCGAAGTTGATTCAACCCATTTTTCGTTGGGAGTTGACCCGAAAGTTTGGGAGATTATTGCTAATATACTAGCAGGACCTACAATAAAATTTCAATAATAATGGGCATAGGTACTTTTGTACAGGTTAAGCAAGGAATCATGGACCCTGACTATGAGCAAACCGATATGAGTGGTTGGAAAGGGGTGATTACCAAAAAAATTCCTTCGAAATCTGGCACTCCTATTATTCGAATTAAATGGGACATCGAAACCATCAAGCAATTATCACCAGACTACATCAAGCAAGCTATAGAAGACGGTTGTCAGTTTGATGCTATGAATTTATCGAAAGATGAAGTACAAGTCCTCGACGGCAAAAATGAGGACAATGAGAAAGAAAGGAAGCAGTTGGTTTTGGACTTGAGCAATAAGTATGCTTACGTCGGGTTCGACGACGAAGAGCAATTCATAGCTGAACTATTGGAAACCAATGATATTAGCGTCAACCCCACTAACCTAGAGAAATATCGAAGTTTCTTGATAAGAAATCTAGAAGGACGGGTACTTTTGACAGGAACAGAAGATTTTCCTTGGGAAGAACGCTTCGTGTTTGGTTACGGCACAAAAAAAGAGTACGCACAAATGCGTAAAACCCGCCCCTCTTATCAAGACACTTTTCTGCTTACTAAGTTACTGCCAATTAATCGGCGCAAACGTGACCTAGTCGCTGAAGTCAAACGGCAAAGTGATGGAAAAAACTTTGAAATTTTACTCTCTTGGCTCGAATGTGTGGACAAAGAATCGGCCAACTACAACTTATTGCAAGCCTTTTCGTCATGGGTAGTGAATTACTAGCAGATATTAAAAAATTTATACCGATAGTCTTTTTATCATTAGTCTATTGGCTTTTCTTACCTATGAGTGCGTTATCGCAAAATACGCCATTGAAAGTTGGAGTTATTGGATTGACGCATACACATGTTCATTGGATATTGGGTAGAGAAGACATTGGAGATATTGAAATTGTGGGAATTGTAGAACCTAATCGGGACTTAGCACAGCGATACGCCCAGCAGCACGGCTATTCCATGGATTTGGTCTATAATACAATGGAAGAACTACTGGCAGCGACTCAACCCGAAGCGGTCACCGCTTTTGGTACCATTTATGACCATCTAGCCGTAGTAGAGACTTTTGCGCCCAAAGGCATTCACATTATGGTGGAAAAACCTTTGGCCGTCAATTTAGACCACGCTAAAATGATGGCGGCTTTGGCCAAAAAACATAACGTCCATTTATTGACCAATTACGAAACGACTTGGTATCCGACGAATCATAAAGCCTACGACTTGGTACAACAAGATTCCATTGGGGCGATTCGAAAAGTGGTGGTTCGGGACGGCCATCGAGGTCCTAAAAAAATTGGTATCAATAGCGAATTTTTAGATTGGTTGACCGACCCCGTGCAGAACGGCGGCGGTGCGATTATCGACTTTGGTTGCTACGGAGCTAACTTAATGACTTGGTTAATGAAAGGGAAGCGCCCCAATTCGGTAACGGCCATCACGCAGCAACTGCAACTCGAAAATAATCCAAAAGTGGACGATGATGCGACCATTATTTTGACCTACGATGATGCCAACGCAACGATTCAAGCCTCGTGGGATTGGACGATTGGCCGCAAGGATTTAGAAATTTATGGATTAACTGGCGTGATTTATGCCGACAATCGCCATGACCTTCGAGTTCGAATGGCGGAAGGCTACGACGGCTTTCGAGAAACTTCCAAAAAGTTGGAGGAGTTATCGAGTCCTTTTAATGACCCGTTTGCGTATTTGGCGGCGGTTATTGATGGAGAGATTGAAGTGCAACCGACGGATTTATCGGCTTTAGAAAATAATATGGTGGTGATGGAAATTCTGGAGGCGGCGGTGCGGAGTGCGAAGGAGGGGCGGACGATTTTTTTTAAAGAATAGAGACTTAAAATCAAATGATGTTTAAAAGCAAAAACGAACAATTATAAAGAATCAACTAATCCAGAAGTTCTATCTGACTTATCAAAAACAACAGACAGCGTCTGCTGAATTACAAATTATTGATTTTCAACCGAGTTGGTCACATTATAATAGAATCTTTTATTATGACAACTTATCAATTACCATCCACCTTAAATATCAAAGATTTTGATTTAAAAATGATGATTGCTGTTAAACTCTTTGAAGAAGGTAGATTGAGTACAGGACAAGCCGCTCAAATCGTAGGTATTTCGAAACGAACGTTCACTGAACTTTTAGGTACCTATGGTGTGTCTTTGTTCGGATATGATTTTGAGGAAATGGAAGAAGATTTAGTTAATGTCTAAATAAACTAGTACAAACGTATTTATCGTTTTGGAACGCTTACAAACTACCCTTCTTTTGCTTAATCGCCGAGGCTATTATTCTTACTAAAAAAGTGTACATTTTAAAAGCTGGAAATACCAAAATTACAGAATGAAAATATGGGAATTAGTATCTATTCTACTTTCATTAAAGTAGAACAACCTAAAAAATATAAGATTGAATACTTAGCAGAATTTCTTTTTAAAGGAAAAATACTAGACAGAAGTAATATTGATTTTAGCAAAAAACAGGAAAGTCGAATATATGTTTCTTACTTAGAAAATGGTATATCACTTGAAAGCGCTGAGCTAGCACTTGGTCTGTTACTATCAAATAATAAAAGTGAGGTAATTCATCA
>JBCCQK010000476.1:0-6596 GCA_039024375.1 Bacteroidota bacterium
ACTTTAGGCATCGCTACACCCTTTATGGCAAGTTTATTAACCTCCTGCAACAAGGAAAATATACAATTCTTTGAAGCAGTTCCTGCCGATTTTAATGGCAAAATCATCGTTGTCGGCGCAGGCGCAGCGGGGCTAATTGCAGGACACATTTTACAACAAAACAATATTGATTTTCAAATAATCGAAGCGAGTGACCGTTTTGGCGGTAGAGTTAAAAAAGCGGCGAACTTTGTGGATTTTCCAATTGATTTGGGTGGAGAATGGATTCATACAAATCCATCTATTTTAGCTAAATTGTTAAATGAACCTGATAGTGAAGCCAATATAGACATCATTTCCTACAACCCTAAAAAAATTTCGGTCTGGAAAGATGGAAAGTTGAAAAAACGGAACTTTGCTAGTCACTTTTACGGAGAGTATAAATTCAAAAGTACAACTTGGTACGGCTTTTTTGAACAACATGTCGTTCCCAATTTTAGTGATAAAATCGTTTACAATAGTCCTATTAATGCCATTGACTATACAAGCGATAAAGTTATTGTGACCAATCATCAAGACGAAATTTTCACAGCGGATAAAGTCATCGTGACAGTCCCAATTCCTATCCTTCAAAAGGAGTACATTCAGTTCAGTCCACCTTTGCCAAGTGAAAAGGTAGCAGCGATTAATAGCGTTACTATCCCCGATGGTATCAAGGCATTTATTGAATTTTCGGAGCGATTTTATCCAGATGTGACCTTCGCTGATGGTGGCTTACTCGATGGTGGTGATACGTTGTATTACGACGCTGCTTTTGGAAAAGAGACTCAAGCAAACGTCTTGGCTTTATTTTCTGTAAGTGCCGCAACGAGTCGATACACCGATTTAGATTCAGAATCCGCCATTTTTGAAAAAATCATGGGCGAACTGGACGAAATATTTGATGGACAAGCAACTAAATATTACCAAAAGCACATCATTCAAAACTGGTCAAAAGAGCCTTTTATTGGAGGGTCCTACTCGCATTATGATAACTATGACGATATGGATATTTTGAGGACACCGTTGGCCAATAAGGTATTTTTTGCCGGCGAAGCGTTGCATCCTACGGATAGCTCTACGGTACACGGCGCAGGTGAATCGGGTTATCAGGCGGTGATGGACTTACTCAAAGCTAGTTAAGAATTAATATTCTTTAACAATTTTCACCTTTATGGTAATAGGTAGCTTGGGTAACTTGCCTGAGTAGTTGTAGTTACAAAAAATCTACTCGGACTGGAAGGCCAAGCTACAAGCTACTGTTGGCGAAAATTGTCAAAGAATCTTACTTTTTATCACGAAATAGCAGGTAGTAAATAATCCTTCACTATTTCGTCCGCCTGAAAATGGGCATACGGCTTTCCATAGGCAGTCGCTGTGATTACGATAACAAGAGGCAAATTTTCAAAAATAATAATTCTATTTCCACCATTTCCCGAAGCGTAGGCGCAGGGATAAGATTGTCCATTTACCTTGTAAGTTTTATGCCAAAAGAAATAGCCGTAGCCGTCGCTATCGGTTTGCTCGTTAGGGACAAGCGGAGTTAGGGATTTTTGCACCCACTCTTTAGGAATAATTTGCTGACCATCCCATACGCCCCCATTTTTGTACAACTGGCCGTACTTCGCAAAATCCAACGAGTTCAGCTGAATGCTACCCGCCGTATTCAGTACTTTTTGGGGCGTATATTGAAACCGATAATCGGTGATATCGAGTGGTTGAAACACCTTTTCCACTAAATAATTTTCTAGTCCATTGGGAACTGATTTATGAACTGCCCCACCAACCAAGACGCTACTAACGGAGCTGTAATCAAACTTGGGAGCATTTACTTTTGCTTCGTCAATAGGCAAATCCAAACCAAATTGCACCCAATTTTCACTAGGATACATCTTTTCTTCCTGCCCTGCCGACTCCCAAGTATTGTCAGAGGCTTCCAAAATAGAACTCATGGTCATCAAATCTTCCAAAGAGATTTTCTCCTTTCGCTGGTCGTAGTTCTGGTATTTTTTCAAATCAAAAATTTCGCCTAACGTAACTTGTTCTTTTAGTAGATGTCCTTCTTTTACAGCAATACCCACTAAAGTACTAGCAAAGGATTTTCCTACCGAGCGAGTATCGTGCAACGTATTCCGTTCGACGTGATTAAAGTACTCTTCGATTAGTAATTCACCGTTTTTAATGACAACTACACTGGTCATATTTTTAAAATCTCGCTGCGCAATTTTTTTGTTAAGTGCTACAATTCGTTTTTTATTAAAGGTATCGGTGGAAACGGGCCAAGCGTTCGTCGGCTGAATGGGTTGGTAGGCAATTGCTTCGGGAGAAACATCTATGACGTCTTTTTCGAGCGTAATCTGTCCCTTAGCGACAATTTCCCCAACTTTAACTTCGCCTAGTTTGATATAGGGACGAATCTCGATTTTTAGTTCGTGGCTGCCTTCGGCCAATATCTTTTCTCCTTGGCCTCTTTTAAGCATTTTCAACCAAACAAACTCTCCCCAATGGTCCATCTGTTCGCCGAAATCCAATGGTACACCAATAACCGTTTGTTCGTTGCGGTAGGCGCAACTGCCTGCTCCTGGGCTAATATTTTCTTGGTAAACTTGCTGGTCATCTAAATAAAACGTCAACTGCCAGTTTCCTTTTTTGCACAGTTGGTTAGGCGTCAATTCGGGAGCTAGTTCCTGTAAATAATACGTCTGTGTATGCTCCAAAAAAACGCGCATAAACAGTCGTCGGTCTTCCCCTAAAATCGCTTTTTTCAAAAAATCTTTTTCTTGGTATTGGTCTAACGGAACGTAGCTTTGCAGAAACGTAATTTTCCCCACATTACGTTGGTGCAATTCGTTATGGATTTTTCCAGCGTTGAGGATAAGTGGCTCCGTTGGTTCGGAACAATTAATTACCAATAGACAAAGAAGTAGTGGTAAGATAACGGTAATAATTTTTTTCATCTTCGGGTAATTTTGATACGAGTGATTGATTTTCTACAAATTAACCCGAAAATAAAGGCATAAACCTACAATTATCCTTCTTTTGGTACTAAATGCGCCGTTTTAGGGACAGAAATTAGATGCGCTAGAACGACTGGCCGATACGTCTTAGAAACGGGAATTTCTTTTTCGTCCACTAATAACGTTTTACTATCAACCCATTTAATGATGTAATTAGGATTGATAAGATGGGAGCGGTGGACTTGTAATAGGACATCCACTTGTTGAGCGACTTTTTTCAGAGAACTCCGAATTAAATGTTTGTGGAGCGTATTTTTTTGTTGGTAAAAAATCTCGATATAATTATGCGCACTTGAGATGCAAACAATTTTGTTTGGTTCGATTTGCAGAGCGTCATTTTTATTATCACCCAAGAGCGTTATTTTATTGGTCGGCAAAGGTTGTATTTGGGTAATAATGGTCTGGCGGCTGATAAAAAGTCGGCCGAGTACCAGCAAAGACATCGTTAAAACAGTGATGGGGAAATAAACCAATCGAATAAATAAAAATAAGCCAAGATAGCCGTTAATGATGGGAAGCGTGTAATAAAAGTAGGTTAGAAAAAGATTTACCAAAATGGTAAAAATAAGCAAGCCCAGCTCTAGCCATAGATTCCAAAACTTTAGGCGGTCATAAATTTTTTCCTGTAAAAAAACGGCGGATACATAGCTGAACAAAAAGAAAAAGCCGTAAGGGGGCATCAAATATAATTTTTCCGATAAGTCAAATTCGATGAGGTCGAAAGGAGCGATGAAAGTTAGAAAGAACACCAACCAAAAACTAACGACCAATCCCAATAGAAAATGGTCTCGAAAATGATGATTGAGCCGAATGGTTCGCATGGAGTAACGCTTTTAGTCGCAGGGAAACTAGTTGTTTTTACTACAAAGGTACAAAGGAGACAGAGTACTTGAAGTTCTTTTCGAGCGTAGTTTGGGCGATTCTTAGCTCAAAATTAGAAAAGGGGACTTGTTAACGCAAGTCCCCTAATAATATCTATTTTCTAGTGCTAAACTGGTACGACTCTGGAGAGTCGTGCTACGGCTGATTGATACGACTCTGGAGAGTCGTGGTACGGCTATTCGAAACGGTCTAAGTTCATCACTTTTGTCCAAGCAGCGACGAAGTCCTCGACGAATCGTTGTTCGCCGTCTCCGCAAGCATATACTTCCGCTACTGCTCGAAGCTCCGTATTTGAACCGAAAATCAAATCGACTCTCGTGCCCGTCCACTTGACGTCACCCGTCTTACGGTCACGACCAACAAAAATCTTTGCCGAATCGTCGGAAGCACTCCAGACGGTGTTCATATCCAAGATATTCACGAAGAAGTCGTTGGTCAACGTTTCTGCTCGATTCGTTAATACGCCGTGTCTTGCTTTATCCGTAGTCGCTTTTAGAACCCTCATTCCACCAACCAAAGCGGTCATTTCTGGAATGGTCAACGTCATCAATTGCGCCTTATCTACCAATAACTCTTCATCTGCTACGGAGATATGTCCCTGCTGATAATTTCGGAAACCGTCAGAAATGGGTTCTAGTACGGCGAAAGAATCAACATCTGTTTGTTCCGCCGTAGCGTCTCCTCGACCCGGTGTAAAAGGCACTTTAACATCGTGACCCGCATTTTTAGCTGCCTCTTCGACCGCTGCGCATCCTGCCAAAACAATCATATCGGCCATAGAAATAGCCTTATCGCCTTTTCGAGACTTATTGAATTTTTGCTGAATCTTTTCCAAAGTGTTCAACACCTTTTCTAATTGGGCTGGATTATTAACCTCCCAATCTTTCTGAGGAGCCAACCGAACTCTAGCACCGTTGGCACCACCACGCTTGTCAGAATCTCGGTAAGTAGCTGCCGATGCCCAAGCCGTTGCTACTAATTCAGAAATGGACAAACCAGAAGCTAAAATTCTGCGCTTCAACGTCGCAATGTCTCTTTTATTGACCAATTCGTGGTTCACCGCTGGAACGGGGTCTTGCCAAATCAACTCTTCTGCGGGAACTTCTGAACCTAAGTATCGTGCTTTTGGTCCCATATCTCGGTGCGTCAACTTGAACCATGCTCTAGCGAACGCATCCTCAAATTCCTTTGGATTTTCGTGGAATCGCTTTGAAATAGCCAAGTACTTTGGGTCTTCCTTCAATGCAATATCAGCAGTTGACATCATGAGAAGTTGTTGTCCATTAGCGTCGCCTGCTTTTGGGGCCGTCGGTGCATTAGAGGCAGCCGTCGGTGTCCACTGGTGGGCCCCCGCTGGACTCTTTGTTAATTCCCAATCATAGTTCAACAACATCTCAAAGTAACTGTGGTCCCACTTTGTAGGGTTGGGTGTCCAAGCACCTTCCAGACCACTCGTAATCGTGTCGTCCAAAACCCCCGTTCCGAAAGTATTTTTCCACCCCATACTCATTTCTTCAATGCTAGCACCTGCGGGTTCTGCACCAACGTATTGGTCAGGATTCGCCGCACCGTGCGCTTTACCGAAGGTGTGTCCACCAGCCACCAGAGCTACGGTTTCCTCGTCGTTCATCGCCATCCGACCAAACGTTTCTCGAATGTCTCTCGCAGAGCCAATTGGGTCTGGAACTGCGTTGGGGCCTTCGGGATTTACGTAAATCAAGCCCATGTGGGACGCTCCCAGTTGGCCTTCCAACCTATCAGGACCTTCGGCGTATCTTTTTTCATTACCCATCCATTCGGACTCAGAACCCCAGTAAACGTCTTGCTCAGGTTCCCAAATGTCTTCTCGTCCGCCACCGAATCCGAAGGTCTGAAAGCCCATAGATTCTAAAGCGACATTACCTGCTAAAATCATCAAATCCGCCCAAGACAACTTAGCGCCGTACTTTTGCTTGATGGGCCAAAGTAGTAAGCGCGCTTTGTCTAAGTTTCCGTTATCGGGCCAGCTATTCAACGGGGCAAATCGCTGTGTTCCCGTAGTGCTTCCTCCTCGACCATCGCCAATTCGGTACGTGCCTGCACTGTGCCAAGCCATTCGGATAAAGAAAGGACCGTAATGACCGTAGTCGGCGGGCCACCAATCTTGGGAATCCGTCATTAAGTCAGTCAAATCTTTTTTCACCGCTTCCAAGTCCAAAGACTTAAAGGCTTCGGCGTAATCAAAATCTGCTCCCATCGGATTAGACTCTGCTCCGTGCTGTCGTAGGATATTCAAGTTTAACTGGTTGGGCCACCAGTCTTTGTTGGTCGTACCGCCACCGGCACCCTGCATTAAAGTACCGTTCAAAAACGGACATTTCTCCTCAGAACCATTTAATGTGTGCATACTTTTTTATTTTATGATTTTTGTAAGGAAAGTAACGAAAGTAAATGCTCAAATGTACCAAAGTGTTTGAAAAATTAGTAGTTTCAGTAACTATAATATCCAACACTTTCACGTCTAGATTTAAACATTTATCTCTTAACTCGCTGCGAAATTACAATAACTTATTGATAGTTTTTATCGAATTAAATAATGATTACATTGATAAATTCTATTTGAAATTATTCATACCCTTCTCACATAACCCCGAACAGAAAAGGCTGATTATGCACTATGACCGCTATCTATTCGTAGTA
>JBCCQK010000477.1:0-6589 GCA_039024375.1 Bacteroidota bacterium
AACTAAATTTCAAAAAATAAACCTATAACTTGAGCAAACTATCTACGTTTAGCCGTTGTACTTTTCTATTACTTATTCTATGTTACGCTTGCCAAGAAGCACCCACTTCTCAAGAGGTAAGTAAAGAACTACCAACCAATGCCCTTTTCGAACTCCTACCACCCGAAAAAACAAACATCCATTTCGTCAATCAACTCGAAGAAGGCCTAAACACCAACGTCCTGCTGTACGAATATTTTTATAATGGCGGAGGCGTAGCAACCGCCGACTTCAATGGCGATAACCTGATTGACCTCTACTTTACGTCCAATATGGGCCCCAATAAGTTGTACCTCAACGAAGGGAACTGGCAGTTCCGAGACGTAACGGACGCTTCGGGGGCAGGAGGGCGAAAAGACCCGTGGAAAACGGGTGTCAACTACGTGGACATTAACGCCGACGGTCGGTTAGATTTATATGTCTGTTATTCGGGCGCTTTACCCTCCGATAAAAGAACCAATCAACTATTCATCAACGAAGGGAACAACGAAGACAATATTCCCATCTTCAGAGAAGCAGCGGCCGAATACGGCCTAAATAGCACCGCTTTTAGCAATCAAAGCTATTTCTTAGATTACGACCGAGACGGCGATTTAGATATGTTTTTACTGAATCATAATCCGAAATCGCTACCCGTTTTGAACGAACGAAGTACCGCCAAAGCCCTGCAAACGCTTGATAATCAGCGAGGATTAAGACTCTACCAACAAACCAATGGAACCTTTCAGGACATTACTGAACAAGCGGGTATTAGCGGTTCGGCTCTGAGTTACGGTCTAGGTTTGGGCATTGCCGATGTTAACAACGACGGGTGGCCCGATTGCTACGTTTCCAACGATTATACCATTCCCGATTACCTCTACATCAATAATCAAGACGGTACTTTTTCTAATAAATTGGCGGAGCAAATGGGACATACTAGCCAGTTCTCGATGGGCAATGACATTGCCGATATCAACAACGACGGTTGGATGGATATTTTTACGTTGGATATGCTGCCCGAAGATAACCGACGGCAGAAGCTGCTGACGGCGCCCGATAATTACGCCAAGTTTGACCTCAATTTGCGTAGTGGTTTCTACTATCAATACATGCGAAATATGCTGCAATTGAATAATGGGAACGGCACTTTTAGCGAAATTGGCCAATTAGCGGGTATTGACAAGACCGATTGGAGTTGGGCGGCCTTATTTGCGGACTATGACAACGATGGTTGGAAAGATTTGTACGTCACCAATGGGTATCATCGGGATTATACCAATATGGATTTCATAAAATATATGGACAACTTCGTGGCTCAGAAAGGGCGATTGAAGCGAGAAGATGTCATGGAGTTAATCAATCAAATTCCGTCTTCTGATGTAGGAAATTATTTGTATAAAAACAACGGTGACCTCACTTTTAATAACCAAACTTTTAATTGGGGGGTTGCGCAAATCGCCAATAGCAACGGAGCGGCTTACGCCGATTTGGACAACGACGGGGATTTAGACTTGGTGGTTAATAATATCAGCCAGCCCGCTTTTGTTTACGAAAATAAGGGCAATAGAAAAGCGGCTAATTTCTTGAAAGTTCACCTCAAAGGAGCCAATAAAAATACGTTGGGATTAGGCGCATTAGTTGAGTTAAAAAGCAATGGGCAAACACAGCAAGTTAGCCAAAATCCAACGAGAGGTTACTTGTCCGCCGTTAGTCCCATTTTGCATTTTGGTTTGGGTAAGAACACTTCTATTGATACACTAACGGTGACTTGGCCAAATGGAAAAAGACAGCTATTAAAGGAGGTAGCAGCTAATCAAACACTCGTTTTGGAGGAACAAAATGCTGTTTTAAAAGAAAAATCACCCGATATAATTCAACCTGTATTTCAACCCCAAAAATCGCCTATTGCTCACCTAGACCCTAAGCTATTCATCCGAGATTTTGACCGTCAGTCCCTGTTAATTAGTGAACTATCGCACCAAAGTCCCGTGATGGAAAAAGGCGATTTGAACGGTGACGGGCGTACAGATATTTTTATTGGTGGCGTTAGCAGTAAACCAGCAAGCATTTATTTGGGGCAACCCAATGGGCAGTTTTTACCAAGCACAGCTTTTGGGAAAATCGCTAAAATCGACGCAGGTAGCCACGATACGGATGTGGCGCTTTTTGACGCCAACAGTGACGGATATTTGGATATTTATGTAACCAGTGGTGGTTATCATTTCTTTCGTCCCAACGACGCAGTTTTACAAGACCGATTATACCTGAATGACGGGCAGGGTAATTTTACAAAAAGCATGTTGCCTAATTTGCCCATAAGTACTAAAACCGTAGCGACCGCCGACATTAATGGTGATGGCCATATAGATATATTTGTGGGTGGGAGTATTGTGCCTGGCCGCTACCCCGAAACTACTAATAGTTATTTGTTGTTAAACGATGGCCAAGGAAAGTTTACGAACCAAATAGAGCAAATTGCCCCAGAGCTGGAAAATTTTGGCCACGTTACTGACGTCCTTTGGGTGGATGTGAACCGCGACGAACAGCTAGATTTGGTAGTCATCGGTGAATGGAAACCCGTTTCTGTTTTCATTAATCAAAATGGCAAATTGACGAATCAAACGGCCGATTTTTTTGATAAAATGCCGACGGGGTGGTGGCAAACCATCGAAGTGGCCGATTTTAACCAAGATGGTCAATTGGACTTCATCGTCGGCAATCAAGGAACCAATTTCATGTACCAAACCAACGAATCCGAACCCGTCGAATTGGTCTATCAAGATTTTGACCAAAATGGTTCCGTTGACCCGTTTCTAAATTACTATAAACAAGGCAAAGCGTACCCCGATGTAACAAGGGATGAACTATTGGGACAGTTAGCCCCATTGCGTAGCCAATTCACTTCTTACGATAGCTACGCCGACGCTACTATGAACAATATTTTTGATACTAAGGCCTTAGCAAAAGCGAAAAAAGTAACGGCAAATCACTTGGCAACGAGTTTATTTTTGAGTAATGGTGACGGAAAATATGACTTAGTGCCATTACCCATAGAAACACAGTTTTCCTCCATTCGGGCGATTCAAATTTTGGACTATAATGGCGATGAGCAGCTAGATTTACTGCTATGTGGGAACAATAGCCACTTGAAGTTGCGATTGGGAAAATCAGACGCTAATTATGGCGTACTCCTAGAAGGAGACGGAAAAGGAAATTTTACTTATGTCAATCAACGTCGTTCTGGACTGAAATTGCGAGGAGATGTAACGGAGATTTTGCAGCTAGATGATTTGTTACTATTCGGCGTACATCAGCGTCCCGTAGCTGCTTATGAAATACAATAGAAAAAGTATGATTCATCGCTTAATATTTAGGAAAAGTAGCTTTTTGATGTTGACCGTGTTGCTATTCATGCAGTGTCAACAAAAGCCCTCTACGCTTATCACGGACCAAGAATTAGCCACTCAGTGGGCCGATTTAACCCTGCATATTACGCAACATACGCCCGCTAATTCTCCGACGTTTGCCTCCCGCTGCTTGGGCTATATTGGACTAACCATGTACGAGTCGATTGTCCACGGTTATCCAAGTTACCAATCAATGGTAGGGCAACTGAACGATTTGGATGAACTGCCCTTACCAGAAGAAGACCAAACTTACAATTGGCAACTAGCCTTAAATGCGGGGCAGGCCGAAATTTTGCGAAGTATTTATATCCAAACGGCGGATAGTAATAAGGTGATGATTGATGTTTTGGAGCAATCTATTGTAGAAAATATAACTAGTCGAATAACAGATGAAGCGACCATTAAAAGGTCGGTCGCCTACGGAAAAAGCATTGCCCAAGCGATTTTCGAATGGTCCAAAACGGACGGTGGGCATCGAGGATATTTAAAGAATTTTGACAAAGAATTAGTCCATCCCACTTTTCTGGGTAGCTGGAAACCACCTTTGTACGCCCAGTCGTTTAGCCATCATCCTCTACATCCGTATTGGGGAAAAAATCGAACGTTTGTCCAAGAAAATCAAGCCCTACCTAACCCCGAAATCATTCCTTACGATACGGCCAAAACATCGCCTTACTACCAACAATTCCTAGCCGTTTATGAAAAAGATAAAACGCTGACGCAAGCGGAAAAAGAAGCCGCTCTTTGGTGGGGAGACGACCCCACTGATACGTTTACGCCTCCGGGGCATTCGTATTACATCGCTACTATTGCCATCAAAGCCAAGCAGCCGCCTTTGATAAAATGTGCCGAAACGTACGCCCGTATTGGTATCGCCGTTGCGGATGCGTTCATTAAATGTTGGAAGTGGAAATACGACTTTTTTTCGGAACGACCGAATACGTTTATCCCTCAGTTTATTGACATCGAATGGGAATCTTTTTGGCCCGACCCGCCTTTTCCCGCTTTTCCGTCGGGGCACGCCATTCAAGCTGCTACGGCTGCCACGGTAATGATTGATTTGTACGGCAACGAATTTAGTTTTGTCGATAGCGCACACGTCGGTCGAGAACGGGACGAACTACGAGAAGTAGATTTTGTGGCCAGAGAATTTGATACCTTCTGGGAAGTAGCCGAAGAAACGGCCAAATCTCGATTCTATGGAGGTATTCATACGCCGCAGGACAATGAAGTAGGACTAGTAGAAGGGAAAAAAATTGGTAATAACGTAAACGAATTGCGTTGGGAAAATAATGCAATGAGTTCAAGATGATTTGTATTTTTATTCAATTTTTTCTTGAGGCAGACCGTGAATTACATTACAGGAATAGAATTGACCGTTGACGGAGGCATCTTGGCGGGAAGCTAAGCTAAGCCTAGTGAGTGAGTTTGTGCTTTGCTATTGACGCCTTTTTAGTTGCTGCTGCTTTTCTGGCCGCTCTAAAATATTTGAATGGAACCAATAACATTCCGAAGCATTCGCCGTCTTCCTTACCCAAGTGTTTATGGTGTACTTTATGTCCTTTGCGTAATGCCTGTAAATAAACAGAGTTGGTATTCCGCATAATCTTAAACCGCTGATGGATAAAGATATCGTGGACAAAAAAGTACATAGCACCGTAGATAGCAATTCCCAATCCAATCCAAAAGCCGACACCAAACTCGGGAGCGCCGTTTGTTAAGCAGAGTGCCATACTAGGAACGGCAAAAATGATGAAAAAGGCGTCATTTTTCTCAAAAAAATGGTCGTGGTTGACTTGATGATGGTCCTCGTGTAGATACCACAAAAAGCCGTGCATGACGTATTTATGCACGGCCCAAGCCACAAATTCCATTGTTAAGACGGTGGCAATTGTAATTAAAGTAGCTGGAATCCAAGTCATTGGTGATTTTCTATTTAGTAAAACGCTTTAAGAAGGTTTATATCTGATACACCGCCAAAAGTAGATGCTAAAATAAGTTCTGTATCACAAAAATAAGAAGATATTTGTTTCAGAAAACAGTAAAATAGTCCCCTAATATCTCATTATTTCTCTAAATTTCATCATTCATCATTCATCATTCATAAAAACTACATCACATTGAAACTGTGGCGCACTAAAGAGTTAAACAACAACCCGACCTTACGGGTGTTTGGAATGCGAATCCGTTCGTTCATCAATCGCTCGGCGGGTGTACTTTTAATTTTATCGAATAGTTTTTTGTAGTAAATATACGCAATATAAACACCTCTCCTAGCACCTTTGGGTAATTGCTTGATACCTACTAAAGCTGCTGCAAAATCGGCTTCGATTTCTTTTTCAATTTTTATTTTTTCACTCAACGAGAACTTGGCCAAATCTACCCCTGGAAAATAGCTTCTACCGAGGTCTTCGTAATCGGCCTTAACGTCTCTTAGAAAGTTGACCTTTTGAAAAGCGGCGCCCAACCGCATAGCGGACGGCTTCAAATGTTGATATTTAGCATCATCACCTTTGGTGAAAACCCGCAAACACATCAAGCCAACTACCTCGGCAGAACCTAGGATATACTCTTCGTAGGATTGCCGTGTATGCGTCTGCAAATTAGATTGGCTGTCCAAATCCATCTCCATACTGCGCATAAATGTATCGTAGAGTTCGGCTTCGATACCGTACTCGTGTACCACTTGCTGAAAGCTATTCAAAATTGGATTAAGGCTTATTTTTTGCTCAATGGCTTCGTGCGTATCCTTCCAAAATTTATCCAATAAATAGGCTTGTTTGTATCCTTCAAAGGTATCCACAATTTCGTCGGCAAATCGCACAAAACCGTAAATATTATAAATCGGTTCGTGAAATTTTCGGTCCAACGAATAAATGCCTAATGAAAAACTAGTACTGTATCTTCGAGTCGTCATTTTGCTACATTCTGAAGATACTTGGTCAAACAATGCTTTTTTTAATACTTCCATAGCCGTTTATTATAAATGATAAATGATGAAAAGCTTGCCCGTATGGGATGAATGATAATTACATGGAAATAAGATTATTATTAGTGCTTATTCTGAAATTTTTCGTAAGGAAAGTGGTTGCCGCCCCCCAAAAGCGTGGAACCCAAAAAAAAATTAAATAAAAAAAGTTGAAAAAAAAAATAAAAAAGGT
>JBCCQK010000478.1:0-6559 GCA_039024375.1 Bacteroidota bacterium
AAGATATTGACAAGAACAGGTTATTTTACAGTTCGGCCTTGGATGCTGGGCGAGGGCCCACATTATGTGGCTCGAGCAAAGTTTTCATACACAGCTGCCAATTCTGATGAACTATCCTTCACATTAGGACAGAGACTCATCGTCGCAACATCAAAAGGTACCCATTTTATATCTTTCTTTATTTCCGTTTGTCAACGTCTAATCGTCTCTCTTCTCTGCTCCCTGCTCTCGATTCTAAATAATTTTATTTAAGTACCGACACCTTCTTCGTCAACTGCAAATCGTCTTTCACCAAAGTGACTAAATAGACCCCACTAGCCAAATCGCTCATATCAATTTGCCGATTATTATTTGAAATAATTACATCGGCAGCAGCACCCAAAATAGTTTGTACTCGAACGGCGAAATCCTCCAACTTGTAGCCTTCCAAATCAATGTTTAAAGTATTCGCCGTAGGATTAGGGAAAACGGTCAATGCTTTCGTTGCCAATTCCGATTCAACGCTCGTACTTACTTGCCCTCCAATCAAGCCAACTCTCGGCCCTTCCAACATCGCCCGCATAATGCCCACCTGTTCAACGGTAAATAAATTTTGACAAGAGATAGCATTATAGTCCATATAGTTTTCAATCATATCGGGCATATCGTCCGAGTCGCAGGTATTGATGGTATGCAATTCTTCACAAACGGGTGCGCTGTTCGGGTCGGGTTGCGCTTGCTGATTCGCATCGGCAGCGGGCGTATCGCTGATGCCGTCGTCCGCATCGCAATCGCCGTCCCCATGAACGTGGCGCAGACCAAAATAGTGGCCCATCTCGTGCGTCGTTGTTCGGCCGCCGTCGGCTAAGCTACCGATTAAGCCGTCGCCCGCATTGCTTTTGCCCCACGCTTCGTGGTGGATGACTAGCCCCGCAATGGACGCTAAGTCTTCTTCGAAAATCTCGTCGGGCCAATTGGGCGCACCAACGGGCGGATAGGCAAATCCCAAAATCATAGGTACTTCTTGCCCCAATAAGTCGATGTTCAAATTGGTTACCCAAATGTTGATGTAGCGTTCGGTGTCCCAAGGGTCGATGCCGCCTCGATTGCTACGTTTTACGTCGTCCATTTGTACGCCGCCGCTTTCAATATTGTCTTCGAGTCCGCCGACGAGGATTTTTTCTTGAATGCAAACGAAGTCCAATCCACACTCGGCGGTCGCTTCCAAAATTTTACCTAAATCCAAATCTAGGTTCACGAAAGACTCTACTTCCGTTTGTGTTCGGGTGATGCCATTGGTGGGGTTGCCATCGGGGTCCACGGTAGCCAATTCGAATTCGATGCCTGCATCGGCGCCAATGGCTTGATACATTTCTCGTGCGTTGACGGCATCGGGATTTAAACGGCGAAAATCTTCGTTTAAAACGTCAATCTGCTCTTGAATCAGTTCGTCGGAGATGTTTTGTACCTCTGTGTTATATACCACGTGGACAACTACTTGCACTTTGTGTACTTGCTGAGAACGGCTTTGGGCAGTGGATTGGTAGGCTAGTTTAGCATCGTCAAAGGTTTGTTGAACGGCCCGTTGGTAACCAGGATATTTTTCGGATAGTTGGTGCATCGCCGCTTTTTGTCCACAAAACTTAAACTGTGCAAAGCTGATTTGAGCCGCTAATAGTAGGAAAAACGATAGGTGTAGAACTTTTTTGTTCATAACTGTTTAAACTTTTTCGGTCAGCAAAGAGGGACTCGCCCCCAAAACGGAGCGATTTTGCTGCCTTGAGTGATGGTTGATAGTATGATTAAACAGTATGTGTTGCTTGAGGTAAAAGTTGGGACTGTAAATGCCCATACGAAAGTAGGATAAAGCAGTTGATGTTTGGCTATTTTCGGAGTAAAAAGAATGTTTGTGTATAAAATTAGCACAAATGGGTTTCAGAAAAGAGGACCATAAATTAATCTGAATAAATAACCTAAGTTGCGGATAATGGCTAGAAAGCGATGCTTTGTCAGCATCTCTTTCTTTTGTCCTCTTGAAAAGCAGGAGATAGGGGCAAAGTCTATTGACTCCCCACATCTTTTTGGGGATGAAAAGGTGCAGCGCACCGACCACATTTGTTAAAAATAAGGTTCAATGTGAACGGTGAGCTGCACCTTTGAGACCTATTTTTAGCAGCAGATGATACAAATACTATCGGTACTCCGTACCTTTTGCCCTAAAGTAAACTTTTGGGGTGTCGTTAGACTGGTAAAGTATCGCCTGCTTAGGGGGTATGGATTATATTCCGCAACTTAGGTTAATTAGTAGCCTTTCATTATATTTGCTAGGCACAAAACAAAACGCTGCTCATGAAAAAGTATTCCTACAAAAATCTTTTGACTACATTATTATTAGTAGCCGTTCCTCTATGCGCTTTCGCCCAATCCAATACTACTGTTTTAACGTTTGCCGTATCTTCGGGAGATTTTACTCGCCACGATAGTCCCGTCTCTATTTCATTGGCAGCCGTAGCATTACCCACTACCGCTACTCATTATCAATTAGTGGAAATTACTGATGGTAAAGAGACAATTACGCCTTTTCAACTTCACCAACGCCAACTTTACTGGCTATTATCGGGAGAAACCCCCGCAGGCAATCAGCGACTGTTTGAACTTCGGAAAATAGATAATCCTAGCAGTAGCGACGAACTGTTCGTAAAGGCCGAGCGAGACGACGAAGCTATTACTTTCAGACAAAATGGAAATAACCTGCTGCGTTATCAATTTGCCGAGGAAGCAGCCCCCGAAGGAACCACACCACTCTACCGCCGAGGCGGATTCATTCACCCGTTGTGGTCGCCGAAAGGGGAAGTCTTGACAAGAATCCAACCGCCCGACCATTACCACCACTATGGCATTTGGAATCCTTGGACCAACACGACTTTCGAAGGTCGAAATTTGGATTTTTGGAATCTCTACAAAGGACAGGGAACGGTCAAGGTGGTGGGACGGCCGATGTATCATTCTGGCCCCGTTTTTGGCCAACTGACCACCCGCCACGAACACGTGGATTTGACAGCACCCGACCCGTCGGGTTTCAAAGTGGCCCTAGACGAGGAATGGAAAGTCACGGTTTGGAACTCGGGTGGCACCGACGCCCCTCGTCTAATTGATTTTCAAACGACCCTGCAATGTGCAACGGACAGCATCTTTACCATTAATGCCTACCGTTATCAGGGGTTCAGTTTCCGAGCCACCGAAAAGTGGGACGATAAAACGGCGCATCTTTTAACCTCTCAAGGAAAGGATAAATCCAATGGTAACGCTACCCGTGCTCGTTGGTGCAATGCTAATGGAGTTTCCAATTTTGGTACTTCGGGCGTCTTGTTTATGACCCATCCACAGAATCATAATTTTCCCGAACAATTAAGAATATGGCCAACTGGGGCCAACGGAGGGAAGGAAAACGTTTATTTTAATTTCAATCCCACTCAAGAACAGGATTGGGTGCTTCAACCCGGTCAGTCCTACACCTTGAGCTATCGAATGTTGGTTTATGATGGCAAAATTAGCCCCGAACGAATGGAGCAATATTGGCAGGATTATGCCTACCCACCCAAAGTAGAAATTGTGTCCAATCAGATTCACTTGGCCGAAAAACGAGTATTGGTTTACACGAAAAATGGAAAGGGCTACGTCCACGATAATATTCCGAACAGTATTGTTGCACTCCAGAAATTGGGTAAAAAATACGAATTTCAAGTAGAGACGAGCGACGACCCCGTCGTGATGACGGAGGAAAATCTACAGAAATACGATGCGCTCATTTTTTCGAATACCAATAATGAACTATTCGATACCGACGCCCAAAGATTGGCCTTCCAACGCTACATCCAAGCGGGCGGTGGCTTTGTAGGTATTCATTCCGCTTGCGGTTCGGAACGACAGTGGCCTTGGTTTTGGAATATGCTAGGAGGGAAATTTCATCGCCATCCGCCTTTGCAGGATTTTGAAATTGAAAAAATGAATGCGACGCATCCCGCTACTTTACACTTGCCTACTGTCTGGCAATGGGAAGACGAGTGCTATTATTTAAAACAACTAAATCCGAGTAATCAAGTATTGCTTACGGCCAATCTGCGGACGGTGGAAGACGATAAAAGAACCGAATATCCAGCAGAGATATTTGGACAGCAATTCCCTTTGAGTTGGTGTCGTTCGACCGCACAGGGGCGGATTTGGTACACCGCTTTGGGTCACAAAAAAGAGTACTACGAAGACCCTAATTTCCTAGAACACTTAGCAGGCGGAATTATTTGGGTACTTAGCGATGCGACGAAATTGGATTATGCGAGAGCGACCGAGACCCTGATTTTGGAAGCAGAGTAATGAATACGCCCTAAATTTAGGCGTGTACAAGTTCTGGATAATGCTTATTTTTTTGACGCTGAAAACGCTGTCTGGAAATTATGAATTTTTATGTTTCCGCTTGAACGTTCTATCTGGATGTATAAATACTGCGACAGAATTAATATAACTTCTTTTGCAGGATTACAAGTTTTACAAGATTCCCTCTCTCACGTACTAAATCCTGTCAATCCTGGAATCCTGTCAAAAAAGAAAAAAACATAAATTTCCGCAAGGAAATACAACATAATAGGTCTTATTTTTCAAACAGCGTACGCAAGTCAGCGTCGAAATAAAGACTTCGTACAGCCCTAATCATAAATTTCTTTAGTAAAAACCTAAGCCATGTCAAATAAAAAAGTAAGTAAGGAAGGCGGAATGTCCCGCCGTAAATATCTAAAAACGACCCTAGTAGGTTCATTGGGAATGGTCACCTTGCCAAACATTGTACCCGCATCGGTACTCGGCAAAAATGCCCCTAGCAACCGCATTCAAATTGGTCAAATTGGATTTGGTCGAATCGCAGCGAGCCACGATTTACCTGATACCATGCGCTACGATACCGCACGAGTCATGGCCGTTTGCGATGTAGATAGTCAACGGACAGAAAAAGGAAAAAAGTGGATAGAGGAATGGTACGCAAAGAAAAAAGGTACATCCAACTACGTGGACGTAAAAATGTACGAGGATTACCAAGAAATGCTCGCCAATCCCGAAATTGATGCGGTCATGATTAGTACGCCCGACCACTGGCACGCCCAGCCCGCTATGGAAGCGGCAATGGCGGGAAAACACATTTATTTACAAAAACCCACGTCGCTGACTATTGCCGAAGGTCGGGCGATGAGTGATATGGTGCACCGAACGGGTGTGGTTTTCCAAATTGGAAGTCAGCAACGTTCGCAAAATCCTTGGCCACAGTTCAAACGGGCCTGCGAATTGGTCAGAAATGGCCGCATTGGGCAGTTAAAAAATATCAAAGTTGGACTTCCAGGCGACCCATCGGGCGAAAACGAACCCGAAATGCCCATTCCCGAAACCTTGAATTACGACAAATGGCTGGGTTCTACCCCTTACAAATACTACACGGAGAAACGAGTGCATCCACAACACGACTTTTCCCGACCAGGATGGTTGCGTTGCGAACAGTTTGGAGCGGGCATGATTACGGGCTGGGGTGCACATCATATCGACACGGCGCATTGGGGCATGGGGACGGAATATACGGGGCCCGTCGAAGTAGAAGCAACGGCGCAGTTTCCCACTTCGGGTTTATGGAACGTCCACGGTGATTTTCAAGTCAACGCTAAGTACGCCAACGGTGTAACGATGGAAGTGAGTGGTAAAAATCCGAACGGGGTGCGCTTCGAAGGGACAGACGGTTGGATTTTTGTTTCCCGAGGCAACGTCGGCGTCACGGCGAGTGACCCCAGTTCGGCCGAAAATTCGGATGCGTTTAAAGCCAGTGACCCCAAAATTTTGCAATCGGTTATTGGTCCCGACGAAATTCATTTGTACCACAGCGAAGACCAGCACGGCAACTGGTTGGATTGCATCAAAAGTAGGCAACTGACAGTAGCGCCCGTGGAGGTAGCGCATCGGTCTTGCTCGGCTTGCTTGCTATTCCACGTTGCGATGAAAGTGAATCGAAAATTGTACTGGGACCCACTACGAGAGAGATTTAAGAACGACGACGAGGCAAATGCACTATTGTCGAGACCACAGCGCTATCCCTACGGCACGGATTATGCCAGCTAAGGTAGTTCACAAAAAATAACTTACGCATCTTTCTAAAAATTTGAATTTTCTCTTCGTTAATTTTTCGGCACTAAGATGAAAATTATGGGTCGATTGAGTGTAGCACAACTCAGAGAGTTATGTTACTTATTCGTTGCAACCGTAACCTAACGCTCCGAGTTGTGCCGTATTTAAAGTACCCACACTTTTCAATGTAGTACCAAAAATATTATTGTGCTACTTTGAGAGATTCGTAATTATCTATTGAAATCAGTCTGATTGTTTGATGGTCAACGTCACATAAAAACAATCAAACTATCTAACAATCAAACCATTAAAAAATTTTCCAAAAGTTACAAATGATGATTTAAAAATAGTTGTAAATTTAAACACACTCTAAAAGGTTGAGAGTAATTTTTTTAAACAAAAAGTTGTTTTTATTTTTAAAATAAAA
>JBCCQK010000479.1:0-6514 GCA_039024375.1 Bacteroidota bacterium
ACAGTTTAAGTCGGCGTCTTTTTCCGCTATGCTACGTTATTTTTTTCTTAAAGAGCGACGGCTATTCTCAAAAAAAATGCCTTGCCTAGCGAAAAAATACGCTCGATTAAACTATCAGTTACTTAGGACTTGAACCACTAGCGGCAATATCCGTATATATTGTTCCAGTATTTCGCCCTTGCATTTCATCGGCAGCTAAAAATTGGAGAGGCATTCTTACATCCGCATCTTGAAGTTCAAACTCTGGTAAGGTAATTTTAGGTTCAGTTGTAGCAATTTGCGTTTTTTTGGAGGTCGCACAAGAAAAGAAAATCAGCACAAAAATTAATAATCTCATAGCTTTGGTTAAGTTTAAGGTAATAAAATAAGTTTAAACAAAGCTAATAAAAATTACACACCTAATTTATAAATAGTGATAGCTATCAAGTCGCACAAAGTTTACTAAATGGGACAACGGGAAAGGAGCAGGTCTTTCGTCGGTTAATGTTAATTCGATGAGGTTTATTTTGGGCTTTATCTACCAATTTTCCATAAATAAAATCAAAAACTAGGAGAAGACTTAGCGAAGTGACTGCAGCTTTACCTCGATTTTCCCTTTATTTCTTTTTCGAGGTCGTTTTAGCAGTAGGCTGAGCAGTCGCCTTCAACTCCTTCACTTCTTTCGCCAACTTCCCCACTTTGATTTCCAAAGACTTAATTCTTTTTTCCAAAGCCGCCGTTTTTTCTGCCGAAGGAATGTCCATTTTGTCCAATCGGTTTCTGATGATGCCTTGAACATTGGCTTCAAATTCTTCGGTTCGGCTTTTGAACTCTTTTTCGAATTCGGCGAAGGCCTTCTTCCCCTCTTCTGCGGTCATATCCCCTTTGTTAACCAAGTCGTCGATGCGTTCTTTCATGCCTTTTGAATTGGTCAGAAAACCGACGCCCGTGTAAAATGCTTTTTTGATTAAATCTTCAATCATGGTGGTAATTTTTTTTTGAAAAAAGAAAACGGATGTATGGTCCTTTTCAGTATCTATTGAATAGCGAATGCCACTAGTTTGTTTACCGAACTGTTAGCCGATAATTTTTTTTTATAAAAAATTCAATTTACTTCACACTGATATCAGTCAGTCAGTCAGTCATCATTGATTAACTAGCCGCATCTGTTCGCTGTCCCATTGTCGGTCATCTTCGATGATATTTCTGTGTTGGTCTGCTTCTAGGAGTTTTTCTTGCGCAGCAATTTCCTCTTTGACTTTAAAAATATAGGCGTCCTCGTGGAGGGGTTGCTGTGCCAATCGCCGAAGTCCTTCCTCGTCAAATTGAATAAACTTTTGGGCTTGTCGGTGTAGGGTATATTTTCTAAAGCCCAATTCGTTCAAAACATCGCTGGCCAATTTAACGGAGGTATCTAGGGACTCCCGATAGATATTTTCGACGCCCATATTGAGTAAGTTGTAAGCGTCAAAACGATTTTTGGAGCGTACCATCAATTTGACGTGTGGGTATTTATCTTTAACGATTTTGACCAACTCCATGGCCGTTTCGGGATTGTCCACCGCACTTATTAAAATATCTGCTTCGGCAATGCCCGCCGATTCCAGCAAGTCCACTCTCGTCGCATCACCGTAATACACTTCAAATCCCATTTTTCGGAGTCGGTCCACCCAATCGGAGTTATTATCCAAAATGGTGGCATAGATACCGTGGGCCCTCAAAAATCGACCAACCGTACTCCCAAAATGTCCAAAGCCCACTAAAATGACCTTACTTTCTCGGCGAACTTCGTCCATTGGTCGTTCTTCGATTTCTTTGGTTCCGAATCGAGGCAGTATCAATCGTTCGTTGAGAATGTTCAAAATGGGCGTGAGGGTCATGGATAAGGCGGTGATTACCAGCATCATATCCAATTGAACACGGTCTAAAATATTTAGTTGAAAGGCAAAAGAAAGGAGAACAAAAGCGAACTCTCCAATTTGCGCTAGTCCCACGGTCAATAAAAATCGTTGGTCAAATTTTAGTTGGAAAAAAACACCAACGATAAACAGAACAATTGCTTTTAGGATAATAATTCCAACGACCAAGCCGCTAATTAGCAGCGGGTTTTCGCCGATGACCAAAAAATTGATGGACGCTCCCACGGCCATGAAGAACAAGCCCAACAGCAAATCCTTGAACGGTTCGAGATTGCTTTCCAGTTCGTGCTTAAATTCGCTATTGGCCAAGACAACGCCCCCCAAGAAAGCGCCCAAAGCGGGACTCAGTCCAGCTAATTCCATTAAAAAAGCGATGGCGAAAATAATGAGTAGGGCAGACGCAATTAATAATTCTCGTACGCCCGTTCTAGCGACCAAACGTAGCATAGGGACGAATAAATAGCGTCCAGCTAGTACGACCAATGCTACCGATGAAATGATGGCCGTGGTTTGTAACCAAAGGGGTAAACCTTCCAATAGATGCGCATTGCCGTGGTCGTCCGTCGCCGTGTGGGCCGCATCTGACAGTAGCGGTAAAGCCCCCAGCATAAAGATGACGATGATGTCTTGGAACAGCAGTATCGAAAAAGCGGAAGCCCCAAAAGTGGTTTTCATCAAGCCCTTTTCTTTCAAGGTCTGCAAGACGATGGCCGTAGAGGAAAGCGCAATCGCCATAGAAATCGTCAGGGATACTTTCCAGTCGTAGCCCAGCGAAAGAAACAGCAACGTTGCCAGTAGCATGGTTGCCAATACTTGCAGTCCGCCCATCCCGATAATGGTTTTGCGCATGTTCCAGAAGTTCTTGGGTTCTATTTCTAACCCAATCAAAAAGAGCATCATCACGACCCCAAACTCCGCAAAGTGTAAAATATCTTCTCCTTCTTCTCCCACAAATCCGAGTAAAAAAGGGCCAATTAAAATACCCGCCAATAGATACCCCAACACGGCACTCAGCCCAAATCGCTTCGCAATGGGGACGCATATCACAGCACCCGCTAGGAACACAATCGCTTCAAAAAGAATACTTCCGGTCATAATTTAGTGGAGATTTTTGGGTTAGGAACATCAACTTGAAATACACAGCTTTTGATAGCTTCGAGGGGTTGGTCTCGCTGTAGATAATCGACTATTTTTTGATATTGCTGGGCAAATTTGTTTAAGTCCTCAGTGGTTAGCTTGTGGGTTCCCATAACGGCAAAAGGCGTTAAATATTCCATGCGACAAAGCCGAGCCGTTTGCTCGAATGGTCGCAAGAACTCGTTGACGGTGTACATGTTCCTGCCTTCTGAGCAATAAACTTCTCTAGACCCGCCCGTGGTAATAATTTGTAAGCATTTTTTTCCTTGCAGCGCATTGCCATTGGGACCGTAGGCCCAGCCGTATTCCAAAACTAGGTCTATCCATTGCTTCATCAGCGGTGGACAATTGTACCAGTAGAATGGATGGTGCCAGATGATAACTTCGTGCTGTTCTAGTAGATTTTTTTCGAAGGGAACATCAATGTGAAAATCGGGATAATGTTCGTACAAGTCGTGAAAAGTAACTCCACTTTTGTTTCTAATCGAACGGACCAAAGCCTTATTGGCGCGAGATTGTTCAAATCTCGGATGGGCAAACAGTACTAATATTTTTTTCATTTTTTGCTAATTCAAGTTATATTCGGAACCGCCTAAAAAGTGATTTCAAAGATTAATCTCAGCGAAGTCCTGACTGTTTAGGAAAATTAGAAAGGACTGCGGTGGCCGACCTCAGCGAGGTCGCATTTCATTGGGGTGTGACCTCGCCGAAGTCCATCACTTTAAAAATTAGCGAAATACTACATAAATTAACATAATATCGAATTAGCTTAATTTGTTTACCGAATCGCCTGCCATTTTTGATAGGTCAAGGACCGCCAAAGCCACTCAAACGGCCCAAATTTGAAACGAGCCATCCACCACCTTGACCACAGCAACTGGACTACCCAAATGCCTATGATATACAACCATTGTTCGGCTCGACCGATACTGCCGAAGCGTCCTAAGCCGTGTCCGTAGAAGAGGAATGTGGCCAAAATGGATTGCATCAAATAGTTGGTGAGCGCCATTTGTCCGTATGGTGCTAACCACTTTTCAAGAACTATTAGCCACTGACTTTTGCATAACAGCATCATTCCTCCAATGTACGCTAAGGCGGTCGGGACGCTGCCCAAATACGTCCATTGGCTACCAATAAGAAAGGAATATTCGCAAGACCAGTTGTTGGCTTCGTTTTGTAAAATGCCGATGATGCTAAAGGTCAAACCAATGAGTAGTCCGATGCCCAACAATTTTTTGTAAAACGCTTTAGTTCGCTCGGCGGTCAAAACGCCCGCTTTAAAAAGCCCCATGCCCATCAGCATTAATCCCGTAATTTGCCAACTGGCGCCAAACACAAAAATAAAGGTCTCTAGCTCAAAAGCAGCTTTCGAACGAATAGGGAAATGGTCACTCCAAGTACCCAAATACGCCGCTTTCTCTGCTTGAATTGCTTCGGCGGTTGGTTGCCAAGTCAGACACAACTCGGTGAGGTCTTCTTCTGGCATAAAGGATATACTCCAACCGATAAGAAGACTTAAAACTAGAAGAATGGATAGAAAAACGGTGGCCCAAATAAATAGGGTTTTAGCATCTTTCTTTCGAAAGAAAAATACCCATATCGAACAAAGGGCGTAGGGGACTAAAATATCGCCGTACCAAATCAAATGGGCGTGCAGTAATCCTATCATTAACAACCAAAAATTTCGAGTAAAATGACGATTGGCGGCGCTTTCGCCTCGCTGTTCAATTTTGTGGGTCATCAATACAATACCTGCCCCGAATAGGATAGAGAACAGCGACATGAACTTCTGGTTGGCCAACAATTGACTAAAGTAAAAGGCCCATTTATCAGCTCCGATAAGCGGACCTTCGGCCATTGGATTCAAATAATGCGCTTCGGGCATCGAAAAGGAGGTGATGTTCATAATGAGAATGCCTAAGAGGGCAAAACCCCTCAGAATGTCTAGGGAGACAATACGATTAGCCGCCGTGGTGGGCTGTGAAGGTTGAGGCATAGTTGAAGTTGGTTTGTTTGGAAGATAGTCAATTATTGCTGACAATTTTAAGACAAACTTCAACCCTTTCTTCCCTTATCGGATAGCTCCTTTTTTCTTAGCTTTTTTCCAATCTTTTAGGGCTTTTAGGGCATCAATTTCTGCTAAGCTTTCTACGATGGTGGGTAAAAAGTCAATGTAGGTCCCCGTAAATACACCCGATTCGTATGGCTTCATAACTTCTAAAAAATGTGGCAGATAAATGAATTTTCGATTGATGTAATAATCGTAGTATAAAGATTCGCTAACTTCGGTCAAGCCCAATTTTTGGGCAATCAGGATTTCGCCAACCCGTACCAAATGCTCCGCAAGAATGCTGTCCCAATACCAATATCCTTGTCCCTTCATAGCTTTTTTGATAGGTTTTTGTAAATGGACGTATTTGTTGAACTCCGAACGGTGAACAAACAACGGTTCGTTGACAAAAGAATGTCCAAACTCGTGGGTGCAGATATTTCGAACCCATTCGGCGTTTTGAAAACCAAACTGGACGCCTTCTTTCAATATGTTTTGGGGATGTACGTTGGGTCGGTCGATGCCGCAGAAGACATTGAATACTTTAGTTCCTTTGGGCGTTTTGTGGTGTGGTCCGAAGCCCATTCCATTACCCGCTGGTAGTAACGGACTAGGGTACAAATTGTAAGACAGAAATGTTTTTTTGTAAAAACTTTCCATCGTCGTAAAAAAAGCAGGATTAGGTAGGTTAGCGGCTACCTCCGCTTCCAATCCTTTCGATACGGCACGGTTGGCGGCAAAACGTTCTCCAAACTGCGTATCCGCATAGAAATCATTGGCGAGTTTGATGAATTGTCGAACGGCTTGAGCGTAGTCTGTCTCTTGGTCGGGTTGGAAGCACTGGGTATCCAAGGGCATCGTTTCGTTTTGAATACCAATATTGACTAAAAGGGGAAGCCATTCGTTGTACGCTTTCGCCAAATTTTTAAAGGCTTCGACCGCCGCATGACTTTTGTAGGGCTGGTAAGGTGCTATTAAAGGGGCCGACAAATCGTCCACCCAATCTCGTTGTTTTTTGGTAGCTTTAAAAAATCGTTCGGCGTCGGGGGTGAGGTGATAAATGGTGAATAACAACTCTGTCGGTTCGTGGACTTTGACGTTGACTTTATTATTTTTGGAAACGGTCTTTTGTGCCATTAGGTTGATAATAGACAATACGGTGACCGTCAAAAGAAGGGTGATTTTCTTTTGCATGATGTTGTTTTTTGTATTAAGGTAAAAACTATGGTTGCGCGCCGATTAGAAAGCTATGCTTTGTTAGCATCTCTTTCCTTTAGGCTTTTGAAAAGCAGAAGATACTAGTAAAGTATCGTCTGCTGAGGTAGCATAGATTATAATCTGCAACTTAGATTAATTATCTATAATTCCACTTTAGAAATATCCGTGCAAGGGCAGAATAGTCAACGCTTCTGCTCGAAATTGTCAATAC
>JBCCQK010000480.1:0-6491 GCA_039024375.1 Bacteroidota bacterium
GCGAAATTATTGGTTTGGCTATTAGCTAACAACTATTTGTCCAACTAAAAATTATTTCTATTTTTATTGTTAGTAAGTTTACTCACTTGCTTTAAAAAAATGTGTATAACTTGATGAATTTGAGTAATATGAAAGCTGTAAAATGGCTCTTTTTGCTCCTTGGATTGTTTTTACTAACAACCTCATTCCTACCAACTCAACCAGATTGGGGCTTCTTTGCCCATCGCCGAATCAATCGTTTGGCGACTTTCACTTTACCGCCCCAATTGATTCGCTTTTATAAAGCCCACATCGAATTTATCTCTGCTCACGCTACCGACCCCGATATGCGTCGCTACGTCATTCCCTTCGAAGGGCAAAAACATTTTATTGATTTGGACCAATGGTACGATGACCCTTTGCCTTTGGATTTTCGAGAAGTGCGACGAAAATTTGCGGAGATTTTTATCATTAATCAACAAAATGATACCCTGCGAATGGGTGGGAAAAATGTGAAAACGCCCGATGATTGGAACGTAATTTTGGAAGGTCAAAACTTTAGCACTTTCTTTAAAAAAGATAGTATAGTTCTATTGCGAGAAGACTACGACCTATTTTTTAACAATCACGTTTATAATCCTCAATATTTTTCTCAATGGGACTTGAACTGTGATAGCTTAACCGCCTTCTTTGATTATCACGGTTTTACCATCGACTGCACGAAGGCTTTTGCGATTGATACTTTCGTACAGCACGGAGTCCTTCCTTATAATTTGGTTAAAATGCAGGAAGCCTTGATGTACGCCATGGAAGAAGAAAATTTGGAAAAAATTTTGAGAATTTCGGCGGATATGGGCCATTACATTGGTGATGCGCACGTCCCACTGCATACCCACAGTAATTATAATGGTCAAAAAACCGACCAAATCGGTATTCATGCCTTTTGGGAAACCAGATTACCTGAGATGTTTGCCGATGATACCTACGATTTTCTTGTAGGGAAAGCCGAATACATCGAAGACCTAGAAACGCATTATTGGAATATTGTCGAAGAAAGTCACGCTTTGGTGAACGATGTGCTGACCATCGAAAAAGAATTGAGTGAAATTTTTCCCGAAGACCAGCAAGATTGTTTTATTGAA
This sequence comes from Bacteroidota bacterium, assembly GCA_039024375.1. Lineage (GTDB taxonomy): Bacteria > Bacteroidota > Bacteroidia > Chitinophagales > Saprospiraceae > JAFMDF01. The sequence continues at coordinate 1,122 of JBCCQK010000480.1, forward strand.
AGGGGAGCGGGCTATATTCAGAAATCTGCTTGTGCGGAATACGCTACTTTGTACCACGAACAATTGGAAGGAATGGTCGAAAAAAGATTTAGGGCAGCCATCAAAGCGGTCGGTGATGCTTGGTACACGGCCTATTTGGATGCAGGACAGCCTGATTTGTACGCTATTTTTGATAATCGAAATAAGGACAAAGAAAAATCGGATAAGGAAAAGTTGGAAGCAGCGCGACGAACGCAGAAAATTATTGGTAGGCCTCATTAAGGTTAGTCAAGATAAAGTTGTTGGGTAGGAGAGGGAGATTCCTTTAGGGAATCTTTCTCCTTTTTTTACTATCAAAAGAAGAAGATTCTCTGAAAGAATTCCCTTCTCCTACTCAATTTGAAATACTACTAAGGAATGTATAAAAATAGCTCATAACAATTTTTCAAAAGTTGTCAGTACTACAGACACTTTTATATTTTAAATTTTGGCTCTTTCTAATCGGTATTTTGTTCTTTTTGAGTAATAATAAGACGCCACCACGCCTAACGTATCGGCTAAAGCATCATAAAAATCCATATTTCGTCCAGGAATAAACTGCTGTAAAAATTCTGTTAGGAAGCCAACTAGGATACAAGTAACAACTACCTCCGTTGTATCAACTTTTTTGAAAAAATAGAGGAGTGCTCGATACGTCATAAAAGTGAATAAGATAAAGTGAACTACCTTATCCAAATAATTTCCCGCAATTTTTCCATCAACGGGCATCAATGTTGCTAAGAATACACAAATGACACTCCAATAAAAAAGCATTGATTTTTTCACTATGCGCAATTATTTTACGATTTAAGGGTTTTATGAGCAAAAATTTTACTTTTTTGTCTTTTCACTTTAAGTTATGCGCAGAAATTTTACCAATTAAACAAAGCATCAGGTAATCAATAAATAACTTTAGCTGTCTAAAAAATCACAATATGAGAAAATCCTACGGAAATACCTACTGGGGAAAAGAATGGCTAAAGTCCTTAACGCAAATTGACTACTCTAATCGACTACCGAGAGGAAAGACCTACGCCAACAAAGGGGCAGCGGGCGATATCCAAATCGAGGGGAATCGGATAACGGCAAAAGTGCAGGGTAGCCGTAGGCGACCGTATGATGTCAGTGTGTCCGTCAATAATTTTACACCGACCGAAAAAGCAAAGATAGTTCAGCTAGTTACCGAAAATCCCATTCATCTCTCCAAATTACTCAATCGAGAATTGCCGAGTCAACTGGACGAAGCCTGCCAAAGAGTTGGGATTCAAATTTTTCCGCGGTCTTGGCGAGATATGAATGGGCGTTGTTCTTGTCCCGACCATGCCGTGCCCTGCAAGCACTTGGCTTCCGTGTTGTATTTGATTGCTAACGAAATTGATAAAAATCCCTTCTTGGTTTTTGAACTGCACGGTTTCGACTTGTTCAAAGGTTTAGAGGGCGTTGGCTATTCCATTGGCGAGCAGCGAGATATTCGAGTGTTGCAGACCTCAGATTTGCAAGCGCCTTACGATTTTGGTGAAACGGAATATCATTGGGACGAAGCCACTTTTGCGCAAGTGGATTTTTCAACTATCCCCGATTGTCGGACGCAATTATTGACTCTGCTGAATAGTAAGCCCGTTTTTTATCCTTCGGGAGATTTCAAAACGGTTTTAGAAAAAGCCTACCAATCGGTAGCTAAAAACTTAACCAAGAAAAATAAGAAAAAAGCTGAAGCGGAGGTAACGACCGAAATGGACGCCGTTGAAGAAATAGAAATTATTCTGGATGCCGAGCAAGACTTTTTGCAAGCCAACTTGCGAAATAGCAAAGGAAAAGCGGTTGAAACGTTCGATGAGATTGATGTATTCGTACGATGGCTCAAGAGTATTCCCATACAACGCCTTCAACATTTTGCACCCGTATTGAGTGGAGTGGCTTTAACGGCTAATTTGGCCGAAAAATTGGCGATTCAGAGTGCTTACTTGCCGCAATTACTAAGAATTGGTACCAAAAGATACAAAATTCGGTGGTTAGCGGCCACTATTAACGAATTGGTTAAGGATATTTGTGATAAAGTGGAGCAGCTCGTTCCGCCCAATATTTTGTACTATAAAGTGGGTCGAGATATTTTGCAACCAACAAAAGCGGATAATTTCACGGCTTTGCTTTCTCTTTTTCTTACTTATTTCTTGCAGGCTAATCATCAGTTGAATATTCGCTTTCAAGAGAACGAAGTATTTCAAATATTTTTCAATGGAGCGATTGAGCAGTTTACGGAATTTGAAAATCGAGAATACCCGTCGGCGATACAACTGTGGTTAAACAAATTTTTTATCGCCGAAAAAGAAATAGTACCCGTTATTCAAGTGGAAGATTTGGATGATGCGTTCGAAGTAAAAATTGCTTTACAAGACACCAACCAACCGCTTGAACCTTTAATAACTTTACAGTCTGTTTTTACAGAAAATAAATATAGCGGTATTCGACTGGGTTTTTTACGAGACTTGGCAATGCTATCCGATTATTTTCCACAAATCAGTTACCTCGTTGCTTCGAAGGGAGAAGAATCATTGATTTTTGATTCGAAAGAATTTGTGAATATTCTTTTCAAAATTTTGCTGACCATTAAACTATTCGGTATTAAAATTTTGTTGCCCAAAGCCCTACGAAAATTATTGCGACCGAAAATATCCATGCAACTGGAAAGCGAAGATAATGGGACGATTCAAGGGAAAAAGTCCATTATCAATATGGATGAGATGTTGAGTTTTGAATGGAAAATTGCTATCGGAGATAGATTAGTGACCGAAGCAGAATTTTTGAAGATGGTTCGCCAATTTTCGGGGATTGTCAAGTTGAATGACGAATTTGTTTTTTTTGATGAAAACGAAATTCGTTCGTTGATTGATAAATTGGAGAATCCACCACAACTAGATAGTCATCAACTACTACAAATTGCATTGACTGAAGATTATCAAGGAGCAAAAGTTCATTTGGACGAAAACACTCGGAAGTTAATTGACCATTTATTGAAAGGAGAGGGAACGGAAACACCGCAAGGACTACAAGCAACGTTGCGTCCTTACCAGTTGCGGGGATACGAATGGCTCTACAAAAATACACGATTGGGATTTGGCAGTTTGATTGCCGACGATATGGGACTAGGGAAAACGTTGCAAGTAATTACGACTTTGTTAAAACTGAAAGAAGACGGGGAACTGGAAAATAATAAAGCGTTAATTGTCGTACCGACTACTCTTCTAACCAATTGGGAAAAAGAAATTCGAAAATTTGCGCCCGCTCTACGAACGCATACCTATCACGGAGCTAATCGAGATTTGAAACCGTTGGCCGAAGCGGATGTGTTGATAACTACTTACGGCGTTGCTCGGTCGGAGGCTACTAAGTTGAATAAACAAAAATGGTTAACTTTAGTCATCGACGAAGCGCAGGCTATTAAAAATCCAGGGACGGCACAGACTAAAGCTATTAAAAAAATTAAAGCGCCCGTTAAAATTGCCATGAGTGGAACGCCCGTCGAAAATCGACTGAGCGAATACTGGAGTATTTTTGATTTTTCCAATAAAGGGTATCTAGGAAATTTGAAAAAATTTAAAGAAGATTTTGCAGCACCCATCGAAATTGACAGAGACCAACAGCAACTGAAAATATTCAGAAAGGTCACCGAGCCGTTTATCCTTCGACGACTAAAATCGGATAAGTCTATCATCAAAGATTTACCCGATAAAATTGAAACGGACCAATACTGTCAGTTGACTTCTGAGCAAACGGCAATTTACCAAAGCGTAGTTGAAACGACGATGAAGTCCGTAGAAAGTTCGGAGGGGATTCAACGAAAAGGACAAATTCTAAAATTGATTACGGCCTTGAAGCAAGTATGCAATCATCCGTTCCAATTTTTGAAAAAAGGAAGTCAGCAACCCGAAATTTCTGGAAAGTGTGCGCTACTGTTTAGTCTGCTTAAACAAATCCTAGAGAATGGAGAAAAAGTACTGATTTTTACGCAGTACCAGGAAATGGGCCGTTTGTTGGCGAAATTTATTGGGGACGAGTTTGATACCTTTGCCCCTTTTTTGCACGGAGGCGTTAGTCGGAAAGGAAGAGACGAAATGGTCGAAGATTTTCAAAATAATCGAACGACTCGAATAATGATTTTGTCGTTAAAAGCGGGTGGAACGGGACTCAACTTAACGGCGGCCAGCAACGTAATCCATTATGACCTCTGGTGGAATCCTGCGGTAGAGGCCCAAGCGACCGACCGAGCTTACCGAATTGGGCAAAATCGAAATGTTATGGTACACCGTTTTATCACTAAAGGAACCTTTGAAGAAAAAATTAATCAATTATTGGTCAGTAAAAGGGAACTAGCGAATCTAACGGTTTCGACGGGAGAGAAATGGATTGGTGATTTGAGCGATGCGGAGTTGAATGAAATGATTCGATTAGAAAACTAAGTACTACCTTAATTATTCTTCTCTTTGACTCTTTTTTTACAAAACAAATATTCACATTTTAAGCATTTTAAAAAAAAGCATGATAAATTAGCTAGTCGTCAAGTTTTTTTCACAACTTATTACTAATTTGCTACAAGTTATGAAAATAACTGACAATCATCTTTTGAGAAAACTGTAATTGGCCCGTGCAAAATAACATTCAAACAATCATTGCTCAATTGGAGCGAGATAAGCGCATACGCATTCTATACGCCTGTGAATCTGGTAGCAGAGCGTGGGGCATTCCCTCTCCCGATAGTGACTACGATGTTCGTTTTATTTATGTCCATCATTTAGATTGGTACCTATCTTTAAGTAATCAAAAGGATACAATTTCGGTAAAAAGTGACGAGGCCGATTTGGATATGATAGGTTGGGATTTGCGGAAAACGCTACAATTGATGAAAAAATCCAACGCAGCACCCCTCGAATGGATATTTTCGCCCGTGGTTTACCACGAAGTACCAGGCTTTCTACGTCGCTTTCGCAGTGTTGCTTCTTCCTGTTTTTCCGCCAATGCGCTGAATTACCACTATTTAAGTATGGCGAAAAAGTTTTATAGTAGTTGTGCGGGTGAAGAAACGGTAAAATTGAAAACTTGGTTCTATGCGCTACGGGCGGCTTTGAACACTCGCTGGGTAATTGATAAAGAAACGATGCCGCCCACTGATTTTAGAGAAACCCTTGCTCTAGTAGATGGTTCTTTACGTAAAGAAATTTTGGCGCTCATTGCTTTAAAAGGAACTAAAAAAGAAGATTTTCTTTTTCAAAAAGAAGATTCTCTATTGAACTTAATACGGGAGTGCATTACTTTTTCGGAAACTCATAAGTCCAAATTATCTGGTAGCAAAGTGAA
>JBCCQK010000481.1:0-6485 GCA_039024375.1 Bacteroidota bacterium
ACAGTTTAAGTCGGCGTCTTTTTCCGCTATGCTACGTTATTTTTTTCTTAAAGAGCGACGGCTATTCTCAAAAAAAATGCCTTGCCTAGCGAAAAAATACGCTCGATTAAACTATCAGTTACTTAGGACTTGAACCACTAGAACTGAAAGTGATGGATTTTAGTGCGATGAAAACTTCCTTCATCTTACCCTAAGAAAAATGTAAAATCTTTAAAATACAAAGAGGTAGTACAAAACAAGTTCTTTTTTATACTACCTCTTGCGGGGTTAATTTAAGAAACCTCAAAAGTAACCTTGAGGCTTACTCGGTATTCGTTGACCTTCCCGTTTTTTACCGTCACACTCATGTTAGAAACGTTGGCGGAACGAATATTGCTAATGGACTTCGAAGCTCTTTTTATGGCATTTGCGGTAGCATCTTCCCAACTTTTTTTGGAGTTCGCTAATAATTCGACTACTTTGATTACGGTCATTTTTTGATAGTTTTCTCATGAAAAGAATATAGAAGTTTGCATAAACTTCCTTTGACCATCCAAAAATAGAGGTTTGAATACTTTTTACCAAATAATTGTTGGGGTAAGCTTTGTTTAATTCATTAATATTCTCCGTAAGTTTTATCGGTTTAATTCATTAATACCCTTTTTATACAATTCCATTCAGTACTTCCTATTCTTCTACTGGCTAGTTTCTACTACAAATAGTTCTGTTTTTAAGGCTCGGCCTTCCACTACAAATAATAACGAATACATTCCGTTCTGTACGTTGTCTAAAGGGAGTCGAATAATAGGATTCGTAATTTCATCAAATACGAAGTCTTTTTGGATTTGACCAAGCATATTCACCACTTGAATCCGCCCTTTTCTACCAACAAAATCTTCAGCATCAACGAATAAATGGGTCGAAGCAGGGTTCGGGTAAAGTTGCAATTGTTGGTCCAGATGCCCATAGATTAAATGCTTGGTTGGTGTTAAAACGGTCGTTCCGTCCGTAAAGACTTGTTTAATACGATAGTAATTATCACCTAAATGGGGTGATTCGTCTTTAATTTTGTAAAAACCATCTAACTTTTCGTCTTCTAAATATACGACTTCAACGTCTCGAATCACTTCAAACTGCTCATTATCTACGGAACGCTCTACTTCAAAGTGTTCTTCTAAGTCCCTCGTATTTGTAAACCATTCCAATACGGGATTGCCTTGCCAAGCATAGGCATCGAAGGCCAAAACTGGTTTTGCACGACTCGCAGAAGCAGCACTAATATTAACCGTATAATCCTCTACTTCGCCGTGTACGTAATTATCACCCGCTGTATCACACGGATTGGCGCTGGCTTCTCGTTTCATAGCGACTCGCATTCGTGTAGCGCCCGCAACGGCATTAGAAGGAATTGTGAAAGTAGCGGTTGAAGCGTCGGGTTGTGGCCCGCCATTTCCATTGGAAGGAGATAAGGTTTCCAAAACCAATTCACCAGGGTCATTGAAATCATTATCTTGATTGAAATCTATCCATACATATACGTTTTCGTCCCATTGGTTGTAACTGAAAGTGAGATTGACGCTAACGGTGTATGCTTGACCACCCGTTACATTTGCCACGAGGTTGGTATAGTCGTCGTATCCTAACGATTTGCCCGACGTGTTATCCAAGTCCGCTATCTGCACTCTGGATATCCATTCCTGCCATGGTTGCTCGGCACTCAAATCACAATAATCCGTATTTCCGCCACAGACGTCCACCGTTTTGGTAATGCAATTACTCGGTATCCAATCGTTGCAATTGGCCCGACGACTCCATCGAACGTAGTAAGTAGTTGCGGTAATAAACGGAGGATTGTAGGTTGGACTGTTGGAGTTGGCAATGGCTTGACCGAGGTCATTGGGACAGCCACTCGTAGAAGCTAACCACACGTACTCAATCGCTCCCGAACCACCCGAGGGTAGGGCAGAACTAGTGATGGTTTGTGGGTCGTAGGGGTCACAAATAATCTCGTTTCCGCTAATTTGTCCGCCGTTATTATCGGGCGTACAAGTAGCGGCCGTTTCGGTGACCACTACGTTGAAGCCACAAGTTGCCGTATTTCCACAATCGTCCGTTGCTTGGTAAGAAATAAAAGTGGTTCCTACGGGGAAAGTACTACCACTGCTCAGACCCGCAATTTGAGTAATCGTTGGAACCGAGTTCATCGGACCACCGCCACTTCCACACTTGATTTCTAGCATATATTTTTTCCAAGAACTGTTACTTACCCAGTCCCAAGTGCCGTTCCACCAGTAAAAATTGGTGTAATCTTTATCATCGGAATTATTGGTTTCAATAGTATTTAAAAACGTTGTTGGTTCTCCGTTGAGCCAGACGGGGGTACCTTCTTCCGCTTCGTCTGTCAGTCCGATGTGAATGATTTCGGTACCGACAATATCTTTTACGTAGTCATTTTCGGCTTGATTTTCGATGCAGACCAGTGTCCCACCCGCCGTTTCACAATTGGCTTTAGCAGTTAACCAAGGCGCCTGCCCGTCGGATAAATAATAATCACTGCCATTGTAGTTGCCTAGATAAGTAAAACCCGCTTTAGAAGCGCCCGTACAGGTTGTTCCACCGCCACCGCCGCCATTAATCGTACATTCCGTAGTAGCCGTCGGATTGGACCAAGTTGCGACGCCACCGCTTGAACCTTGTGGCACGGAAATATTAACCGTCGGTGGACAAGTTATCGCTAGATTGCTGCTACTTACCGTCACCGTAATGGTGAAGGAACAAGTAGTTGTGTTTCCGCAGTTGTCTGTTGCCGAGTAGGTGATGGTGTAATTGCCAGGGTCAAACAGGCTACCGACGCTCGGACCGCCCGTTTGGGTAAACGTTGCTCCACCCGCTGCGCAGTTTGTTGTCACAATTGGGTCGCCCCAAGTGATGACAGTTTGCTGAGTAGCACTGCTAACCGTTGCCGTAAGGTTCTCGGGGCAAATAATGTTCAGTTCGCTACCAACCGAATTAACCGTCACGGTAAAAGAACAAGTGGTCGTAGAACCGCATTGGTCCGTTGCACGATATTCTACCGTCGTTACTCCAATGGGGAAAGCCGCACCACTCGCAGGGCCATCGATTCGTTCGACCGTTGTTCCCGCTGTTTGACAGGTTGTGTTGGCGATGGGCCCTTGGTAAGTAATAATGGCCGAGTTGGCTCCCGCCGCCGCATCAATTGAAATATTTGGTGGACACAAAAGGTTGATTTCGCTTGTCCCTTCGCTCACGGTAACGATAAAGGAACAGGTAGTCGTACTGCCACAACCGTCGGTTGCCGTGTAAGTAACGGTCGTATTTCCAATGGGAAAAGTTGTACCACTAGCTTGAGTGACCGTTAGATTGACCGAACCCGTTGCACAGTCCGAAGTTGGATTTGGCGTAGCCCAACTCGCTACGGCACCCGTAGCCCCTGGAGCCGCAGTAAGTGCAATATTGGAAGGACAAGTTAGGTTAATATTGCTGGCGGTAGATTCAACGGTTACATTGAAACTACAAGTTATACTGCCGCCACATCCATCCGTTGCGGTGTAAGTAACGGTGGTAGTGCCGAAGGGGAAGGCGCTTCCACTCGATGGTCCCGCCGTTTGTTGAACTTGTAAACCACTATTTCCACCGCCACCACAGGATTTTTCTATCAAATATTTTTTGGTATAATTACCATCCAAGTCCCAAGTACCATCCCAAAAATAAAAAATGCCGTAATCTTCGGATTTAGGGTTGCCTACTAGATTCGTGTAACCCACATTATCGCCATTTACCCATTCGTAAGTTCCTTCCGTGGTCGCATCGGTTAGGCCAATGTGAAGGATGTTGTTTTCTGCGATGCTTTTGACAAAAGCATTTTCCGCAGCCGAATTGATGACGACCAAGTGGGCGCCGTTCGCCACGGCATTGGCTTGAGCAGTAGTCCAAATAGCTGCACCATCGGATAAATAGTAGTCGCTTCCTTCAAAGCTACCTTTGTAGGTGAATCCAGCGATTGGGTCGCCATTACAGCTTCCTCCATTTCCTCCACCTCCATTACAATCTGTTGTTGCTGTTGGAGCGTCCCAAGTAGCGGTTGCCGAAGATTGCCCCGCAGCAGCAGAAACTGTAATATCGGTTGGACAACTAATAGTAATAGCACTTTCACAAGCATCGGGTGTTCCATTATTGTTCAAGTCAACAGTATCATCGCCTCCAGGGCAAACATCATCCTCGTTGCACACACCATCGCCGTCGTCGTCGGTGCCTTCGTCGGTTTGTCCGTTATTATTATTGTCTTTTCCATCACAGAGTTCGGGGGCATTGGGATATAAAGTATCGTCGTTATCGTTAAAATCTTGGTTGTTAGCTACGTAACCGTTTGGCGCCACACAAGTCGTGACCGAAACGGCGGGATTACCAAAACCATCTTCATCGTTGTCAAAATAAAAAGTAGAACACCCCGTAGCGCAAGAAGCACCCGTAGCTATCGAGTCGTCGCAGTCGCACGCTGTACCCGCACCGTCACTGTCTGCGTCCGCTTGGGTGGGATTGGGGATGAAAGGACAATTATCGGCTACGTCTGCAATACCATCTCCATCGTTATCAGAACTGGTATTCACTTGTTCGTATAGTCCAATATCTACGGTACCGCCCGCAATTCTAGGATTGCCATCAGCATCAGTAGTAACAGAAGCGGGTACATCGGCGTTATTACCCGCATCAATCGCAGGGGAAGTATTCAAAACTCGAAAGTTACCATTGGCAGCATCGATGAATTGGGGACTTTGGTTAAAAATATTTCCACCCGTACAAGTCGCTTCTAGTCCATTTTCTCCTTCGATGACAATAGCTGAACACGAACTTGCATCTAAAATGGAATTGTTGACGGTCACCGTAGGAGAGCCTGTCAGATGAAATATTGGATTAAAACCAGCCGTACTTGCTTCGAAAATAGTGTTGCTTACCTTCGTGTTGACGACACTTCCAACCCCCGTTTCATTTTGGTAAATAGCTCCTCCAACGTTCGCATTATTACTATAAAAAACACAGTTGGCAACGACTACATCAATTTCACCACCGAAAGCCACTCTAGAGTAAGTAGCCCCCCCATTTCTGGAAGTATTTCCTACAAAAGTGCAGTTGGCCATAACGGGGTTCATACTTCCGTCGTTGGAGACGATGTTAGAAATGGCACCACCGTAGGTTCCAGATTCATTATTTAAAAAGCGGCAGTTGGTCATTTGAAAATCACAAGTTCCTGCCCCGCTAGCATCGTTGTAAATAGCACCGCCCGAACCAGGATTGGCTACGTTGTTTTCGAAAGTACAGTTGGTGTAAATCGAGTTGGAAATGCCCTGGAAAAAGGCATTATTAAAAATAGCACCACCTTCCAAACTGTCTGCTTCGTTGGCTACGAAATTGCATCCTACGAAATTGATAGAAATTTCACCAAAATAGGAGGCTTCATTATAAATCGCCCCGCCAGACTCTTTCGCAAAATTGTTGGTGAAGTTAGTGGTTGTGTAGGTTGGGTTACACTGAGAAGTGGCGCCGCCTTGCGAATTATAAATAGCGCCGCCTTCTTGGTTGGCGGTATTATTATCGAAAATACAGTTTTCCAAACGATAATTGGTAGAACCGCCCGTACTTGCTCGGTTAAACATCGCTCCCCCTCGGTTAAGGGCAAAGTTGTTTCGAAAAGTACAATTGCGGATGGTCGGCTCCGAATCTTGGAAACTCGTTGCGACGTTGTACCAAGCTGCTCCACCGTTATTACGAAAAACGGGGAACTCTAACGAGAAAGGGGCATTGGCATTGCCGTTTTCTACGATGAAACCATCTAAAACGGTAGTACTTGAAACATTTTGGGTGAAAATAATGGTGTAAGAATTGTTGGCGGAGGTGCCATCTTGGTCAATATCTCCACTCAGAATCGTCGGGTGAGCGATTGGATTTCTACCGCCCAAAGCTGGATTGCCCGATGCGGGGAAGCCTCCTAGGATTTGGACGGCATTGGGTAGTTCAAAAGCAATATTTCGATTGGCGCCGTTGGTAGGGTAGTAGGTCCCCGCAGATACCCAAATTTGGTCGCCCGATTCGGCCTCGGACAGTGCTGCGGATAAGGTGGTGTAGGCATCGGCCCACGATTCACCGTCGTTTTCGCCGGTGGCATTTGTTCTAACGTAGATTGTCTCCCCAAAGGTACTGCATGCAAGGGTTAAGCAGACCATTAGACTACAAAGTTGCTTGTAGCTGTAAGTCATAGCAATTGTTTTTTTGTGTGCTGTTTTAGTTATTTGCTCCGATAGTGGGGGACTATCTTTTTGAATTGTAAAAGCGTGATTCGTTTAAACTATCTAGTGGTTCAAGTCATAAATCCTTGACAGGTTAAATCGGCGTCTTTTTCCGTTATACTGCGTTATTTTTTTCTCAAAGAGCTACGGCTATTCTCAAAAAAAATGCCTTGTCTAACGAAAAAATACACTCGATTAAACTAT
>JBCCQK010000482.1:0-6484 GCA_039024375.1 Bacteroidota bacterium
CAGTTTTGTGTACAAAGATAAGGCAACAGGCGATTTTCCAAGAAAATACTGTCAGCACAATCATTTAGATTACTATGTCAATCGCAATAAAGCAATAATAGATTTTTTGGCAGAAAAAACTTGGGTAGATGAAAAAAAGATAGTAGTCGCAGGGCATTCGGAAGGAGTAAGTATTGCGCTAAAAATGGCCATAGACAAAGCGAATATGTCTCACTTGATTCTTCTAAATGGCGGTGTTGAGGGGAGAGCTATGGCTCAAATTACTAGCTATCGTAAAAGAGAGAAGAGTATAGAAGATTTTGAAGCTACGGAAGCCTTTTTTCGGTATTGGGAATCTTTAATCGATAAAAGCGGAGAATTATCGGATGATTGCTCTGAAAGAGATAGTCATAAGGCAACTTTTTCCTTTTCCTTTCCTTATCGGCGTCATTTTCAAAAAATCAATATCCTTGTTTTTGTAGGGTATGGAACCAAAGATGAATCTGCTCTATTGATAGATAATTTTAGGATTCAAGCTATTCAGTCGAAGAAGAAAAACTTCTATTTTAAATCTTATTTCGGTTTAGAACACAACTTATTTGAAGTGCAGGAAGATGGTCGTATCAATTATGATAAACGGTATTTCGACAATGTGGCCAATGATTTTTTTAATTGGATAAATACGTTTAACAACTAAACGATACTCGAAACCGCATAAAAAGTGATTTCAAAAATTGACCTCAGAGAGGTCCTAACTATTTAGGAAAAATTAAAAAGGACAGCAATTTCCGACCTCAGCGAGGTCGCACATTATTTAGTTAGGACCTCGCTGAGGTCAGTCATCTGGAAAATTAGCAAAATACTAAATAGGTTAGACCTCTCTGAGGCCCTTGAAAATCATTTTTATCCAGTTTATACTATAACATAGCCAAAAAAGAATAAAAGTAAACTTTATATTTACTTAACAAAAGTATAAATAATTTATTACCTTTACATTTGTTAAGTAAATAAGAAGCGCATGAAACCACCATCTTTAGGAGAATTCGAAGAACTAATTTTACTAACCGTAGCGGCGCAGCACGACCAGGCCTACGGCGTGTCTATTCAAAAAGTATTAGAGGAAAAATTGGAGAAAAAGCTCAACATTAGTGCCATTCACGTAGCGTTGAAAAGAATGGTTGATAAGGGATTTGTCCAGTCCCAATTTGGTGGTATTACCCAACATCGGGGTGGTCGGCGAAAAAAATTCTATACCATCACTGCTTTTGGTAAAAAAATGCTGGATAACCAATACGAAGTTCGAACCAGTTTGTATCAACAAATTCCTAAAATCACTTTTAGCTAATGGAACACCGACCACCAAAAAGGGCGCTCGAATTTCTTCGCTGGTTTTGTAAGGAAGAGCATTTGGAAGAGATTGAAGGAAATCTACTGGAACTATACGAGCTGAATGCAGCCGAATCTGAGCGCAAAGCCAACCGAGCATTTTATAAAGATGTCTTACTGCATTTTAGACCAACTTATATCCGTTCGTTCACTTTTTTCATTCGACTTAATAACACCCACATGTTAAAAAATTACGTTAAAATCGCCTTTCGAAATTTTGTTCAAAACCCGCTTTACGCCTTACTCAATGTATTTGGTTTGTCCATCGGTATCACCTTTAGTCTATTGCTGCTTTTGGGGATTTATGACCATCTGACCATTGACCGTTTTCACACGGAAGGCGACCAAATTTATACCGCTTACTTTCACGGACTAGAAGAAGATGGCTCTATTCCTTTTGTGCAAGGCACTTGTCCTTATGCGCTTTACACCACTTTACAAGAAGTGGCAGGAGTGGAAAAAACGGTTTACGTCGAAGATTGGTGGGGAGATATGATGCTGGAAAAGGACGGTAAGTTATATAAAGAAAACGGAGTTTGTGGAACCCCCTCTATGTTTAACATTTTTTCCTTTCCTTTAGTCGAAGGAACGATAGAAAATACGCGCAGCAATCAGCAGACGGTCTTTCTCTCCAGCGATGCGGCCACTCGAATGTTCGGTAGAAACTGGGCTGGAAAGGTCATAGGAAAAACTATTACTATCAATGACGAATACGAAGTGACGGTAGCGGGCATTTTCGAAAATATACCTAAAAAATCCTCTTTCCGATTCGACGTATTGCTCAATGTAGAAACCCTGCTAAGCGAGAGAGGAGAGGCATTTTTGACCAATTGGGGTTGGAAAAGCGCAACGGTTTACACTAAATTAGCCAAAAATGTGGACCCCAAAGCGGTTGCCGACCAAATTAATCCTATTTATGCCAAAGCCAAAGGACACGGAGTAGGGGGAGATGCGGTCTTGTTTTTTCCTTTCGAAGATAACTTCCTGTACACCCAATTTGAAAATGGGATAGCCGTCGGTGGACAAATTGACTACGTTAAAATTTTTCTGGGCGCAGCTTTGTTTCTGATACTTATTGCTTGCATTAATTTTATCAATTTATCAACCGCACAGGCGTCCAAAAGAGCGAAGGAAGTAGGGATTAGAAAAACGGTAGGTGCGGAAAAATCCAGTCTCGTTTTCCAGTTTTTGACTGAAACGGGTCTCTTAATTTTCTTAACGACTTTACTGTCGTTAGTGGCGGCCTACTACTTCGTACCGAGTATCAACGAATTGACAGATAAAAACATCCATCTTCCATTGGATAACCCGCTATTTTGGGGAATACTGTTAACTTTTGGTGGAGTATTGACCCTTTTGGCGGGTCTATATCCCTCCTTCGTTTTGTCCAGTTTCAACCCCATCAATGCCTTAAAGAGTGGCCCCTCTTCTAGGTTTGCCCACGAAAAAATTCGGAAAGGGCTCGTCGTTTTTCAATTTGTGCTATCGGCTACCTTGATTATTTCTACCATCGTTGTCAACAACCAAATACATTACATCAAAAACAAAAATTTTGGACTCAATCGAAATAACATCATCCATTTTAGTTTACCAGATGCTTTCAAGGACAAATACCAGCCTTTAAAAAACCAATTGGAATCCAATAGTGCTATTACCCACGTTTTAAAAACAACCAGTTTACCGACCGATGTTAATTCCATCGGGGTTGGCTACACTTGGGAGGGCATGGACGACCCCGAAGATGGCGGCTATTACTATCAACTGTACACCGAATTTGGTTTTGAGGAAGTATTCGGGATAGAAATGAGGGAAGGGCGTTTTTTTGATAAAAATATTCAATCGGATGTCAACGGAGTAGTTATTAACGAAAAAGCATTAGATTTTATCAATCTAGAAAATCCCGTTGGGAAAGTAATTACTCAAAAAAACGATGGCCAACAAATGACGATTTTGGGTATTGTGAAAAATTTTCCTTTCAAAGGCTTACATAAAGAAGTAGAACCTTTGATGATACATGCGCTGCCAGAAGTTGGGGACAATGTAATCATTAAATCCACTCCCGAAGAAACGGCGAATACGATTGCGCTGTTAGAAAAATCGTGGAAAGAAGTTATCCCTAATTACCCCTTAGAATTTAATTTTTTGGATGATACGTACGCTAAAATGTATCAATCGGAAACGGCGATAGGCACTATCTCTCAATTTATGGCGACGATTGCAATTATTATCTCGTGTTTAGGACTATTCGGCCTAGTAACGTTTACGGCAGCGCAACGAGCGAAGGAAATCGGGATTCGAAAAGTCTTGGGTGCATCAAGTATCGGGATTTTAGAACTCTTGTCAAAAGATTTAATGAAGCTAATTTTAATAGGGTTAGCAATTGCCATCCCATTTTCTTGGTTGGGCACCAATGAGTGGTTACAAGGCTACGCTTTTCGCGTCGAACTAGAATGGTGGATGTTTGCTATTGCTGCCTTGATTACGGTTGTCATTGCGCTGGCAACCGTTAGTTTTCAGAGTATTCGGGCGGCTTGGGTCAATCCAGTAGAGGTTTTGAAAAGAGATTAATGCTTAACCACCCGCCTAGAAATCTGTTCCGTCCCATCCAAATACAACGTCAACAAATACATCCCCTTTGGTAAAAAATCGACGGCAACGCTTTCCCTAAAACGCTGACTATTCGGACGATAACGCCGTTGGTAAACTTGTCGTCCGTGCACGTCGTGCAATGTCAATTGAAGGTCTTTAACCACTTTCTCGAAATCGGTTTCAACGGTTAGCTGACCAGTAGAAACGGGATTCGGGAATACTCGAAAGTTTTGTTCTTGAATAAAATCTTCCACGGAGACGGGCGAATCTTGAATCCGTAAATTGTCAATCGCCCAGCCCCAACCAACGGCAAAAGGGTCAGAGAATAGGCGAAAGCGCACCAAAACCGTATCTCCCGCTGCGAAATTACCATTTTCCAGCATATCAATCGTTCGGTCACGGAATAGATTAGGCTCGCCGACGGCCCGAGAATTTTGCTGTTGAATATTACTATTATAGTGGGTCAACCACCTCCGATTGGCATTTGAATCGTAGCCGTCCAAAAAAGGAAGCCATTCGGAATCAGCTACGCGTCTTCCTTCTACGATGACGTAATCCCAAAATTCGGTATCGCCAAAATTGGCATCGGGTTCGCCGGGTTCTACCAAGACGATTTCCTCAAATTCAATCATGGCGTCTATTTTACGAAGTACAATGGGAATCCGCAAATTGTAGAAAAAATTTCGGGTATTTTGTTGTCCCGCATTGGTGTAGGGGTGCAGCGAATGAATGGCCGCATCGTTGAACCTACTCGGTTGCGTAATAGAAAAGCCCTGTCCACTAAAATCATTATCATCTGTCACAAAATTATTGACGTACAGTTGAACGGCATCCAAAGTTTTTGCGATGGAGACCGTATAAAAATCGGATTCGGGACTACTGATTAAGTTCCTCGCAGGACTTTTGTCACCTGCTACAATTCGGTAAGTCAGTTCATCCCCTTCGGATAAACCGCCTTCGGGTAACGAAATAAAGCCCACATACAAATCGGGGCGAAAGCCGTCGGATAAATCTCGTTGCATAATAGCTGGCGATTGGGTAATCCCGTTAATTTGGTATTCGATAATCACGTCTCCAACGCCCGTAAAAAAATCGGTTACACTGGCTTCGATGAGTAAATCGGTCGCTTGGTCGTCCAAGTTTTCAATCGGTTCGTGGACAATGATGGGTTGCGTATCATCCACATCGTAAAAATATTCGTAGAACTGCGCCGTTGGGGCTTCGGTGGGCGAAACAAACGTAATGTCTCGGTCGTCTTCGACGGAAATATAATATTGATACTGTGTTAACTCATTAGGGGCGGGTAGAGTAGCGGTAAACTCGTCGGTTGCACCCGTTGGCGTCATTTGAACGGCCGTTTCCGTTTGAAAGGTGTCTCTGGAATAGCGCAAAATAACCGAATTGGGGTCGTAGCCATTATCCGAAAAAATCGTGGCATCTACTACGTAAGGCTGACTAACATCTTCCGTTCCCGTCCCCGGTTCGTGGATGATGCTCGTAAACGACCAACCCATATCGTACAGAATATTTATCGCCACATTACCTGGATTCAAAATAACGGAACCTGGACTAATGGCGGGACTCATCAACCCTTCGGAAGTTCCTAAAAACGTCGAACGGTCCAAGTGGCTAATACTCGACCCTGCCGAGAAATTGGACGGAGCAAATATCCTAACTCTTTGGTTATTAGCCGCAAAGGAAGGCGTCTTCATAAATAGGCTGTTGCTCCGCATTTCGGTACCCATTGCTACCGATGGGTCTTCAATTTCGCCGACTAAGTTCTGTCTCGCTCGATTTTCTAAAAAATGTCCATAAGCCGACGGCCAACCACTGAGTCGTAAAGTCCCTACGTTATCCGTAACATCTCCTAAGTTGGCAAAGCCCATCCCGTGTAGCAATTCGTGCAGCATAACGGTGGTGAAATCGAACTGATTGGCAGCCACGTTCTGAGAAGTATAATTCCAATTGGTGTCCTCATTATAAGAAACAGTAATGTCAAAAGGTACCCGAGAACTATTGAACTCTTGACGGGCGATTTTCTCCGCCAAGGCAATGGGGTACCAAGCATTTTGAATGGGCGCGTTGGTGAAGTTCCGTAAGTAAGTCCCCGTAGAAGCACCACCTAATACCCCAGCATCTAAATCTCTTGCATCAACTTGAACCGAAATTGGAAAGGGTGAAGTGAATAAATCGCCCAAAATAGCCGTTGCTCGTTCGAACGCCGTGCGTGCTGCGGTTGGTACGGAACTCGTGTAGGTCACTTCGAAAGTCAGGGCTTCTTCGGCGTTGGTTCGATGGACAGCGGGCGGTGGAACGAAAAAACCGGGCATCGGTTTACCAATTCCACATACGGTACCGTTATGATGATGGTGAGGTAAAAACTCGGTTGCTTCGTTGCTTTTTTGGGCGAAAATGGTAGCGATACTCAGAATCAGTAAAAACGTACAAATAGCCTTCATGCGAGAATGTTCAATAAAATTGGAAAATGATAGATGGGCATAGAAATGGAAAGCAATAAAATGAGTATTCA
>JBCCQK010000483.1:0-6417 GCA_039024375.1 Bacteroidota bacterium
AAAATAAATTTTTTCATAATTTGGTTTTTGTTTTTATTTTTTTTTGTGTTTTATATTGGTCTTGTCTTCCCCCCCACCATCGTGCTGCCACGACTGCCACTCGGAATTAAAACGGGGCCTTATTGCTTAGACCACTTTTTAACGGTAATAACCATGTATTTGTCACTTTCGTTCAGTGTAAAAACCGCCTCTTCGTATTTGGGAGGCCCCCACTTGCTAGGCGCATTGTTGGAAAACCCGTAAGGTTCTTTCGGAACGCCCATAAAGTTGGTGTCCAACTTATTATTATCGTTTTCATCGTGATAAATCGCTATGGTGTAAGTACTTCCGAAGGGTAAATTAGGAAATTTGACGGTCAGTGGCTCTAATTTTTCTACCAAAACAACTTTAGTAACGACTGCTTGGTCATCTTTTAAAAAATCATTTTCTCCTTCGTAAATAGCTATTCGAACAGACCCTTTAACTCTTTGAATATTTTCTATGGAAAGATGGATGGTAGCTGTTTGAATATTGGAAGATATTGGTCCAAAAGAATAAAAAAGGTTGAGCAGAAAAGCTAGTAAATGAGCCGCAAGCATACAGGAAAAGTTGAAAAGTAAACAATCTTACCTACTAACGAAACAGGTCAACTTTTTGTTGGCGGACAATGAAATTATTAAAATTAGGTAAGTGCTGTACGAGGTATTTATTTTGTCATCCCTAACTTGGCGAAGCCAGTACCATAGAAGTCAGAGGTCAGACCATCCATTTCATGGATTGTCAGAAGTCAGATTTGGGACTTATCAAAGTCAAAAATCTGACCTCTGACAATGAAATGGTCTGACTTCTGACCTCTTGTTAATCAGTCTCGTAGAAGAATTTCTCGCCATAAGTACGCAGAAAATAATTTCTAAGGCACCAAAGAGTACTTCGAACAAGAAATTAGAGAAAACATAACAAAAAACATAATCGAAGCAGCGTACATCAGCGTCAAGAAAAGCATTTTCACGACCTCGTACATACCCTCAACTAAATCAAGCATTAACGGAAATCAACGGTAGAGATACCGTGAAGGAGGAAGGCGTAGCTAAAACGTCAACCGCCTCGTTGGAGAAGAAACGATAGCGATTTTTAATATTTTCCAGTCCAAATTTAGTGGAGTCTTTAATTTGTTTTTTCTTTTGTAAATTATTTTCGACCACTAGTTTTCCATTATCGTCTATCAAAACGTTGATAGTTAAGGGTTTAGACGAGGAAATAACGTTGTGTTTAATGGCATTTTCGAATAAAATTTGCAGAGATAACGGAATGATTTTGTCGTTCAGTCTTGCTTTGGGGAGGTCGATTTCTACTCGTAGATTGTCTTCAAATCGCTCTTTTAATAAAAAAATGTAGGAATTTAGAAAATCTAATTCTTTAGATAAAGGAATTAATTTTTCGTCACTCATTTCTAAGATATAGCGATATACTTTGGATAGTTTCTGTACAAATTTGACCGACTTGTCGGCGTCTTCTGGAATTAAGTAGGAAAGCGTATTTAGGCTGTTGAACAGAAAATGCGGATTGACTTTATTTTTTAATCCTTCTAACTGTGATTGGATGTTTTCTCGTTGTAGTTGCTCTTTTTCTTGGATGGATTTTTTTAGCTGCTGATATAAATAGATGCCTTCGTAGATGGCGACCCACAGTATAATCATGACCACCGCTGCTACTGTTAGTGAAACCCCACCAATGTGTTGGCTTTCGTCTAAAATGACAATTTTACAAACAACGACTAATAAAGGGTCGAGTATCAGATAAATGAAAAGTACTAAGATAACCTGTAACGTCAGTCGCTTCCAAGTCTCGCTAAAGGAAGGGAATCGGCCCCGAACGACCATAAATACTTTGCGAAAAACGAGCCAATAAACGGGAACTTGCAAAGCGGAAACTAAAACGTGCTGACCGTACCATTCTAAGGTGAACAGTTCAATGTCGGGTGTGGCCATCAATGGCATCACCAAGGAAACTAACGGAATTCCTAAGAGAATGAGCCAAGTATCATCGAACCCCAGAATTTGTTTTTTGTGACAGTTTTTCATCGTCTAAATCCTCTAAAAAAAGTTTAGTTATCGGGGTGAAGCCGATAACTAAACAAAATCAAAACTCACGAATCTGTAAGTTCCTATTTTTCATCCAACAAGATAGGCAAATTTCTTTGAGTTGTAAAATTCGAAGGTTGAACTGTCAGTTTTAATTTCAATTGGTTTCTTGTAGATACTGAAACATCCTCTGGGCCGCTCTGTCCGAAGCACCCACTTCGCCTAATTGTACCTTTAGCTGCTGGTAAGCTGTTATCATCTTTTTGGCCTCGGACGGTTGTAGAATACGCTGGAGTTCCAAGGTTAAATTCGTTGTCGTCAAATCGTTTTGAATCAATTCGGTCACCACTTCCCGATTGGCGATTAAATTGACTAAAGAAATATACGGGACTTTAATCAATCGCTTGGCAATTTGATAGGTTAACCAATTCCCTTTATAGCACACCACTTGGGGAACTTCGAATAAGGCCGTTTCTAGCGTTGCCGTTCCTGAAGTGACCAGAGCCGCTTCGGACGTTTCCAACAGGGGATAAGTCTGGTCGGCTACTATTTCAATTGCTTCTTTTTCCAAAGATGCTGATTTTATTATTTTTTCATAAAAAGAGAAAGGAATAGCAGGCGCAGCGGCAATAACAAACTGATAGGCTGGAAATCGTCGAACGGTTGTCAAAAAGAGCGGCAGAACGGTGGCAATTTCTTGTTTCCTGCTGCCGGGTAAAAGGGCAATAATGGGTTTAGAGGAATTGAGAAGTAATGGGGTAGAACGTTGTTGTCTTTCGGCTATGGCATCCAAGAGTGGATGCCCCACAAAATCAACTGTGACGTCAAATTTTTGATAAAACGTTTTTTCGAAAGGTAGAATGACGAACAGGCGGTCCACGTATTTCTTAATTTGCTGCACTCGACTTTGGCGAGAAGCCCACACTTGCGGCGCAATGTAGTAAAACACTTTCATACCAGTCGATTTGGCCCATTTGGCTATCCGCAAATTGAACCCCGAATAGTCTATTAAAATCAATACATCGGGTTGGTAGGCGGTAATATCTCGCTGGCAAAAAGTCAAGTTTTTTGAAATAGTGCGCAGATTTTTTACGACTTCCCAAAAGCCCATAAACGCCAAACTGTTGTAGTGCTTGACTAGTTCGCCTCCTGCCTCCGCCATTAAATCGCCTCCCCAACAGTGGAACTGGGCAGATTTATCTACTCGTTTGAGCGCCTTCATTAAATTGGACCCGTGCAAGTCGCCCGACGCCTCGCCAGCTATAAGGTAGTATTTCATTTGGGTAAGGTGATGAGGTGATGAGGGAATAGGGGGATAAGGTTATGAGATGATGAGGGAATAGGGGGATGGGGTAAAAAGAGGATAATGGGACTAGCAATTGAAATAGAGGGGTGCCCTAGGGACGCCCTGCGAACCCGCTTGCCAACATTCAAACGGGTTTGCACAAAGTAACTTAACCTTGCTGTTTTAAACGGTTTTGTGAGGATGTTTTGCGACCTACTCACTAGCATTCTGTCTTCCATAATTTATTTTTGTCTAACTACTAAATGTTTGACTTCAAATGAGCATTACATTCGTAGAAACTGACTAACAATCTACTTATTTCTTTTTTTATTTTCATAGGCTTTTAGAACTTACGAAGCTGTTTTGACATTATTAGACTTTGAAGTGACATATTTGTTCGAGATTTGGTCATAAATCCAAGATGAACGATTTCCATATAATATAGCTAGATGTTCTTAATAGTTAGCCTAAAAACAGTACCATGAAAAAATCACTTCTCTTTTTATTCCTCATTGGTTTAGCACCAATGTACCTTCAAGCCCAAAACTTAACGACCGACGTGGAAGGCACCAATATCTCCTTCAAAATCAAAAATCTGGGCTTTAACGTAGATGGCACCTTCTCCGATTTTGCCGTAAAAGCCAATTTTGACGAAAACAATCTTTCCGATAGTTATTTTAAAGGAACCGCACAGATTCAATCCATTGATACGGGCATCAAGGCACGGGATGAGCATTTGCAAAAAGCCGACTATTTTCACAGCGAACAATATCCAGTAATCAAGCTAACCTCGAGGGAGTTGAAAAAAGTAGCGGAAGGAAAATATGAGTTCATCGGCGATTTGTCCATCAAAGGAAAAACCCAAACGGTGAACTTTCCTATCGCCCTCGAAAAATCAGAAAATAGCTTAACGGTGAGTGGTAATTTTGAAATCAATCGCCTCGATTTTGAAGTGGGCGAATCCAGTTGGGTGTTGAAGAAAAAGGTTAAAGTGGCTATCGTTTATCAAGGAAATTTCCAATAGCGCATGTACGACGTAGCAATCATCGGTGGCGGTTTAGCGGGGTTGGTCAACGCTGTTCATTTGTCCCAAGCGGGCTTAAAAGTACTTGTTTTGGAAAAAAATACGTACCCAAAGCATAAGGTCTGCGGGGAATACGTCTCCAAAGAAGTGTTGCCCTATTTGGAAAGTATCGGCATTTACCCTTACGAAATGGGCGCTACTTTTATCGACAAATTTTTGTTGAGCAGCCCCAAAGGAACGCAAGTCACCACGGACTTACCGCTTGGTGGCTTCGGCATCAGTCGTTTCACGTTAGATTATGAATTGTATCAGAAAGCGGTGGCCAACGGTTGTGTCGTCCAAAAAGCAACGGTGGAGAAGATTCATTTTTTGGGCAACCATTTTCAGATAAGTACCCGAACGGGTGACGATTATTTAGCTACCTTTGCCATTGGTGCCTACGGCAAACGAGCGGCTTTGGATGTTCAGTTGAATCGACCCTTTATGCAAAAAAAGACGCCCTACTTGGCCGTAAAAAGTCATTTTAGAGGAGATTTTCCCAACGACTTAGTCGCTTTGCACAATTTTGAGGGCGGCTACTGCGGCGTTTCTAAAGTAGAAAATGAGTTAATCAATGTTTGCTATCTGGCCAATTATAAAACCTTTAAGGAACATAAAAATATAGCCGATTATCAACGAGTTGTACTTTGTGAAAACCCGCATTTGAAGGAACTATTTGGAACGTTCCAACCTGCTTTTCCAAAACCTTTGACGATTAGCCAGATTTCGTTTTCTCCCAAAAAGACCGTCGAAAATCATATTTTTATGAGCGGAGATTCGGCGGGGATGATACATCCTTTATGTGGCAACGGAATGGGGATGGCGATACGTAGTGCCCAAATTTTATCCAATCTTTTAATCGCTTCCTTCTCTAAGAAAGGAGGTAATCGGCTGGCATTAGAGGCAGCTTATACTAAAAAATGGCGGCTTACTTTTCAAAAAAGATTGGGCGCAGGGCGCTTTTTGAGTCTTTTTTTATCCAATTCTAAATTATTGAGTCTGGGTATTCCCGCACTAAACCTTTTTCCACCATTATTGCCCTTTATCATTAAACAAACACACGGAGAAGCGGAGTAGCAAATTAAGTATCAATAAGGAACGGTGAAAAAATAAATTTGTCCCAGTAATTCTCAATTTGGGTAGTAAGATTATCCAGTACTTTCCTAGTACTGGATAAATTTTGTGCAAAATCGCCCAAAATTATCCAGCAATAGGAAATTGCTGGATAATCGGAACACAATCAACTTTCAAATTGAAAATTCCTGAAATTTACCAATTTAAAAATTTTAACTTATTCATTGTCAGAACTTTTAGATTTTGTCCCGATTTTTTATCGGGATTAAATCTTTCATTTTCCTAAACCTATGTTTCTAAACTTAGAAAAAAGAAGTATCCAAACGGAAATCATGGACGACTTTGACATGGAAGGCCCACTTTTGCAACGAAGTTTGGACAAACTCGCTTGGATAAATTATTGGTTGGGTGGCAATGCGGTGACCGTTAGTGGACTAAAAAAATTATGGAAAGACCTTCCGTTGGAAAGGGAACTGACCATTGTCGATATAGGCTGCGGCAACGGCGATATGCTAAGAATTGTGGCTAAATTAGCCCGAAAAGAAGGAAGAAAGGTTAAATTGATAGGGATTGATGCCAATGATTTTACCGTTAATTATGCCCGAAAATTGTCCACGGATTATCCTGAGATTAGCTATTTAGCCGAAATGATTCCTTCTAAAGCTTTTAGCACGCTGACTTACGACATTGTCCTATCTACCTTATTTTTACATCATTTTACCACCGAAGATTTACTCGATACCCTAGCCGAAATTACGACTAAAGCAACTGTTGGTGTAGTTATCAATGACCTACACAGGCACGAATGGGCGATTTTTTTGTTTAGATTATTAACGTTATTTATTCCCAATCCGATGATTCGAGAAGATGGAATAACGTCCATTCAAAAAGGATTTAAAAAATCCGAATTACAGGATTTTGATAAGTCATTAGGA
>JBCCQK010000484.1:0-6393 GCA_039024375.1 Bacteroidota bacterium
CAGCCCGAAAGCCGCACCGTATCGCCCACCTGAGCAGCGGTCAGATCGGCGCAAGTGTGGCTGCGATAGGCGTGCAAATCGGATGGCATCGGGCGCTCGCCTTCCTGCGGCGAAACGACCGTCTGCTTACCTTTTATCCCGAATCGGATAGTGCAGGAAATACCATTGCCCAACAACGCATCCAAGATGGCTTTGCGCTGTTAGATGCGACCGTTAATCAAGCCCTTTGGGATAGACGGATTCGGTTGACCTTCGGCGCCAAGAATATTTTTAATGTCCAGCAAGTCAATGTGGCGGGTGGCGGCGGTGGCGCACATTCCAGTAATTCGGGAAGTTTACCCGTGGGTTTGGGGCGCAGTTTTTTTGTGAATATGACCTTAGATTTGGGATTTTGATAGCAAAATTTTGCTCAAAAAATACCTAATATTAGGTACTGACTCTCCCTAAAAAAAGGTATTGTATGCCCTCTAATCGGGTAGTACCTTTGCGCCTATTTTTATCTAGTCTAAATTAGTATGAAATGTTTCGCCTATTACAGTTTTGCTTTTTTTACCTTCTGACCGCAAGTGTATTGTGCGGTCAGACAGCTACCATTAGTGGTACCGTATCTGAACCTAGTGGTGCGCCCGCTATCGGTGCTTATATTGAATTTGCGAACGCCGACTACCGTGCTGTGACCGACGTAGACGGACAGTTTTCTATTAACAAAGTGGCTACGGGAAACTACGAACTGACGGTCTCTTTTGTTGGTGCCGAGGATTACGCCGAGACGGTCGTCGTTTCGGAAGCGGGTCAAAAAGTTTCGCTCAATATAAAACTGCAAGAATCCTCTACCACGCTAGGCCTGGTTACGGTCAAAGCTAAGTCCAACAGCGCCCTCCAAGAAATAAAACCCGTCACCGTTACCAGTATTGATGCGACTAAATTGCGGACTCAATCGCTCGAAGTGCCCGAATTGATGCGTCGTTCGACGGGCTTGCTCGTTCGCCGAAACGGGGGCGTAGGGTCGCAAACCCGTATCAGTCTGAACGGGCTGCAAGGTGGAGCAGTTAGAAGATATTACGACGGTATTCCTATCCAATACTACGGTGGTGGTCTTTCTTTAGACATTTTACCCGCAGGAGCCATCGAACGCATTGACGTATATAAAGGTGTCATGCCCGTTTCGGTGGGAACGGATGCTCTGGGCGGCGGGGTCAATATTGTTTCTCGTGGTGGAGCTAATAACTTGACCGAAGCGAGCTACGAAATTGGCTCCTTTAATATGCACCGAGTGATGGGATACCTTACTAGAAGTATTGGTGATAAAGGAGCGTATTTTGGCGTTAATTTTTTCGCTAATTATGCCGACAACGATTTTGAAATGCGCAATATCGCCAATCGGTCTTTCGAAGAATTTGAAAACCGTTTTGGTCAAATAGAAACTCGTGCGGTAGAAGATACCGTCACTGCAAGACGCTTTCACGACCGCCACCGCTCGGCCTACGCCGAAGCCCGATTGGGTTGGGCGGACCAAAAATGGGCCGATTTATTTGAAGTGGCTTTGGCGGGCGCAACCCGTGACGACCAAACCCAGCACGGGGTACAAGTGACCATCCGTCCCGTTGGAGAGGCCGTTACTGGCCAACAATCCCTTACAGGAAGATTGCGCTACCGAAAAACGGTCTCCGAGTGGTTGGATATTGACTATGCGGGAATTGCCTCTTACGGTAAAGACATGATTCGAGATACGACCACGGCGGTTTACGATTGGTTTGGCAATGTGCTACCCGTCCGAGGACAAGCGGGGGGCGAATTATTGTTCTTACCAAGTGACCGTGACGGAACGCTCAAATCGACAGCGCACCGCCTAAGCTTTGGTGCAAAATTAGGAGCAGGATTGAGTCTTACGGCGAGTGACTTTTTTGCCGTGGAGGAAGTTTTCGGTGAAGACCCTTTTGGTATCCGCTTGCGCATCAACGACGAAGACGTGGATGTTATCTCTATTCCCGCTACCTTTTTGAGCAACGTGGCGGGTGTTGAATTAAATGGTAGTTGGCTGGAAGACCGTTTGACGGCCGTTATATTTGGTAAGCAATATTATTTGAACGCTGAAGCTGTGGACGTGACCGCTCGAAATGCTACTAGATTACCGCTAAGAACGGCCGAGATAAACGATAGCGGTTTTGGAGCAGGTATCCGTTTTGCTTTGCCGAACGAATGGGTGGCCATCAGAGCCAACTTTGAGCGAGCTACTCGACTGCCCACTCGGGGAGAATTATTCGGAGATTTTCAATTGACGCTTCCTAATTATAACCTTCGTCCCGAAAATAGTGATAATTACAACGTGGGGATTCGAGCCAGTAAGGAGTTTTCCAATAATCGCAACTTTGCGGTGGACATCAACGCTTTTTTACGCCAGCAAACTGACCTTATAAGACTCCAACCATTGAACAATCAAGGACTGGCTCGATTCATCAACGAGGACGAAGTAGACTCGAAGGGACTTGAAGTTTCTGCCGTAGCACAGGTACTCAACGGTTTGACGTTACGTTCGGGCTATACCTTCCAAGCGGTAAGTATCGCCGCTAGTGAAGCGGCCGCCGACGAAACTTTTATTGGTACGCAAATACCCAATACGCCTAGGTCTTTCCTTTCGGCGGGTGTTCGTTACACGCATCCACGCAAATTGGGGCAGTTTAGCAATGTGACCATTTTCTACGATTATTACACCGTTGAGCGTTTCAGTATCAACTACGTAGCAGACTTGGACAACGCTAATCCATTCAACCTCGTTCCCCGTCAACATCAGCACGATATGGGCGTAAGCGCAGAATTACCCATTGATGGACTAACGCTGGCTTTACAAGTAGATAATGTTGCTAATAATATTTTATTTGATAATTTCCGAGTCCCTAAACCTGGGCGGGCGTTTCGCTTGAAATTGACGTATCGGAAGTTTTAAAAAAATGATGGTTTCGCTGTGCTGATGGTTTGATTGTCTAATTGTTACTAATTAGACGTTGACCATCCAACAATCATAGCAATCCAACAATCATAACCATCAAACAATCATAAAAATTTAATCATTAACAAAAAAAATGACTTCTTTTTTTAAACAACAACAATTCTTTTGGCTATTGCTCTTAGCCCTTCCCTTCGTTTTTGTGAACTGCGGAGACGACGATGACGATATACCTCGGGTGGTTAGTGCCAATGATTTTACCGCTACTATCGTCGAAAAACAAGCAGTAGGTACCGTCATCGGCAACGTGAGTGCCACCGTCCCCGACGGAGAAACGGCTACTTACGAATTGGTCAATTCAAATCCGTCCGGGGCAATGGCTTTATCGGCTACTGGCTCTTTAACCATCGCCGACGCCACCGCTTTCGATTTTGATGTGCGCCAAAGCGTGACGGGTACTTTCCGAGCAACGGCGGGTACCATCAGCGACGAAGGTAGCATTACGGTTACGCTTGACGATGACGGCATAATTGCACCCGAAGACCAGCGCAAGACGGATGGGTATGTCATCGTAACGGCTACTCCTGGTAATACGTCCTATTTGGCGCAATACTTTGAGGAAGTACCGAGTGGCATGATTGATAATAGTACAGGAACGGACTATACCACTTTTTTTCCAAGAAATATGCTCAATGGTAGCATCTATTTTACTGACCCAAACGGCACGAATAACTTTGTTCAATTGAATGTAGATGGCAACGGGGAGTTCGTTGTTGATGGTAGTATTCCTTACGTAGGAGAAAATTCCTTTGCCTTAGTCATTCAAAATGAAACCACGGGCGTCTTTCACGACCGAAATGACCCTACTCGTTTGACTATTTTCAATCCAACGACCATGATGGTGGAAGCTACTATTGATATGAGTGCGGGCGAGTTGCCAGTTGATAGTGTTCCTCAACGCTACGGGCAATTTTTCTTCCGTGGTGATGAGTTATATGCTAGTGTTCGACCTGCTCAAGGCACCACTTATTCTTCTTCCTTTTACCACGTGGCCGATGTAAGTACGGGGCAGTATTTGCGTACCGTCACCATTGCGGATGAAGGGCTTTTCTTCGATAATCTCTACGGTAGAGGAAATATAACGGACGACGGAACGCTTTATTTGGGCTTGACCAACAACACTAATAATATTCCACCAACACCCGGGCGAATTCGTCGGATTTTACCTGGTCAAACCGATTTTGACCCCGATTATGAGTTTCGTCCTGCCGAAGTACTTAATCCAGCCAATGTTTTCTTATCTGCCCATACTCAAATGATATTGATTGGCGGCCAAAGAGCCATTGCGAGAGTGGCTTCTTCTATACCACAGCAAGTAGTGGACATTGTGGTCAATGCGGGTGGAGTACAAAATTTAGACCAAGCCCAAGTCAACGAAGTACTCCAACTACTTTTTACCCAACCTACGTCTAATTGGTGTATTCTGGACTTAGAGGCCCAAACTGTAGAGGTGATTCCTGGTATTCCCACGCTTTCTTACTTTGCAGGATTGCAACCCACTACCGATGGAGAATTCATTTATATGCCTGTGCTTACAGAACAAGTGAACGAAGTATATCGCTACTCTTTGAGTGATGGTTCGGTAGAAAAGGCATTTGAAGTAGCTGGTGGAGGTAGTATTTACGGTATTTATCATCTTGGCGAAGAATAGCGTAGTGTTTGGACAGGATTGGCTAGATTTTGAAAATTTGGCCAATCTTATCTAAATTACTACAGCCATTTTAACTACAAACAATACAAAAAACGATGAAATTTTATCTTCTAAAAAAACAGTCCGTATTTTTTTTACTATTGCTGGCCATCCCATTTGTTTTTATCAACTGTGGAGACGACGATGATGATATTCCTCGGGTAGTCAATGCGAGCGATTTTACTGCCACCATCGTTGAAAAACAAGCGGTGGGTACGGTCATTGGTAACGTGAGTGCCACCGTCCCCGACGGCGAGACGGCTACTTACGAATTGGTCAATTCCAACCCATCGGGTGCTTTGGCTTTATCGGCTACTGGTTCCTTAACTATTGCGGACGCCACAGCTTTCGATTTCGATGAACGCCAAAGCGTAACGGGTACTTTCCGAGCGACGGCGGGTACCATCAGCGACGAAGGCAGTATTATCGTTACCCTCGACGACGACGGAATTATACCGCTCGAAGACCAACGTAAAACGGATGGCTATGTCATTGTGACGACAGCTCCAGGTAACCAATCTTACTTTGTGGATTACCACGAAGAATTGCCAAGTGGTACGGTGGATAATAGTTCGGGAATTGACTTTACCACCTTTTTTCCCAGACAGATTTTTCGGGGTGGTATGTTTCTAAGAGACCCCAACGGCTCCGATAATTTTGTGCGGATGATGGTTGATGGCAACGAAGAAATT
The DNA here is from genome assembly GCA_039024375.1 of Bacteroidota bacterium. Taxonomy (GTDB): domain Bacteria; phylum Bacteroidota; class Bacteroidia; order Chitinophagales; family Saprospiraceae; genus JAFMDF01. Next base: position 5,387 of record JBCCQK010000484.1, read on the forward strand.
ATTACGGATGGTCCCCTTCCTTTTGTGGGTGAAAATTCTTTTGTCATGCGGGTGCAGAACGAAACAACGGGCATATTACACGACCGCAATGACCCCGCTCGACTGACCATTTTTAATCCTTCTACGATGACCGTGGAAGCTACGATTGATATGAGTAGGGGAGAGTTACCAACCGATACGTTACCCCAACGCTACGATGAATTTTATTTCCGTGGCGACGAGGTTTATGCGAGTGTTCGCCCTTTCAACGGGGCTAGTTATTCCTCTACCTTTTATCACGTAGCCAACGTTAGCACGGGGCAATATCTCCGAACGGTTACGCTAGCTCAGGAAGGACTGTTCTTCGACCGTAATTATGGGCGAAGTAATGTGGACGATGATGGCACGTTGTATCTATCCTCGGTTGGGAATGTGAACAATGTTCCACCTTCGCAGGCTCGTATTCGCCGCATTCTGCCAGGGCAAAACGATTTTGACCCCAATTACGATTTTCGTCCAGCACTGGTATTAAGTCCAACCAATATATTTTCGGCGGTCTCCCAAAATTTCACGCTGATTGGTGGTGGAAAAGCCATTGCCCGAGTGGCTTCTTCCGTTCCGCAAGAGGCCGTGGACATAGTTGTAGCGGCGGGTGGTTTACAGAACTTGGACCAAGCACAAATCAACGAATTACTTCAATTGCTATTTAGTAGGCCAACAACGAATTGGTGCTTATTAGATTTAGCGGCCCAAACGGTGGAAATTATTCCTGGTATTCCTACTTTCTCCTATTTTACGGGGATGCAACCCACTTTAGACGAAGATGTTATTTATCTACCAGTCGTAACGGAACAAGTCAACGAAGTGTACAGCTATTCGCTCACGGACGGTTCGGTGGAAAAGGCATTTGAAGTAACTGGAGGAGGTAGCATTTACGCTATTTATCATCTTGGCGAAGAGTAAGTTCATAATCGCTCAAAGCAAGCAAACAGCCCCTTTCTAAAAGTACTTATCCGATTAGAAAGGGG
>JBCCQK010000485.1:0-6387 GCA_039024375.1 Bacteroidota bacterium
ATAAAAATCGTACTTCAAAAAGTAAATAAACCTTATCCTAAACACTCTTTTTCAACACATTAATTAATTATTGTATATCTAAAAAATATTCCTATTTTTGTAGCATCAAACTCAATAACACACCATCTTTTAGCCACTCAATAACGCCTTATTCTAGGCAACTAACTTATTAAACACTACTTAGTATCGTGAGTGTCTATTTTCAAAAATAGACGCTGACCATCAAACGTAGAGCGGAATTAATTAAAGGTAAACTCGAATATTGGAAATGGGCTTTTCGAATTTAATCAATTAAATTGGAGCGGTCTCAAATTCAATTTTCCCTGTACTATTATGGGCAAAAAACAGCATTTCGGTGCCGTTTCACCATAGCTACTCCTTCCTATTGATTCTTACCTACGCTTATCAGATAATCTTACGTAATCCCTAAACAAGTTTTTCACAAAGACTAAACAACACTTTATCTACGTACTTATCGTGGACTGACTCCCTCGTTGTCATTTCTCTAAAAAACGATGAGAATCGTCTTATTCGTACGCAGATTCACCACAAAATAGGGACAAAAGCGTCAAAATGGACGCTTGAGCGGGATTTCATTCCCGTTTTCAACAAAAAACAACCAAAACACTACTTAATAGCATTTAAGTGAGAAGTCAGATTAAAGACCGATAAACCCGCTCGACTGCGCAGCGGGCAAGTCTGTCAGAAGTCAGACTGCATAAAATGCTGAAAAACAATTGCTTAATCCACGATTAAGTAAGGTCTTCAGTTATGTTTAATGCGCATTCCTCACTTAGTAAGAACCAAATTTGAAAAACGTAGCAACCGTACCGTTCAACGCTGTCTGACACTCAGACAGCGCAGGTACGGCATTGCCTAGCAGTCAATTAATTCACCACTTAGCAAATCCGTTATGAGACAAAGACCGATTATCTATCAAAACAAATCTAGCGTACTCGCTTCAAAACAAAGCCAATGGATAATTAGGATATTAGTAGCCGTTATTCTCTTGTTGCTCTTCAACAATTTACTGTTGCTAGCCGAAGGAACTTCCTCCATCGCTCCTTCTGCGGACGACGAAGCGGCCTTGTTTATCGGTGCGGGCGATACGGGCGCTTCCGGTGGAGACTATGGCCAGTTTGCGTGGAAAGGCTCCCCTTCTAAACTCTCCTTTAATATTCAAAATACTTGTGAAAAAGCGTATTTCGGTTTCAGTATTCCCAAAAGAGACCGTTCTTTTCGAGACATTAATCCGAATTCGGGAGGAGACGATTACGAAAGAAACCTACTTTTTCGAATTGTCCAACCCAATGGTTTTCCCGTCAACGATTTGGCTTGTTTTGGCAACGTAACCATCAATGGGAAAGTTTGGCAAACCTTAACGCCCAGAGACGTTAACCTCCGTTCGAGGGCGCAGACGGACATCGGACCCCGCCAACTAAATGCGGGAGGCTACCAAGCATTTGAACTAGACTTGAGTGCTTGTGGCCTCAACATGACGGGGAACTACTCGATTGAATTTTTTACTCGAAACGCCAATTATGACCCAAACACCAGATACGCTGGGTTCTACATCGAATATTTCGACGTCACTATCGCCGATTGTAATCAGCAAGCCGTCACGGGGCGGTTGTGGTCCAATAACTGGGGGCTAGCCATCAAGCGAGACGGTACGGGGCCATTCGACCGAGCGTTCAATGGCGCCTTTTTTATCTGCTCCAAAGAGGGATTTATTACCAAAATTGATTTCAACACCCAGACGAATAATCGGGCTGCTCCTGGAAAAGATAACGACCAAAAATCGGGATTTAGAGCGGGGGCGTTCAACGTTTCTTTTAATACAATGGGACCCGGTAAATCGGGGAATATTCAGCAGGACCGTCAATCCGTACCTAATGCCAATTCGCCGAATCCCGAATTGGCCGTCTTTCTGAATCTACCCGACCCTTCCTTTTGTCCACCGCAGGGCATCGGTGACTTCAAGGCTAAAAGAGAAATTTTGACGGGCTGTCCCAATAATTATTGTGTCAACTTAGCTTTTTCAAAACTCGGTCAAATCGAACTACTGATTGAAAGTCGAACGGGCAACCGTATATTTGACCGCCCCGAAGAAGTCCGACTCGTACAGGAAGTGACGGCGGCCAATCTAGTCCCTAATCCCGAAGATGCTAACTTCCCCTACGAGGTCTGTCTCAACTGGGATGGCAAAGATGCACTGGGTAATCGAGTCGATTTATCGGAGGTATTTATATCGGGTTTCTACTTTCAAGGGATTTATCATTTCCCCGTTTACGACGCCGAGTTCAACGACGATGGGTTTACGGTGGAAACCGTACGCCCCGCTTTAGGTTTGCAAAAAGTCTATTACGACGATACCTTAATTCCCAATGATAACCTAACGGGCGAAAGTAGGGATGGTACCAACGGTTGCGCTCCACCCTGCCACCGTTGGACGGGGGAGTTTGCCGACTTTGAAGATAAAAATGACGTGTTCGGCAACCTCAACACCATCAATACTTGGTGGTTTGGCAATTCTACTTTTAAGGATTTTATGTTCCAATCGGAAGTGCCCCCCACCCTCGTCTGTCCGCCGAATTACGTCGGTTGTCCAGGGGATGAAATCGGCCCTAATGTGATAGGCAGTGCACAGGTAACCACACCGCATCCAGCCTGTACGGTCATTCGGTACGAAGACCGTACTTTGTCCGAAATCGCTAATTGCACGGGCGCCAAAGTTATCGAACGAACTTGGACCGTTTTTGTCGAAGGATTGGAAGACCAAGCGCTTTCTTGTCGCCAAATGATTACGTTAGAAGACGTATCTGCCCCTATCCTTTCGAATATTCCCACCGACGAGACGGTTGCCTGCAATGCTATTCCTGCTGCCGCCAACGACGTGAGCGCAACGGATGGATGTGCTCTGCCATCGGCCATTTCCATTCAATTGACGGAGACCGTGGCGCCCCAAAATTGTTCCTCCAATCAACTTATTCGACGGACTTGGACGGCTACCGACGCTTGTGGAAATCAACAATCTGCTACGCAAATCCTCACCGTTATCGATACCGTAGCGCCCATTTTAGTCAACATTCCAGCCGACCAAACCGTCGATTGCCTGAACATTCCATCCGTTCCCAATACTATTTCTGCTGCGGACAATTGTCAGAATCGTAGCGACTTGAACATTGCTTTTGTAGAACTTAAAATTAACGGAAAATGTGCGGGCAATTACACCTTGGAAAGAACTTGGACCGCTACCGATGCTTGTGGGAACGCTAATTCGGCCACACAAATAGTTACAGTAGTGGACGATACAGCGCCCATTTTGGAAAATTTACCCATCGATGCCACGGTCGAATGCACCAATATTCCTGCCCCCAGTATGGACGTTAGGGCTACAGATAACTGCGAGTCCATTAGTAACATTGACATCGTTTTTAACGAGGATAAAATCGACGGCAACTGTACAGGAAATTACCTCCTTCGCCGTACTTGGACGGCTACCGATGCTTGCGGCAATGCGGCGTCGGCCACGCAACTACTTCAAGTTCAAGATACGCAGAGACCAACATTCATCGACGTTCCCAAAGATGAGGTTGTCGATTGTGAAAGTGTTCCGCCCGTCCCTACCGTTCGGGCAACGGATAATTGCGAAGCAACGGAAGACCTCACTATTACAGTAGAAGAAGAAAAAATTGACGGTATCTGCGCAGGGAATTATACCCTTCGGCGCACTTGGACGGCGTCGGACGCTTGTGGAAACACTTCAGTCGTTACACAAAATATTACAGTAGAAGACAATACAGCTCCTATCTTGACCGATATTCCGATGGACATTACGGTCGCTTGTGGCCAAGTTCCTACCCCCGAAACTATTTCGGTAACGGATAATTGCGAACCGACCGAAGCGCTACGTATTTCGATGAGTGACAGTAGGATTGATGGAAAATGTGCGGGTGACTATTTATTAAAAAGAACTTGGATGGTGGCTGATGCCTGTGGAAATCAGGCTACACGTACCCAAACAATTACCGTGCAGGACAACGAAAGTCCCATTCTATGGGGCGTTCCTGCCGACACGACGGTCAGTTGCGATGCAGTTCCACCAGTTGCCACCGTAACGGCAACGGACAACTGTGAAGCCGACAACAATATCAAAATCGTATTTAAGGAAGTACGACTAAACGGGAATTGTGCGGGCAACTACTGGATTAAGCGAGCGTGGACGGCTAGAGATGGTTGCGACAACTTAACCTTCATGGAGCAAACCCTTCACATTATCGATACCCTTGCGCCCGTGTTCGTCAGTTGTCCCAAAGATATCGTCGTCCAAGCCGTAGATGATTGTCAGTCGGACGTACTGAATATTCCATTGCCCGAAGTGCAAGACAACTGCCACGAAACGGTGGAAGTGACCAGTTCCATGAGGCTCGATGAACCTTTCCCGATTGGCACCAATTTGGTCATTCTCACGGCCACCGACGCCTGTGGAAACCAAGCAACTTGTGAATTTTTTGTCGAAGTGGAAAATCAGCCCAAGAATAGTTGTCCCGATGATGTCTTCACCCAAATAGACTGCATTGCGGAAGACGAGGCGGTCATCGTCCGTTGGGACCCGCCTGCGGGAAATACTTGTTGCAGTAGTTGTCCACAGAACACTAGTATCGACGACTATATTTTTCTCGGCGAACGGGGTGGGCATCGGTACTATCTAGCACAAAATGCCCAAAACTGGGATGAGGCACAACGAACGAGTAACGCCCTCGGTGGCGATTTAGTCACTATCGACGACCCCGCAGAAAACGCTTTTTTACAAAACCATTTATCCGACCAACCCATTTACATCGGACTTACCAATAGGGAAAACGACGGCGTCTTCTATTGGGCCGACGACGCTGACCTACGTTACACCAACTGGGCGAATGGTTCCCCTCCCTCTCAAAAAGAAGTAGTTGTGCAACTCGAAACGCACGGTACTTGGACGGCGACGGATGGAAAAAATCGGCTTTCTTACGTCGTTGAAATTCCCTGCATGGAACTGATTCAGCTCGAAGGTCCGCTCAACGGTAGTCGTCTTCCCATTGGGGAACACCGCATTTCTTATTTGATGGAGTATGACAATTGTCCCAACGTGGACACCTGTAGTTTTCAGGTTGTTATTTCACCCTGTGAAGCCTCCGAGACCGCTCCGAGGTACTGCCCCGCAGCGGCCATTGACACCACGTGTTTTTGGATTGACCAAGTGAAAATAGGGGAAATGGTGAATAGTAGTGGCAACAATGGCGGCTACGAAGATTTCACCGCCATGACGAGCAATTTATACACGGGCGCTACCCATAAAATATTACTGAACCCAGGTTTTGCGCCCGGCCATACGTTTTTTGTCCATTGGAAAATATGGTTAGATTTCAACCAAAATGGAGTATTCGACGAGGACGAATTAATTTTTACGACCAAAGAATATCGGCCCGTTTCGGTAAATTTCCAAGTACCCTTTTCAGCGCAAACTGGATTTACTAGAATGAGGGTTTCCCTCAATTTTATGGACGACCGCAATCCCTGTTCTGTACTATCTTTTGGGGAAGTGGAAGACTATACCGTCCAAATTATTCCCACGCAAGATGATAGACGCCTACAGGACTTAGTCCGCAACCAACCCGTGCTGCATGAATTTGAAGTACACTCCAACAGCCATTTATCGCGCCCTCGACCCGACTTTACACCGATGGATTTAGTGGCTTTGCGCCAAACAACACTTGCTATATTCCCCAATCCCGCAACCAATTATATACAAGTTCAGTGGCCAGAAACACCCCGTATTGCTGCCCAATTTAATGACACCCCTACGGAAATCACCCTATTTAATCAAGTGGGGCAGCGAGTGCTGCAACGGACGGTTCGCTCAACGACTACCCATTTACTGCACCTTGACGTATCTTCGTTGAACAGTGGACTTTACCTTTTGCAAGTTACCCAAAAAGGCGTACCTTTAAAGCCAATTAAGTTCTTAAAGGTCCAGTAGAGAACAACGATTAACGTACCCATCAATGAGTAAAATTTTGTAGATAGTCGTCTTAAAAATCGTCGATGACGCTTTTGGGCGGCTATCAATTAATTATTTTTTTGGGCTATTGTCATAGCTAACTGATAATGAATACTTTATAAATTCGTCGATGCCCCACCCTTTTCTTACTATTGCACATCGACGATTTTTGCCCCCGCTTAATACCAATTTTACGCTAATTTTTTTGCTGATAATCAAATATTTATATATTTTTATCGGACGGCTTTTAATCGCACCAGGTTGGAATTGAAACAAAGGAGCACAGGTTGACGAATCAGATTTCGAATATTCTTTTAATCGCACCAGGTTGGAATTGAAACAGA
>JBCCQK010000486.1:0-6377 GCA_039024375.1 Bacteroidota bacterium
GGGGGTTACAATTTTTAGACAAAATTTTTCTTGGACTTTTTTTAAGTCGGCACCAACTCAACCCTGCCCCGGAATGGAATTTTTTTTGTTGATATCCACAAAAACTCCTTGAAAATGCTGATTTGGGAAAACTTTGGGAAAATTCTCGAAAAAGTTTGAAAGTATTCCAAAAAATGCCAAAAAATTGTGAATTTTTGGATATTTTTAATAAAAATTAGTCAGAATTGCTAAATTTTAGTTTACTTTGTAAACCATTTACGAGCGAATAATTTCCTCATAAAAGAAATAATTACTTTACGAAAAACTATTTAAAATACAAGTAAAATGGAACTACTTAATCCAACACCAAGAATGTTAATGGGCCCTGGTCCATCGGACGCCCATCCACGAGTGTTAAAAGCGATGGCAACGCCCTTGATTGGTCACTTAGACCCCGAATTTGTGGGTATTATGGACCAAGTTAAAAGTATGGTACAGCAAACTTTTTTGACCCAGAACCATTTGACTTTTGTCGTTTCTGCGCCGGGAACGGCGGGTATGGAAACCTGTTTGGTTAATTTGTTGGAGCCGGGCGACGAATGTATTATTTGTATCCACGGGGTGTTTGGCGGCCGAATGGCAGATATTGCTCAGCGGTGTGGCGCCAAAGTCCATAAAGTAGAGCAAGAATGGGGTAAACCTATTACCACTTCGATGGTCAAGAAGGCGTTGAAAAAATGCCCAAAGCCTAAGTTGTTGGCCATCGTACACGCAGAGACCTCCACGGGGGTGAAGCAGCCTCTAGAGGACATTAGCGATTTGGTTCATAACGCTGGCGGCTTGCTAGTAGTAGATGCGGTGACTTCTTACTGCGGGGTAGAATTGCGAGTAGATGATTGGAATATTGACGCTATTTATACGGGGACGCAGAAAAACTTATCGGCTCCTCCAGGATTATCGCCCGTTAGCTTTTCCGACCGAGCGGTGAAAGTATTAGAAAATAGAAAAACGAAAGTGCAAAGTTGGTTTCTGGACTTGACCTTGGTCAAAAACTATTGGGCGGGGGCAAAACGAGCTTATCATCATACGGCGCCCGTTTCGTCAGTTTTTGCGCTTCGAGAATCGTTGTCACTCGTACTCGAAGAAGGCTTGGAAAATCGGTGGAAACGCCACCAAAAAATACACAACTATTTGAAAAAAGAATTAGAAGCGTTAGGGTTTAAATATCTGGTATCAAAAAAGTATCGACTACCTAACTTGAATGCCGTCTTTTTGCCCAAAGGAGTCGATGAAGCTAAAATTAGACAACAACTTTTATTGGATTACAATATCGAAGTGGGCGGTGGACTCGGCGCCTTTGCGGGAAAGATTTGGCGTATCGGAATCATGGGGGAAAGCTGCACGAAGAACCACGTTAATAGTTTAGTCGGTGCTTTAAAAGAGTTATTATAACTATTTATCTCCCTCAATTGAAAATGCTTAGATAGCACAAAATAGTCAATACTAGTGCTCGAAAATTGTCAATACTACTGCTCGAAAAAACTTTATGGACTTTGTGAGCTTTATAGACTTTATGATAAAAAATTAGTGCTAAACAGTTACGAGTTTTTATAAATAAGCATAACATGGTTTCTTAAAATACTATAAAATGAAATTAGAGCACATTGGCATTGCCGTTAAAGACTTAGAAAAAAGTAACGGGTTGTTCAAAAGCCTTTTTGGTAAAGCGCACTATAAAGTCGAAGAAGTAGCTTCCGAACACGTCAAAACTTCCTTTTTTCAAACGGGTGAATCGAAAATTGAACTATTAGAGGCTTCTGACCCAAATAGCGCCATTGCCAAATTCATTGATAAAAAAGGCGAAGGGATTCACCACATTGCTTTTGAAGTAGCGGACATTCGAGCCGAAATGAAGCGTTTAGAAAGCGAAGGTTTCAAAATTTTGAACAAGGAACCCAAACGGGGGGCGGATAATAAGTTGGTCTGTTTTATTCACCCGAAAACGGCTAACGGAGTGTTAGTGGAATTGTGTCAGACGATAAAAGACGAATAGCTAGCGGAATCTGCTTGAAAAATTACGATTGCGCTTTCACGAGCTAAATGTATGATAAAAATAGAGCATTGCGCTTTTAAAAGCGCAATGTTATGGTTAGCTTTACAAAAAGCTGATTATTTATGAAAAAATTTATCGCACGAGCAAAAGAGTTAGAAGTATTAAATCGGGTGGACAAAAGTGCCCAATCCGAGTTTGTAGCAGTGTATGGTCGGCGGAGAGTTGGAAAAACGATGTTAATTCGATACCATTATCGTAACCGGATTGACTTCCAACTAACCGCATTGGCACATACCTCTACTACGGAAAATCAGTTGCTAAATTTCCATTTGACATTGGACGAGTTAGTAGAAAATCAAAAAGAAGTCGCTCCACCTAAAAATTGGTTGTATGCTTTTCACCGTTTGAAAAGCTATCTATCTGGCTTATCATCTGAAAAAAAAGTAATTTTTATCGACGAACTACCTTGGTTAGATACAGACGATTCGGATTTTATTCAAGCACTAGAGCATTTTTGGAACAGTTGGGCCTCGGCAAGAGATGATATTATCTTAATTGTTTGTGGTTCTGCCGCTTCGTGGATGATAAATAACTTAATTAATGACCACGGTGGCTTACACAATAGGATTACGGAACGAATTCATTTGCACCCTTTCACCCTCAAAGAAACGGAAGCACTGCTGAAATTGAAAAATCCAGCAATTGACCGTTACCAAGTTATACAGCTATACATGGTTATGGGGGGAATTCCGTTCTACCTGAATAATGTAAAAAGCAACGAGAGTGCGGCTCAAAATATCAATCGACTGTGTTTTTCGCAAACTGGATTACTGCGCTTGGAGTTTAATAATCTGTATTTGGCACTATTTAGAAACGCTGAACAACACATTAAAATAGTCCGTTCCTTGGCAACTAAGGCTAAAGGCCTAACTAGAAAAGAGATTATTGGATTAACGAAATTATCCAATGGTGGTAGTACGACCAAAATCTTAGAAGAACTAGAACAAAGTGGTTTTATTAGAAAATATACCCCATTCCAGAAGAGAAAAAAAAGTAGTATCTATCAATTAATCGACTTTTACACGCTTTTTTATCTGCGCTTCATTGAACCCTCTAATCCACTCGATGAAAATAATTGGATAAATGCGATTGACCACCCACAGTATCGAACTTGGAGTGGTTACGCTTACGAACAAATCTGCTTTTATCATATTCATGCTATCAAAAAGGCGTTAGGGATTAGTGGAGTACAGACTAGTATTTATTCGTGGCGTAGTCAGCAAGAAGTAGATAATGTTCAAATCGACCTGATTATTGACCGTAGAGACCGAGTCACGAATATTTGTGAGATTAAATTTGCCACGGATAGCTACACCATTACTAAAGAGTATGCTGCCAAATTACGTAATAAGTTAGGAGTATTCAGGAGTGAAACGAGAACTAAAAATGCGGTTTGGTTGACTTTTATTTCTACTTACGGTTTGAAAAACTTTGTCTATTGGGGTGGTTTAGTGCAGCATGATTTGGCGATGGATATTTTTTTTGACTAAATGCCAAAAATCCATGAGGTCACAAATCTGTACATTATTGATGCTGTTCGTATTTTTGCTTGCTTTTTCTTCAGCAGAGGCCCAAATAATTGTCGGGAAAGTAACGGAGAAAACAAGTAATCAAGGGTTATCTTTTGTGCAAATTGGCGTTAAAGGTAAAAGTATCGGCGTTCTATCTAATGCAATGGGAAACTTTGAATTTTCTAATAAACAAATTTCAGCAGGTGACTCCTTAGTTTTCAATTACTTGGGATACGAGCCGTTAGTGGTAGCAGTCGAAAAAGTAGTGAATAAGAAAAACTTAATTATTTCTTTGCAGAAAGCTATTTACGCTTTGCCCGAAATTAGCGTTTCGGCGAATGCATTCAATAAGTTAATGACGTTTGGTTACAAAAACACCAAGGCCAAAAGAATGACAACGGGGTGGACGTTTTTTCAGCCCGATAGCAGTGGGATGCACCGTCCCGCAGGCGAAAGAGGTGCGCTAATCAAGCTAAAAGGAAAAACGGTCCTGTTAAAGAATTTTTACTTTCATTTGGCGGATGTTGACTACGATAGTGTGTTGTTTAGAGTTCATCTTTATACCGTAAAAGACGCTTTGCCCGACAAAGAAATTACCCCAACGAATATTTTTGTAACTACTTCTATCAAACACGGAAAAGTAAAAATACCGCTTGAGAACTATCAAATTGTGGTAGCAGAAGATATAATTGCGACGGTAGAATGTTTAAAAGCTTGGAAGGCCAACACCAATAAAGAGCTAAATATTTCACCTATCAATTGGCTTTTTGGGCGACCTTTTTTGGCGAAATTACAAGCATCAGCCCAATTGGCAGCGAAGTAAGGCGTGGCATCCAGGTATTTATCTAGACGGCTTGGTAGTTACTCAAAAAACTAAAAACTAAAAACTAATAATCTCAGTGTTCAATTTTTCATGAGTTACACTTTTTATTGAATAAAATTGTGATTTTGGAAAAAATATTTCCATCTATTTCTACTTATTTCCGAAGAGTAAGAACCACTTTTTTATTTGGTAAAAAGTCTATTTATGACTAATGACCACTGACCAATGACTAAAATCATGTCCGCAAAAAAAGAAATCCTAGACCAAAAAATTACGGCTGCTCATCTCGGTGGCGGCCAAGTCAGAATCGACAAACAACACGCCAAAGGCAAATTAACCGCTCGAGAACGCCTGCATTTCTTACTGGACGAGGGCTCCTTCGAAGAAATTGGCGCCTTAGTAACTCATCGAACGAAGGACTTTGGGATGGAAAAAGAAATTTACTACGGCGACGGCGTTGTGACGGGGTACGGAACGATTAATGGTCGTTTGGTCTATGTGTTTGCGCAAGATTTTACCGTTTTTGGTGGAGCTTTGTCAGAGACACACGCCGAAAAGATTTGCAAAATTATGGACTTGGCCGTCAAAGTGGGCGCACCCGTGATTGGATTGAATGATAGCGGAGGAGCTAGAATCCAAGAAGGCGTTCGTTCTTTGGGCGGCTACGCAGATATTTTCTACCGTAACGTGACTTCTTCGGGCGTTGTACCGCAGATTTCGGCCATTATGGGTCCCTGTGCGGGGGGAGCGGTTTATTCTCCCGCCATGACAGATTTTACAGTAATGGTTGAGAACTCTAGTTACATGTTCGTTACGGGACCGAACGTAGTCAAGACGGTGACGAACGAGGAAGTCACTTCTGAGGAACTAGGTGGTGCGAGTACGCACGCCACCAAATCGGGCGTAACGCACGTTACGGCGGCTAATGATATTGATTGTATCGAAAAGTTAAAGCAATTGATTAGCTACATGCCGCAAAACTGTGAAGACTTACCTACAAAGCTACCTTACGAAATTGGAGAGGAGACAAGGGAAGAATTAGAAAGTATTGTTCCCGAAAATCCCAACCAACCCTACGATATTCGAGAGGTGGTTAACGGTATTATTGACAAAGATTCTTTTTTCGAAATCCATAAAGACTTTGCCGAAAACATCGTGGTTGGGTTTGCTCGATTGGCGGGTCGAAGCATCGGCATCATCGGGAATCAGCCGATGTACTTAGCGGGTTGTTTGGATGTAAACAGTTCGCGAAAAGCGGCTCGATTCACTCGTTTTTGCGATTGTTTTAATATCCCCTTATTGGTTCTTGTAGATGTTCCTGGATTTTTACCGGGTACCGACCAAGAATGGAACGGTATTATTGTCAACGGAGCTAAACTTTTGTATGCTTTGAGTGAAGCAACTGTTCCACGAGTTTCGGTCATTACTCGAAAAGCATACGGGGGGGCCTACGATGTGATGAACTCTAAGCACATCGGCGCTGATATGAATTTTTCGTGGCCATCGGCCGAGATTGCTGTAATGGGTGCTAAGGGGGCGAGTGAAATTATTTTCCGTAAGGAAATCAAAGCAGCGGACGACCCTGCGGCGAAATTGGCAGAAAAAGAATCGGAGTACGCAGCACTATTTGCGAATCCCTATTCGGCTGCACAGCGAGGTTTTATCGACGAAGTGATTTATCCAAAAAATACCCGTCGGAAGTTAATTAAGGCGTTTGCGATGTTGGAAAATAAGGCGGTGAGTTTGCCAAAGAAGAAACATGGGAATATACCACTGTAGTTATGCGAACAGCCGTTTGATTTTATGGATTCGTAACTACACAGGTCAAAAATAACTAAAGTCATAGACTTGACAAGAATGGGAAAGAGTAAAAATAAGCAATTCCAAAGGATTAAATTTGCGTAGTGACAAAAGACGAAAAAATAGCACAACTAGAAGCAGAGAATGCGGA
>JBCCQK010000487.1:0-6369 GCA_039024375.1 Bacteroidota bacterium
GTATCATCTTCGTAAAGGAGAGTTCAAACTTGTCCTTGGCTTAGAGTACTTAGATTTATTAAAATCAATAGAAGTACCAGAAGGGGATAAACTTGATAAAGAATTTGTAAAGCAAATATGGATGATTCCGTTGTTTGTAGAAATGAAGAATAAAAGGTTTTCAGAAACTTTATCTTACCGAGAATACGACCAATACAAGAAATTGAAATTAGAAATAAACAGACAAGTCCAACGAATATTAGGAATGCCTTAACATTTTAACTATGATAGAAAAACTAGAAGACTTATGGTGGGGTAAAGATTTCAACAGCTACCTGTATCACCTCCGTGCTAATGAATTTAAGATAAGAAGAGGCTATCAATTGCTCAATTTTTTGCAAACTATCGAGGTTCCAGAAGGTGAAAACATTGACAAGGAACTAGTAAAAAAATTATGGATGATTCCGCTTTTTATTGAATTGTGTAAGAAAAAAATGGATACTAAACTAAATCATAAAGACTATGCTAATTTTATAAAATTAGATACTGATATACGACATGAAATCCAACGAATATTAGGAATGCCCTAAATTGAAAAAGCGGTAGGGAGGTTTTACTTTCTACCGCTTTTCCTATCGTAGAATTGGTTCACGAGGCCAGAAACTTGCCAATCGGGAATCTACGAGCTGATGGAAAATGGACGGTCACCGAATAGGATGCTTACGGTCATCCAACCGCCGTCGGTTTAAACATCAGTCCAACAACCGTTAGTGAAATTTGGTTGAGAAACTTTTGGGACGGACAAGCAGCGGCTAGTTTTTCGGGTATTGGAGACATCGTTATTCCCAAAGACCAACAACAATTTTTGGACGAAGACGGCAACGACGTCGCTCCACCCAATCCGCAAGCTAACCCGATTTACAAAGGCAAACTCCACTACACCGAGACGGCGATTCTCGACGGTGACGTAGCCCGTCCCAACCGACTATTATCCATCAATCGCTACGAAACCTTCGGCCGCTTAGACCGAGTGCAAAGCGATAATCACTTGGGCGGTTTTGACAATAATCTTTTGTACTACGACTATGCGGATAACTTAGTTCGTACCTTACGCTTTCATTCGCAAACGGACAATATTTCGGATTTTGTCACTCAGACAAGACAGAAGTACGACCACCAAGGCCGAAAAGTAGAGCAAGACCATCTGAAAACGGGATTTATTTCCCAGCAGCTTTGCAGCTTAGAATATGACGTCAAAGATTTACTCAAAGTGAAGCATTTAGGCGGCATTCAAGGCGGCGGCTTTTTACAAAAAATCGACTTCAACTATTTACCGAATCGGTTTCTAAAAGGCATCAACGAGACGATGTCCGCCACAGACTTGTTTTCGCTACAAATTGGCTACGACCAAGCAATACCCAGTTTAAGTGCGGCACAGTACGATGGCAATATTGCTAGCTTGACGTGGCAAGTAAAAGGCAGCGTCGCCAAAACTTACGGCTACCAATACGATTTTAACAACCGCTTAACTGCGGCCAATTACAACTTAAATAGCAATGCCTACGGCACCACGTACGGCTACGACGCTAGAGGAAATTTCACGAGCATTACCCGTCGAGGCCTGTACAGCAATGAAATAAACGCCACATCTGTTCAAATTGACAACCTCATCTTTAGTCAATATGCAAAAAGTAATAAGGTAAAAACCATCATGGATAATGCCCCTTGTCCAGAGACGAAGACCATTCATCAAGCACTGGACAACACCCAATTACACGCCAGCCAACAGACGATTACGGCGGATAATACCGTTAATGCTAATTCCAATATCACCTACCAAGCGGGAACGGAGATTGTGCTAAAAGCGGGCTTTCACGCCAAAGCGGGGACAAATTTCGTGGCAAAAATTGCCGATTGTCCGCAAGACGGATTTGAGACGGCGGGGTTTGTGCAGCGTTCGAACAACGATTATTTGTACGACGCTAATGGGAATCAAACGAGAGACCCGAACAAGGGGATTACGACCGAGTATAATTATTTGAACTTACCCCACAAGACGACTTTTGATAGCGGGAATGTCTTAGAATGGTTATATTTGGGCGATGGCACGAAGGTGCAAAAGTTGGCGAAGCAAGGAAGCACAACGATTTTGCAACAGGATTATATCAGCAGTTTTGAGTATCGGAACGATACGTTGGAGGCGATTTATGTGGAAGGGGGGCGTTTGTTGATAGAGGATGGAGTGCAGCGCTACGAATTTCAGTTGTCAGACCACGTTAGTAATAATCGGGTTTTGTTTACGGATGATGGGATGGGAAATGCTATCATTTTGCAAAATCAGGATTTTTATCCTTACGGTCTTTCAATGCGGGGGAACTATATCCAGAATGCTGGCAAAGAAGATAGGTATAAATTCAATGGAAATGAGTTGCAAAGTGACTTTGGGTTGAATGTTTATGATTTTGTTAATCGGCAGTATGACCCTGAGACTGGGCGGTTCTGGCAGATAGACGCTTTGGCGGAACAAGCGAATCAGGTGGATAAATCGCCGTTTGCTTTTTCTTGGAATAATCCAATTAGATTTAATGACCCAATAGGATTAAGTCCTGACTGGATTGATAACGGAGATGGAACTTATACAGCAGAGGCAGGAGATAGTGCATTAAGCTTAGCGGAGGATGCAGGAATAAGCAATAGTCGAGCTAACTCACTTGTTGAAAGTCAATTGGGGTCAAACTATATTGGAGCAGATGGTGGATTAAAATCTAATGTTGAAGTAGGGGATGTAGTGAATACGATTACGCATGAATATAGTTGGTCGTCGGGCGGTACTGGTATTACTCCATTATTACCATCTGGTTCAAGTACGGCAGCGAGTGGTTTGAGTATCAGTTCATCAACTGCTGCGGGAGCAACAGCAGATGGTGTTGGCGGTTTAGGAGCAGGACTGACTACACAGGGAGGTTCTGTAAGGTTAACTAATGGTGCATATAATGGCAATGGACTGTCACCAAAATATTACGCCTCTGGGTGGACTGGTGGTAGTGTTGCGCAAATTAAAACCTACAATTTGGGAACTGTTGGAAGAGCTGCGGGTAGACTAGGTACAGCAGGAACTATTGGATTGGGTGTTATTGATGTAGGCTCTAATGCTTATAATGAGGGAGGATTTGGAGCGCAAACACAACTGGCAACAGGTCGTTTTGCAGGCTCACTAAGTGGAGGAGCAGCTGGTGCTGCTTTAGGGGCAAATTTCTTCGGTATAGGAGCTATACCTGGAGGAATTGTAGGTGGTATTATTGGAGGATATGGTGGTTCCAAAGCTGGTGAAAAAGTCGTAGAAACTATTCAAAATAAAAATTAGTACTTATGAAATACTTGTTTTATTATATATGGATTAGCTTAGCATTTTTCCAAAGTAAGTTGTCAAGAGTTCTCTTTCCATTACGGAGGCTTTTCTTTAAAATGAATAAAACTACTGAGGATAAACAGAAAGAATGGATAGACGATTATAACAAAGGTTTCTGGAGTTTTCCAGGAGGGATGGTTGACTGGGGGGCTTATGGTTTACTTTTAGCTGTATTATTTATCCCAATCATTATTTTATCAGTAATTTTCAGAATAAATATATTCAATCCACAAATTTATTTTTGGGGTCTATTCGCTGGTGTCGGTGCTTTTTGCTATTATTGGATATACTTTAAAAATCTAGACTGGCTGAAAGAGAAAATAAATAAGGTGAGTAAAAGATATTATCTTTAAAAGCATCTGGAAAGCGGTAAGGAAATCAAATATTCCTTACCGCTCCGTACGACGCACGGAGATTGCCGATTGCCGTGCGACACGGAAACCTCAGAGCCGATGGAAAATGGATGGTCACCAAGTACGACGAATACGGCCGACCCATCATCGTCGGTTTAAATAACACCCCAACGACCGTCAACGAAATATGGACTAAAACCTTTTGGGATGGGCAAAGCAGTAGTAGTTTTGCGGGTGTTCGAGACATCGTTATCCCTAAAGACCAACAGCAGTTCATAGATGAAAACGGCAATAATATCGCCCCGCCCAATCCCCAATCCGACCCCATTTACAAAGGCAAAATCCACTACACCGAAACGGCCATATTGGACGGTGATGTAGCAAGACCGACTCGCTTATTGAGCATCAATTTATACGACGAATTTGGGCGAGTCAAACAAGTAGATGTGGACAATCACGTGGGTGGATTTGATAGAATCATACCCAGATACGATTTTGCGGATAACCCCGTTCGGGCTACCCGTTTTCATTATCATACCAATCCAGGAGTCAATTTCAGTTTTGTGACTCAAGACAACAACAGCTACGACCATCAAGGAAGAAAAACTCTAACTAGTCATACAATTTCTGGAATTGGTACTTTCTCCAAGGATTTGTGCAGTTTAGCGTACGACATCAAGGATTTGGTGAAAACGAAGTTCTTGGGTGGCTTACAATCGGGCGGTTTTTTACAACAAGTTGACTATACGTATCAGCCCAATCGCTTCCTAAAAGGTATCAACGAGACGATGTCTCCAACTGACTTATTTTCGTTGCAAATTGGGTACGACCAAAGGGTGCCAAGTTTGGGGGCGGCGGCGCAGTACGATGGGAATATTGCGAGTTTGAGTTGGCGAGTAAAAGGTGGACTCCAACAAACCTACGGGTATAGTTACGATGAACAGAATCGACTAACTGCGGCAAATTATGACAGTCCGACGAATGATTATGGGACTGCCTACGGCTACGACAAACGTGGGAATTTTACGAGTATTACCCGCTGAGGAATGTACAGCAACGGTTTGACCTACACCTCGCAGTTAATTGACCAAATGATGTTTACCAAACATGCGGGTACGAATAAGGTCAAAACGATAACGGACAGTGCCCCCTGTCCCGATAACAAGGTCATTCACCAAGCGTTGGATAATACGGAGCTGCACGCCGTAGCAACCGAATTGCAAGCGGATAATGTGGTCAATGAGAATGCGGATATTACGTACCAAGCGGGGACAGAAATCACGTTAAAAGCGGGCTTTCACGCCAAGGCGGGGACGAATTTTACCGCAAAAATTGCCGATTGTCCGCAGAGTGGTTTTGAAACGGACGGCTTTGTGGAGCGCAGTTCAGATGATTACTTGTACGACCCAAACGGCAATCAAACGAGAGACCCCAACAAAGGCATTACGAGCCAATATAATTATTTCAATCTAGCTTACAAAACGACTTTTGATAATGGAAATGTGTTAGAATGGTTATATTTGGGGGATGGGACGAAGGTGCAGAAAGTCGCTAAAAGAGGTGGCGTGATTGTTTCGAAGCAGGATTATTTTAATTCGATTGAGTATCGGAATGATACGTTGGATGGGATATATTTGGAAGATGCGAAGTTAGTATTTGACGGAGGGACTTTTGAGGAACATCAATTTTTCATCCGAGATAACGTTAGCAATGCTAGAGTTATCTTCCGAGACAGTTTAGGAACACCGACGATTGTCAATGAGAGCCATTATTACCCGAATGGTGGTTTGATGGTGGGTGATTGGCAGCGAGACTCTAGGGCTAAATACCTGTTTAATAGCATTGAGCGGGTTAACGATTTTGGCTTAGATGTGTATCATGCGAAGTTTAGAACGTTGGATGCTTGGACGGGAAATTGGTGGCAGGTTGACCCCAAGGTAGAACAATTTTATGCGTGGTCGCCGTATAATTTGAATATGCGAAATTCGGTGCGGATGAGTGACCCTGATGGGGATAATCCGATAGTACCTGTGGCTGCCGAAATTCTAAAGAGAATAGGTATTTGGGCAGCAAAAGAGTTAATTACTAGACCACCACCAAAGCCGCCTAAAAATTTTGTGTTTAGACCACGACCGATAGAGGTTGTTAGGGATAATACGATAGTAAATAGTGCTCCTCTTGAATCAGGAGTTATTGTTAATATGGAAGGAGAAGAGGGAGAGGAAATTGACTGGGAGAAGAATCCACCTACTACTCCTGATGAACTAAGTGATGATTGGGAAGATACAACCGACCCTAGAAAAAGAGAAAATACTAATAATCGAGATTTTACTAATCAAAAAACAGGAGAAGAAATAACCTTTGATAAAGGGAAGGAAGGTAAGCCGGGATTTGAAGGCAAAGACCATTGGCACAGAAAGAATCCAAATTCAACTTGAAAAAGAGATAAATATTTAGATGCAGAAGGTAATCCTGTTCCAAAAGGTTCAACCAAATCTCATATTGACCCAAATAAAAAAAGAAATTGATTTATGAAAAAACTCAATGTGTTAGATATTCAGTTAATCGACTTGCATGACGCTCCTGTTTCAAATATGCGGCTTGATTATGAAGCTAAGTTATTTAGAC
>JBCCQK010000488.1:0-6367 GCA_039024375.1 Bacteroidota bacterium
ATGGTTTCCATGAAAGTGCCTACAAAAATCAACAATAAATTGATGAGCAATAGCACCACGTATTTATTATCCGTGAAGGCTAAAATCTCCGTAGAAAGAATTTGGGGCAACCGTTCGGTAATCAATATCCAACCAAATAGATTGGCAAATCCCACCAGCACCATCAGCGAAGCAGAAGTTTTCATGGAATTGATAATAACGACCTGTACTTTTTTAAAATTCAATTTTTTATAAACAAAAATACCGACCAAAAGGGCATAAATTACCGCAATGATGGACGCCTCCGTGGGGGTAAAAACGCCGCCGATAATGCCAAACAAAATAATGATGGTCATCAATAAGGCCCAAAAAGTTTCAACAAATCCCTGCATTACCTGCCGAAAGCTACTTCGGGGGTGTTTAGGATATTTTTCTTTGACGGCGATAAAGTACGCCACTAGCATCAACCCCATTCCTAATAAAAATCCTGGAATAGCCCCCGCCAAAAATAGTTTCCCAACGGACAAACCACTCAAAGTAGCCGCAATTATCATCGGCACACTCGGTGGGATAATCGGCCCGACGGTAGAGGAGGCGGCGGTAATAGCACAAGAAAAACCTTCATCGTATCCTTCCTTTTTCATAGCAGGAATCATCACCGAACCGATACTTGCCGTATCAGAAACGGCTGTGCCAGAAATACCCGCAAACAACATCGAAGCACCGATATTGGCCAAAGACAATCCACCTCGAATGTGTCCCAGTAAATGATTACAAAAAGCGATGATTTTAGCTGTTAACCCGCCGTGGTTCATTAAATTCCCCGCTAGAATAAAGCCCGGTACACTCAGCAAAACAAAGACATCAATCCCCGAATACATTTTCATCGGTAGGACAATTAAAGGAATACCTTGCCCTATGATATAAGCTAAACAGGCTAAGCCCAGAGAAAAGGCGATGGGGAAGCGCAAACATAGACCCAGTAAAAACACTACGAGTACAACAATAATCATCGGTCAATCTTTTTCCTAATTTTCTGAATTTCTAAACAGGCGAAGTAGCAAATCGAAGCACTCATCAAAAACATACTGAAAAAAGCGACGCTCATACTAATCGCCATACTTGGAGAAGATTCGGGCATACCCAATTGGACAAATTTGATGGAATAAACGGCCGTAATGCCAAATAACAGGACAATCAAGCCTTGTACTACCAGTAATAACCGCTTTTGCAAAATAGGATTTAGTTTTTCAAAAAAAATATCCAAAGCCACGTATTCGTCACTTTTGAGGGCTAAACCCGCCGCAAAGGCCATGGCATAAATGAAAAACAAGCGAGAAGCCTCCTCTGTCCACGCAGGTGTATTAGTCAGAAAAAATCGAGCAAAAATTTGTAAAAGTACACTTCCAATTAAGCCATAAGTACTTAAAAGCGTTCCATATTTCAAGAACTTAGTAAAATATTTCTGCATTATTTCAATTCGTTATTTTCCCTAGCGGTGATAATTTCTTGATAGACTGCTTGCATTTGGGGAGACAAGCTATTATAAATCGTTACTTCGCATTTTTTGCCAAAAGCGGCCTTATCCACTTCTACGAAAGTCATTCCTTTTTCTTTTAATTGTTTAATAACCTTTGTTTCGTTCGCCTCGAATAATTGCCGTTCGTAGGCTTGCATATCTTGCGCGGCGGTGAGCAAAATTTCTTGTAAATCTTTGGGTAATTTTTGGAATTGCTGTTCGCCAATCACGGGGTAGCCCCAACTCATGACGTGTTCCGTTACGTTCACGTATTTTTGAACTTCGGGAAACCCCGAATTTAAAATAAGGGCGAATGGATTCTCTTGCGCTTCAATCGTGCCCTGTTGCAAGGAAGTGAACACTTCGGAAAAGGCCATTGGTGTAGGCTTGGCCCCCATTGCACTCCAAGCGGTTACAAAAGAAGGCACATTCGGCACTCGCAAAAGCAGACCCTGCAAATCATCGGGGTGTTTGATGGGCCGATTGGATGTTAACTGGCGAGGACCCCGCAAAAAGTAGGTCATCGGACGAAGCTGGGTGTGTTCGATGATTTCTCGCTCAATACGCTGACCGATTGGCCCGTGGATAAAAGCAACTTGCTCTTCTTTACTTTGTAATAAAAAAGGCATTTCACAAAAAGCGGCAATTTCTATCCAGTTGCTCAACAACGAACTAGTAATAGTCATATCAATTACTTCGGCTTGAATTAAGCGAATGGACTCTATTTCCTTGGCTAGTTGCTCGGAGTGATAAACTTCTAATTGTAATCTACCATTGGACCGCTCGGCTAAAATTTGACTGAAATACTCAAAGGCTTGGTTCCAAGTGTGCTTTTCGTTGAACACCAAACTAGCACGTAGTAGATATTGCGGTTGCTTTTCTGATTGGCATTGTCCGCATAGTAAGACAAGGATTAAAAAGAAGCATTTTTTTAGCATTTTCAATGCGTAAAGTACGGTTTTTCTATTAAGGTTTATTCTGAAATTTTTCGTGTTGAAGTGATTCCAGCACTTCGAGTGCTGGAACCACTGAACCTATTTTACTAAGAATAAAGTCTATTCAGTAGCCTATTTAGGGTTGCGCCTTTTCCCATTTCTCTCGAACGGCAACCAGGCGTTTTTCCAAGCCCGCCCAATCTTGTTGGTCAATTAAGCGTTTTTCAAACAATAGTCCTCCCATACCAAAACCCTTAGCACCTGCGTCCACATATTCGGATAAATTGTTCAACGTAACGCCCCCCGTCGGCAGCAAGGCAATGTCATCTAAAGGGGCTAGTACATCTTTGATATAAGCAGGCCCTAAATTCCTAGCGGGAAAGACTTTGACCATTTTGGCGCCTGCTGTCCATGCTTGATAAATTTCAGTAGGGCTATACGCACCGGGGAAAATAGGTATTTTATTGTCCTTACAGTAGCGAATTATATCCACATCGACTACGGGTGAAACTATAAATTGCCCGCCCACCGAAAGCACCTTATCCACTTGGCTTTTGGTTAAAACCGTTCCCGCTCCGATATTGAGTCGCCCACCATATTGCTCGACAATTGCCGTAATGATGGACAATACATCGGGCGTATTCATGGTGATTTCAATATTTTTAAACCCCGCTTGCTCATAAAGATGGACAATTTTTAGCGTAGTAGCTTTATCGTACCCTCGTAAAATGCCCACGATGGGTAGCTGTTGGAAAAGGTCGTCAGAAAATTGGTGCATCTTTGATTAATTGATGGACTGAAACAAATAACTATGTGCTTTCGGTATGGCCATTGCCAATTCATCCGCAGGAATAGCTACTATTTTTTGGTTCGGAAAAAGCGTTGCCAGTGCTTTCTCATACAAAAAAATCAAAGGCTTACCTCCACTCAATACTATGGAATATTTTTCGAGACGCAATGTTTTTAACTCCGCTCCAATTAATAAACCGCTCAAATAGGCTTGATTGTCTGGAGCAGAAACCCCTTTCAATAAGCTATTGGCTCGAATCTTGGAAAGTAAATTTAATAAATTACCAGATTTACTCTCCGTCACTCCTTCTTTAAAAGCGCTGAGATGATTTTTTAAGTCAAAAGTACCTGCCACCGAATTACTCAATATACTATGGATTTCAAGTAGTCGAAAAAGCTCACCCGTTATAAAAGTTTGAAACCTAGTAGCCGTTCCTTTTTCTACCCAAATATGCTTAGAATGGGTACCTGGCAAAATACAAATGCAATCTCCCTCCGGCAATTTTTCTTTTAAACCTAATAATTGTACCTCCTCTCCTCTCATCACGTCAATCGCTGCTTTTAAACCACCGAAAACAAAAAGGGGGTTTGGATACTTAATCGTAGCAGTTATCTTTTGAAAATTTAATTTTGGTTGATTCAAATGAAAGGGTAAGGAACTGTAAGGAATTTCTACTATACCAATCGATGAGGAAGCCATGCCCGATAAAATTACAGGAATATTGGTCAATACTACCCCAAGTCGTTCGGCTAATTGATTGATTTTTTGTTGCAAAAATTGACGAAAAAACGAAACTCTATCTTGTACTTTTTGCTTTTTCCAAGCTTTGAATACAACGGCTACGCCTTGCCCTTCTTCCAGCTGACCTATTATTTTTTGATGGAGTGAATTTACGAGGTATAATCGGAAGTTACTCGTTCCCCAATCGCAACAAAGTAAGTTGTTCTTTTTATTCATGTTCTATCAGTGCTAGGAACAATCCGTTCTACTTTTCCAATCAAAAACAGATAGCTACAAAAACCGAGAAAAGCCATCGCCCCAATATAAAACAAAGCGGGTTCAAATTGTCCATCTTCTACCAAATAACCGATTACAATGGGAGTAATTACCGCCGATAACCCACCAATGAAGTTAAATACACCTCCAATCAAACCAACTAATCGTATCGGTGACAGCAGCGATATAAATACCCAAGCGATGGAAGCCAGTCCATTACCAAAAAAAGCAATGGACAAAAAGAGAATGATTAAGGTAGTATTATCAGTATAATTGGCCCCAATAATGGTCATGGACAGTAACATTCCAGTAAGGATAGGTAGTTTTCGAGCAATTTCGTTGGAATACCCTTTTCGTACCAGAGCATCAGAAGTAAAACCAGATAGTAGTACTCCTACGAAAGCTGCTAAAAACGGGAGCGAGGCCAAAAATCCCGATTTGATAAAGTCTAAGCCTCGATATTCTACTAAATAGGTGGGAAACCAAGTGAGGAAGAAAATGAAGAGCGAACCTAAGCAGAATTGTCCAATGTAAACACCCCATAATTTTCGATAGGAGAAAGCACTTTCTAAATCAGCCCAAGTAAATTTTTGTCGTTCTTTTTGTTCCGAATTTCCTTCGACTAAACCACCCCCCTTTTCAATGTATGCTAATTCTGCTTGATTAGCCGTACTATTTTGAGGGTCTCGATAAGCGAAATACCAAATCAAGGCCCAAAGTAATCCAACAATTCCAGAAACAATAAATAGGCCTCTCCATCCCAGATAACTTTGAATCAAGACTAGCATAGGCGTCAAGAAAGCCAAGCCAATAAACTGCCCCGAGGTGTAAACGGCAATCGCACTCGCCCGCTCTTTTTCAGGAAACCAACTGGTTACAATCTTATTATTAGCGGGATAAGAAGGCGCCTCAAAAATACCAATGGCCGCTCGGCAGCCCACAAAAGCAGCCAATGAACTAATGAATCCTTGAATAAGTGTGGCAATCGACCATAAGGACAGAATAATGGGGTACAAAATCCTCGGTCGAACATAATCGACTAGAATACCGCCAGGAATCTGTAGCGTAGAATATGTCCACGCAAAAGCCGAGAAAATAATACCCATCTGTACAGTGGTCAGCCCCAACTCTTCTTTGAGCGCAAAGGCAGCTACCGAGATGTTGCTTCTATCTAAATAGTTGATGACTACGGTCACAAAGACCAAGGCTAATATTTGGTAGCGTTTGCGGGTGGGTTTGGTTGGTTTTGTCAATTTATTTTGATTATACTGTTGCAAGCTATAAAATGCTCAATATCTTGATTTCCCGTTAGCTTTTACACCTGTTGTGTAGAAAATTCAGTTTTGTTCAGTTTTTGTTTAGGCAAATCATACCTTTAGTAACTAGATGGATGACTAACTTGGAGACACTTCATTATACACTACTAATTCAATCACTACAATAATTATGAGAATTACTGCCATTAAAACGTACCCCGTCAATGTAGGAACTGGTAGCCAATTGGTCGTCAAAGTAGAAACCGACAAAGGCATCTACGGTTGGGGGGCATCGGGGCTGTCAACGAGAGAATTGGCCGTCGTTGGCGCTATCCAACATTTCAAACCTTTTTTAATTGGCAAAGACCCTCGGCAGATAGGTGGATTATGGCAAGAAATGTACCGCAGTCAATATTTTGAAGGAGGACGAGTACTAACGGCAGCTATTTCTGCGATTGACATTGCGCTGTACGACCTAAAAGGTAGGGCACTAGGCGTTCCTGTTTACGAACTGTTAGGTGGAAAGCAGCGAGACTTTGTTGATTGTTTTGCCTCCTTACGTTTTAATAGTTATGAAGATTTACTGCACAAAGCCAACATTTTATTAGCCCATAACTGGACAGTTCTTCGACTCGCTCCCGCCGAATATGAGTCTAGTTCCGAAGTAGGCATTTTTGAGCCAAGAATATCCATTTACCAAATGGCCGAATGGATGATTGCTTTACGAAAAGAAGTCGGTAAAAGCATTACGATTGGCATTGATTATCACACTCGTTTGTCCATTCCAGAGACCGTTTCTTTTTTACAAAGAATGCCCGAAGGAACGCTAGATTTTATCGAAGAACCCATTCGAGACGAATCGCCCACAGCTTACGAAACCCTAAGAAAAATG
>JBCCQK010000489.1:0-6312 GCA_039024375.1 Bacteroidota bacterium
TATTTTTTAAACAATAATAAATTTTTTGGGTAAAATAGCTAACTGTTTGAATGTCAACGGCGTTCAAGACGTTATTCGATAGATTTTATATGTTGGTAGAAGCGGTTAATTTTTTTCAAAAAAATACTATCGGATGGCCAGAAAGAAGTAATTTGCTCGCTGAATAATAAACAGCGACGATACTAAAATAAAACCACCATGCTCGAAAACTGGCTCAAATCCATCAAACCCGACGAAAACTTACAGGACTGGCAACTGGGTCGGCAGATAGACTGCTACGCCGATATTTTTCCCGATTTAAAAGAGGTGAAAGTGGCCTTATTGGGAACAGGCAAAGAGGTTGATACCGTTCGGCGCTACTTGTACGAATTGGCCTGTCCGTTCGCCAAAATGCCCATTGTGGATATTGGCAATTTGCGCAAAGCAACGGACGAGTTTCTACTACCCGTTCTCCGAGAATTATTGGACAACCAAATCATTCCTATTCTGATAAGTCACGAAGAGCGCCCCTTTGCGGCGCAGTTCAAAGCCTACCAAAACGTCCGTAAAAAAGTAACCGCCGTCGTCGTGGACGAAAGAATTCCCTTCCACGAAAATGACGAAAATTACATCGCTGATATTCACACTTCTAAAAGTCCTAAACTGGAAGCTATGGGCTGGGTCGGCTACCAATCGCATTTGACACCGCCCGCTACGATTCAATTTTTCCAAGAAAAAAATGACGAGTTGGTCCGTTTGGGAAAAGCTAAGGCACAAATAGAAACCGTCGAACCTACCCTGCGTAACGCTGACACGATTTACTTCAATTTGGCTGCTTTGAAGCAAAACGAAGCGCCCGGTTTATGGTCCAATACCCCCAACGGATTCACCTCTGAAGAATCCTGTCAACTGTGCCATTACGCAGGCATCAGCGACAAATTAACCTCTATTGGTTTCTACGGCTATACGGCGGGCAGCGACCCAAACAACCAAACGGCGCAACTCATTGCCCACATGGTCTGGTATCTACTGGAAGGGATTCACCAACGAAAAAGAGACTTTCCCACGACCACCGATGGAATGTTAGAATACATCGTTTCCTTAAAAGATTACGACCAAGATGCGACTTTTTGGAAAAGCAAAAAAAGCGGGCGTTGGTGGCTACAAATGGATAGTTCGGTCAAAGGCAAACACGAACTCATTGCTTGTTCCTACGAAGATTATCAAAAAGCCTGTCAGAACGAATTGACGGAGCGGGTGTTGAATATTTTGGAGCGCTACCTTTAGCAAATGAACAATGAACAATGTGCAATTGGCAATGAACAATGGGCAATGAACAATATGCAATTAGGTGCACTAAAGAATGAGGAAACGTAAAAGTGGCAGTATGCAGTAGCAGAAAGCAGTGGGCTTCAGTAAAATTAACTGAGTTTGTAAAAGGTTAATATCTAAATCCGCTGTCTAAGTCAACACCAAACGGAGCATCCCCATACGGGCAAGCTGTTGTCTCAAAAAAGTAATAAGTAGCAGTGGCAGTAGCAGTGGCAGTAGCAGTAGCAACAACAAAAGGTCAACATCTAAATCTGTTGTCCATGTCAACATCAGAGAAGTATCCGTTGTCCATAAGACCAGAATGGCGCTACTTCACCAATCCTATCAACACCCCATAATCGTCAAAAGGCGCATTCCCATCCCGCATTTCCAACAACTCCATCAACTCCCCCTCGTACAACTCCTCCAATTCAGGCTGCGTTTGCTGCGTCCGAATCTCGATTTGCCCCTTTTCCAACTGCTGCCGTCGCCACCGCATCGTCGCCGTCATCTTCGCCCAAATCCGTTCATTAACTTCGATGTAATCACAATCGGGGTTGACCGCTACACAGTTTTGAAAAGCCTGATTATTCCGAGCAATCATTTCGCCCTTTTCCAAAATAAAATAAGCCGTATGCGCCCAAGTCAAATCCTTCGTCAACAGCTTAGAATACATGACCAACTGCAAATCTTCTTCGTTTTTGATGACCTGCTTGCGATAAGTGCCACCACGCCATTTCAAGTCCACTACCGCTAATTCTTCGCCCCTTTCCAGTACCAAATCCGCCTTTCCTTTAACGGGAATCCCTAAAAAATGGCCGTTTAAGTCCATTTCGGTACCTTTGACCCGCCATCCGTTTTGCTGAATACTAGACAATAAGCTCCATGCGGCGTATTTAATCGTATTCAAAAAAGCCAATCGTTCGGGTTCTCGGCCGTACATGAGCAGCGTCGCCGCTTCCCGAGCGAACAGTCGAGGCGCTCGTTGGTCAATCCAGTTTTCGACGTCTGATTTTTTCCATTGCTGCACGTCTTCTTTTAGTAATAACTCAATAATTCGGTGCGCCAAATTTCCTAACAGCGCATTGTCACTCGTCACACTTAGAATCGACGATTTGTGTAAACGAACTTTGTGGCGAAACACCCACTGATACGGATAATAAAACAGCGAATCTAAGCTAGTAAAAGTTTCGTGTTCGCGCTCGTCAATGATGTCCTTATTTTCGACGGTTAGCACGGGCTTTGGCTGACCAATAGGTTGTTGCGACAGGTTGACCCACTGCGGTAACTCAAAACTACTTTCCAAACAAGCGCCGTTCCGCTGGGCATCTAAATCAAAAGTAATGGCTTCTAAATTGGAAAAAGTAGCTTCCAAGTCGCCCAGTAGCGGATGTGCCAATACCTCTTTCCCCTCAACTCTTTCGGGAATCACCAAAATAAGCCGTCCCGCTGCTTGTAGCATCGGTCGTTTGCGTTGCCAAATCAAGACATCGTTTTCCTTTTTGGGTGTTTCCAACTCAACTTCTAAATTTTTTAAAAAGTCAATTTCTTTTTGGTACCATTTGGAAAAAAAAGAAGGGCGTTCCTTCATTGAAAAGTTCCACCACAGCAAATCATCGACGGGCTTTATCAAAGCACTTGGATGATACACAAAAGGCAAATGACCGACTTGTACTTCTTGAAATTGAATGGGCGAAGGTTGATAAATCGTTCGAACGATGCGCTCTAACTCTAAGTTCGTCAAAAAGTTATACGATTCGGGTAAGGCTTCCATCAACTCTTTGATACGTTTCGACTGTTCACTCAAAACAATCAAAGACGTATTGACACTACCGTCCGCTTCGTATTTTTTGGACGCCCATTCGGCGATGTATTCAAATACTTCGACGACCTCATCTTTGGGTAATGACTTGGAAATATCATAGCGACGGCGCTCAAACCAAAACTGGTATTCCCGCCGAATTTTATCAATTTTTATCGACGAATCCGTACGGGCCGCCGCTTCTTTTTCTTCAAAATATTGATTAATCGAAGCGTACCAATTATCACTATTTAACCCCGGCCGCTGCGCAATTTGTCGAGCAATCAATACCGCTAAATCACCTTCCAGCGGTTTTATCGGCAAGGTAACGAACTCCAATACTTTATACGGGTCAATGGGTCGCCACAAAAAGGTGGTGACCAATTTAATAATTTGCAACGTAGGTCTAGCCAGAGAAGCAGATAGAATCCCCAAACTTGGTAGCCCCTCTTGTACGAGCGCATTGTCCAACGCTCGATTCTTTTCGGGAATCAAACAAACAGGGCGATAATCGGGATTGAGTCGAATGGTTTTAGCTAAAAACGTTGCTGCATCCGTCTCCCGTTTCGCTCGAATGATGAGCAAAGAGCCATCTGCACCCGCCGCTACTTTTTGACGGTCCCCCAATAGTCCCCGTTGGAAAACATCCAAATCCGAGTCGCCACCAATCGTCGGCTCGGGTAGGGACTCCACTTCCACATCATTGGCTTCCAAACAATCCAATAACCGTTGCCAGTGACAAGGGAATAGAGGTCGAGGTTCGTTCAAAAATATCTTTCGTATGGGAACGGGCCGCAAATCGCAAGCCTCTAAAACATCCGTGAATCTATCCGCAAACCCCGTCGCAAACTCGTACTCCACTTCGTCCAGTATTTCCTCTACTTGTGCCAAATCCAATAGGCGTTTGGGCAATGCTCCGTCAATGTCAAAATCCCAACCTGCTAGTTTCAATTCATCCCGTCGATTCAATAATTCTTCGGCGGCGGCTAATTGGTCCGCTTCGAACGATTGGGCGTAGAACGCATCGGGATTTTGCTTCAGATATTGTTGTAAAGCGTGTCGATATTGCGCAATGCGCAAGTAGTCAATCGTGTTGGAATGGCCTACTAAGCCCAAATGTTCCTCCAGCAGACTCAACAGTCCTTTTGGTCCAAAGTAGTGAACGCCTACTTCCACTTTGTCTCCTTTCGGATACACCTTATCCTCTAACTCTAAACCGAAATAAACGTCTAAGTACATTGTTTGAAATGGTGAATTTAAAAAATGGTAAATATACGGTAATGTTTTCGCCAAATGAATGATAAATGATAAGTAATGAATGATATGAATAGCCTATAAACTCTACGATAGTATAGGGTCATTCACCGCAAATTCGTTCGCAATATACGAATAAAAGGTTTTTTTGACATCAAATTAGTCAATAAATTAGAATAAAAAAAGCAGCAATCGTTATTCAAAACAACCGCTGCTTTAGCAAAAATGTAATAAGGTTTTACTTAATGACAATATATTTTAACGAGGCTCTCTACGAGTATAAAATGCTTGACTAAGGTTTAAAAAATCACTTATTCTCCTTGTCCTAAAGAAAATCCTCGCTTTCCGTCAAACTCGTACAAGTTTTCCGTTTTTATGACCTCCATACCCGCATTGTTCAATTTGGATAGTAAAGCGATAATCTGCTCGTAGGTAACGGGCGGATAGACCAATTGCCCGTCTTGTTTCCTAGCTTCCGAAGAAACAAATCGACATCGCCAGTGGTCGGTGCAGTACGTTTCGGGGGAACCGTTGGGAAATACTTTGACGCCTCGATTCGTAATCATCTTCAACTTCATTTTGTAGGCGCTCAAGCGAACCAGTTCGTTACCAATTTCTTCGGGGTCATTTCCTTGCCAGTTAATGAATACATCCACACCAACCAAAGTCTGTCTAGCTTGCGGACGGTCATAATCGGGAATCTCAATTTTCCCCGAACCAGCAGCTATCGTACTAATAGGTAATTTTTGTGGACGCTGTCCCATGTTGGCGATGACATAATTCGCAAATTCGTCCGTCGATACTTTGGCTTTACTAATGCCTTCTTGGTAAATATCGGCCGTGTGGTATCCTTGCTCAATCGTGGTCAACCAAGCATTTTTGATTTTATCCGCCGTTTCTAGTTCTCCTACGTGCGCCAGCATCATCACGGAAGCGTTAATTAAGCCCGACGGATTAGCGACATTTTGCCCCGCAATATCGGGTGCTGACCCGTGAATGGCTTCAAACATAGACACGTTCGTACCAATATTTGCCGAACCCGCCATGCCAACAGAACCCGCAATCTCCGCCGCTACGTCGGAAATAATATCTCCGTACAAATTAGACGTAACGATAACGTCGTACTGCTCGGGACGGGCGGCCAAACGAGCCGTTGCAATGTCGATGATTTGTGTTTCCGAAGGAATGTCAGGGTATTCTTGTGCAATCTCATCGAACACTCGGTGGAATAGGCCGTCCGTTAGCTTCATAATGTTGTCTTTCAACATACAGGTCACCTTCTTTCGGTTGTAGGCCCTTGCGTATTCGAAAGCGTAGCGAACAATTTTTTCACAGCCTGGCCGAGTAATTAACTTCAGACATTGCACCACGTCTTGTGTTTGTTGGTGCTCAATACCCGCATACAAATCTTCCTCGTTTTCTCGTACAATGACCACATCCATTGTGGGAAAATTGGTTTGTACATAAGGGGACAAAGCACTCACAGGGCGAACGTTAGAGAACAATCCCAGTGTTTTGCGCAGGGTCACATTCAAACTTTTGTAGCCCTTTCCCTGTGGTGTCGTGATGGGCGCTTTTAAGATGATTTTATTCCGACTAATCGCTTCCCAAGCCTCTTTGGTAATGCCCGCAGAATTGCCAGATAGATAAACCTTTTCTCCCAATTCTATCGTTTCCGCTTCGATATTCGCTCCGCTTGCTTTCAGTATGCGCAGCGCTGCTTCCATAATTTCGGGACCAATGCCATCGCCGTAGGCAACTGCCACCTTAATGGCTTTGTTTCCTTTAGTTGGACTCAAAACTTCTTGCTCTAATGCTCCTGTAAGTCTATTCATTTTTAAAATTTTGGTTAGGCTAATTTTTACATTACTTTTGAGAAAAGTAAATTAAATACGTCTTAATTCGAGCACAAAAATAGGTAGGTCATACCATAAGTTAAAATTTATATTTTTTATAAAAAATATAAA
>JBCCQK010000490.1:0-6310 GCA_039024375.1 Bacteroidota bacterium
ATTTTTTTAAATAATCGACTCGAACTACTTTAGAATCACCGTCCATGAATAATAAATAGGGAAAGTTAGCGACTTTCGTTAAAGCGTTTCGAATAGCGGAACGTCCTAGATTATGGAGTAACTCTTTGTAGTTGACAATAGGATAGGTTTGAATGCTTCGATTTTTTTGTTTAAAATCCGCAGTTGAACCGTCATCGAATACCAAAATTTCGATGGGAATGGTCAGTTGATTCGCCTGTTTTTGTAAATCACTCACTAATTGAGTGACGTCGAAATTATAGACAGGAATTAGGATAGATATCATGCCGAGGCCGAATTGAGCTATTTTTTGAATGATGAGGAAAGACGTTCCAGCACTCGAAGTGCTGAAACGTCTCTACCGCCCCCCATTGAGGACGTTTTGGTAGAAACGGAGCAACCGTTTTTTTTCGTTTTTCCAAGTATATAACTTAGCCGCTTGGTAGCAATTCTGTTGAATTTTTTGGTAAAAAGTAGTGTCCTTCAGTAGGCGATTAATAGCAGTGACAAGGGTGTTGGTTTCCAAGTCATCTACTAAAATTCCAATTTCAAATTGCTCATTGATGCGTTGATATTCGGGAAAGTTCACGTGAATAGCGGGTACACCTGCTTGTATATAGTCAAACGTTTTATTAGCCAAAGAATAGTAATAACTCAATCCCCGATTTTCCAGTAAATTTAGTCCAATAGCTGCCCGTTGAGTCACTAGTTTTAAGTGTTCGGGGGTAAGGTAGCCTAAAAAATGAACTTTCTTTTCCAATTTTCTTTCTCGTACCATTGCTCGTAAAATTTGGGATAAATCCCCTTCGCCCGCTATCCATAGAACGGCTCGGTCAATTTTGGTCATGGCATTAATCATTGCTTCTAAACCTCTCCCTTCGTTCAAAACGCCTTGGTATAGAACTACGGGGTAACCCGTCTCGGGTAAATTCAATGGATTGCTTAGGTCGGGTGTTGGATAAGTATTAGCAATATTTCGAATTAACCCAAAGGCAACGCCGTATTTTTCGGTGAATAAATCTTGTAAGGCGGCACTAACGGTATAGGCATATTTCAGTTTGGGTAAGGTAAAATCGGCCAACGTTTCCCAAACCTTTTTAGTGAATGGTCGATTCACTACTTCTGGAACTTCGGTAAAATATTCGTGGGCGTCAAAAACGAGCGTTCGCCGTTTAATTTTACTAGCTACATATCCTGCTAATAAACTATCCAAATCGACGCTTCCGACAATGGTAAATGGTTTTATTAATAAAAAGAAAAATAAGCGAATATTGTATTCCAAGTAGAACAGTTTTCCTCTTTGAAAAAAGAGAGATAGTCGTTTTTGTTGAAAAGATTTTGATTGCAGCGGTATCGAATTTTGCTTGTTTCTACCCACCAAAAGGACTTCAAAATCGTTAGTCGCTAGAGAATGACAAATCCGAATCATGCGTTGGTCGTAGGTCAAATCGTTCGTTACCGTAAAGATGATTTTAGGCCGCATAGTTGGGGTCGTAAATGTGGATAAAATCAGCCTCTTTCCATTCGTAAGGTGCTTTTAGTTCGTACAATTTTTTGTAAGACATGGATTCTACAAAATCGGCATCGAAATCACTGAATACCGTTCCGTCGGCCGATTTTTTTTCTTTAAAAAATTGTTTTCCTAGCACCAGCCCGATTCGATTAATATCTCCAAAAAAATAGGCTTTTAGTAAGGGAATAATCTGTTTGGTGAACAGTTCGATTAGGTCGTCCAAGGTGTGTGTGTTCATAAAATAAGCATGGCCAATGAGGTGGTCTTTGTCCAAAAGTGCTTCGATTCGAGTGTTCAAAGTCGTCAATAATTTATCTAAATTCACGCCCGCTTCGATAGCGGGACGTAATAGGGAAGGTATCGGTGGCATTTCGATAAATTGAAACCGTCGGCGCAATGCCATGTCCATCTGTGCCACGCTGCGGTCGCTGGTATTCATGGTGCCTAAAATGTACAAATTGCTTGGTACGCCGAATGGACTTTTGGAGTAGGGGAGCATTGACTCAATCGCTTCGGGTTGTCCTAATCTTTTGTCCTCTTCAATAAGGGAAATTAATTCTCCAAAAATGCTCGGAATATTGCCTCGATTGATTTCGTCGATAATGAGGACATAGTTATCTACGGGACTAAGATTGACGGTTTTTGAATCCGTTTTTTTGGAAGAAAGTAGCGCCGTTTTTGCCGCCGAACAGATTTTTTTGAAAATTCCCTCTTCGATTTGATATTGAATTTGTCCATCTTGAGTACTCGGCTTAATGCCTTCTACAAAATCTTCGTAAGCGTAAGATTGGTGGAAGGTTAAAAACTGAATCTGCCCTTTTTCTCGGTAGTTGTTGAAGCGCCTTTTCAATTCCTCCCTATCCTCGATGGCCAGTTCTTTTAAACTTCGATGTTCAATGATAGACAAGGCGTAGTTGACCGTTTGATAGGTTTTGCCCGTACCAGGTGGACCTTGTAAAATCGTATTCAAAGCTTGTTGGGGCGGCTTGGTTCTTCGATAAGGTACGAACGGCTCGTTGGCGGTGTCTAACTGTTCGATTGCCCTGACCAATAACTTGAATTGCTGTTCATCTACCTTGAAATTTGTCCCGGGAATGCCTCCGTAAAACTCATTAAACGCTGTGCTATGGGGAACAATTTCTTTGGTAATCGGCCGATTCCAAAGATTATAGTCAATGATTAAACCTACCCGCTGTTCGGTGTCGGGAAGCTGCCGAAAGAACGGAATTTCCACGGCTGAAATGTCTTGTTCTTTGGGTTCCGAAGTAACCGTAGCCAAAGCATAGCAGCCCGCCTTCTTGCCCGATTGCCACAATATCACCCTATCCCCTTTTCGAATCGCCTTTCGGTGTGCCTTAACTGCAAATGAATGTACCGCATCGGCAGCCAAGGCGTCTTGCAGACGAAAGACTTTAGGACTAGATTGGAATAGCCAATATTGGGCCGTAGGGTCGGGCATACTTTTCTCAGTAGTTTATTCTGGATGCTAGATACTGGTTTCTGGATACTAGTCACTAATTTCTAGTCACTAGTCACTAAAGACTAAAAAACGAAGTAAATAAACGCATTACTGCCAAAAGTACCAAAAAAAGCAATTAATAAAAGGACGGCCGCAAAGGAAGTGGCGCGAAAAACGGGTTGTCGTTGAATCAATTTACTAAAATCCAACTGAACGTTCGCTATTTCTACTAGTAATAGCAGCCCAATTACTATTAGGCCTTTGGCAAACCAAAACTTATTGACGATACTTGAAAGCGTAAAGTTTTCCAAACTTCCGATGCCTCCAATCACATCTAGGGCATTCGAAAAATCGGTGGCGCGGAAGAAAATCCACGCAAAGCAAGTAGCGGAGTAAACTAATGCGATGTTTATGCCATCTTTAGCCAATTGCGGAAAGCGCAAAGCGTTCATTAAGCTACCAAAATACGGTCCGATCAGTCGTTGAATAACAATGTAAATGCCGTGCAAAAATCCCCAAAAAACGAAGACCCAATTGGCTCCGTGCCACAGCCCGCTCAGTAAATTGGTTATCATTAAGTTTTTGTAAGTGTTGAAAGTACCGTTGCGACTTCCTCCCAAAGGAATGTACAAGTAATCTCTAAACCAACTGGATAGCGTGATGTGCCAGCGTTGCCAAAATTCGCTAAAGCCCTTGGAGAAATAGGGGGTTTTAAAATTGTCGGGGAAGTCGAAACCCATAATTCTGGCTAGTCCAATGGCAATGTCGGAATAACCACTAAAATCGCAGTAGATTTGGAAGGAATAAAAGACAACGCCAACTAGCAAGTGTAGAGAGGAAAAAGTCCCAGGTGCCGCAAAACATTGGTCGATAAACGGTGCTAAGGAATCGGCCACCACCAGCTTTTTAAAAAAACCCCACAGCATTTGCCCACTTCCCGAGTTAAATCGTTGCCAATCAAACTGTTTATCCATCGTAAATTGGGGCAAAAATTCTTTTGCACGGACAATTGGCCCCGCTACCAATTGTGGGAAAAAGGCAATAAATGTCGCAAAACGCAGCAAACTCCGTTCCACGGGAATTTTTTTATAATACACATCAATGGTGTAGCTCATGGATTGAAAAGTGTAGAACGAAATGCCAACGGGCAGGATGATATGTAGGGTGTTAAAAGAAGGCGTCATGCCCATACTTAACACCAAATCTTGAAAGGATTCTACAAAAAAATTGCAGTATTTAAAAAAGGCTAGAAACCCTAAATTGACCACCATACTTAAAATCAATAACTGCTTTCTACGCCGCTGATTGTCATTGTTTTCTAAAGCTAAACCAACCGAATAGTCAATTAATGTGGAAAAAACGATGAGCGATAGAAAGCGATAGTCCCAGCAACCGTAGAAATAGTAACTGCCGAGCAGACATAACCAAAGGCGTGCTTTCCCTTTTAACAAAAAATAAACGGGCAAGAAAAGCCCAATGAATCCAAAGAAGGCAAGGCTATTGAATAGCATAGGTGTGTAGTCTTTAGGGATGACTTATAGTCACCCATTTTCTCATAGATTATTAAGTGGTAGATGGAATATTAGAAGTGGTGGGAGTGGTTAAATTTCGGCTAATTTACAAAAAAAAGCTTATCATTTCCAGTTTTTACTTAACCCTAAAGGATTTTCTTATAAAAATATCAGCCTCTAAAAAATAAGTCAAATGCTTAAAAAATATTGATTCGAAGATAAAATCTTCGAATTTCGAGTGAATAAAATGCATAGCAACGCTAAGCACATTAAAGGTAAATACTTCATGTTTTTTGAATTTTTTACAGTCAAGTAATTTGATTTGAAAATCTTATTTTATTAGGAGACTGTTTAGGTGAGAGATACAACTATATACCCCAAGCGAGACGGTCATCTCTTCGGTCATTGAGGGTTTTTCTATAGAGGTTAATGATATGTTCGAAGAGTAAAATGGTTTATTAATGCAAATACTTTCGCGGTAATACTTCCAACTATTCTATTTTTTTTTCTACAATAAAGATTTATAAACTTATCCAATTTTTCAATCATTTGCAAATTCGCTTATATCCAATAGGTTGTTGTGGCAAGTAAACTAGAGCACTATAATAGCCCGAAATGGCACCGCCGAGACCAATTAAGGAGTTACCAACTATACTGTTCCTTGAATCCCATTTGTAGCCGTATCTACCTTTAAAACTGCCCAAAATACTCCATCGTCAAAATACCCCACTGGAAAATGCCATCAAAATGGTTGGTGTTTGGGATGGGTAAAAATTGAACATTGCCATTTCTTTGATTTAATTCGGCTAGTGCTTGGCTATTAAAAAACGGTGCCACCTTATCCTGTTCATTATGGGTGATAAAGGTTGGATGCTTGGGCTGCCAATCGTGAATTGAATTTTCCGTAAGGGCATTTTCCCAATTAACTTCTTTTCCTTGGTAATAATGCTGAATAAACGATGGCTTAAAAAGTGTTGCACCTTCATCAGTTAACTGCTGGGCAATGGCAGTCGCATCAAAATTTCCCAAAAACAAACCATCTGCAATGCGCTGGTCGTAAGGCGATAGAAAATAGTCGCTCATCGAGTAGTTAATGGAATACACTTCATTGTAAGATTGCAAAAAGAAAGCATTACAAGGGACGCACCCGAAAGGTTGGGTAATGTCCGACGTGAAGGCTTCAAAAGTGGCTTTTAAATTATAGGCGCCAGAACCCAATGAACTTGCGATGAGTGTGAAAGGAAAATCGGTCTTACTTTCTAGGGATTGTTGCAAAGCAGCGGTCGCATAAGCGCCTTCGGAATAGCCCGCCAAAAATAACTTCGAATCAATTTTAATTTCTTGATGCTGCAAAAATTCGTAGCCCGCCAACAGCATATCTTTGGAAGCATAGCGTAAACTTTCGGCGTGGTGATACGGATGAATATTCGCTGCATCCGCTCCGTAACCGTGATAATCGGGTAAAAATACTATGTAACCGTTAGCGGCAAAAATGCTCTTTCGAGTAACTACCGAAAAACCTTGATTAACGGATGGGGTTTCCGAATCAGCAAAATACGTAGCGTGTTGAATGGCCATTACGGATTTAACGGCTTTATTTTTAGGAATCAAAATAGCACCACTCAACGTAATGGGTTTCCCATCTAAACCAGTTGATTGATAGGTCATTCGGTAAATGGTCACGTCGTTCTGAATGTACACATTGGCGGTGTCGTTATTGCCCCAATATGCTCTAAATTCTTCTTTTGTAATCTTTCCCGCTTCTTCGAACGATTGTAAGACTTCGAAGTCGGGAAGAGGTTGTGGAAG
>JBCCQK010000491.1:0-6294 GCA_039024375.1 Bacteroidota bacterium
CCGCAGGAGATAACCGATTTTCCCACCCCAATTTGCCCAGTTGGAGCATTTACGGCAGTGGCTACTACGGATTTTCGGATATTGAAGGCCGAGGATTAAAAGTAGCCCCTTACCCCGATTATAATACTTTTGACCCCGATATGGACGAGCGAATCGTCAATCCTTACCAAGCAAAACGGACACACGATTTTGTTAAAAAACGCTTTCCGGGCTTAGCGAACCAACCGATTGTCGAAAGTCGAGTCTGTCAAGTGACCAATTCGGTAGATGGTAATTTTATTATTGACCAGTTACCGTCCTCCGAGAATACTTGGATTGTGGGGGCTGGTTCGGGCGGTGGCTTCAAGCACGGTCCTTCGATTGGGGAATATGCGGCAAAGCGCGTTTTGGGTGGGAAAATCGGTTATCTCCTGCGGGCGTCCCGACAAAAAGGACATCTCTTCTTTGCACTTGCAACTTAGGCAAAAGTAAATTGGGAAACAATTGACGTAACCAAGGCCCACAGGCAAAGACGTAATGTTGCGCTTTTAAAGTTTTATCGCCCATATTAACACCTTCCACTTTCCCATTCTTGATAATGGGCGTTCCTTTGGAGATGGTCATCGTGCCGCCGTTTTTGACAAATTCTTGGGCCACTACCCGACAGCCTTTCCTAGCCATCAGTGTACTCCCCGCAGCGCCACCATCGTAATAAACACCCGCGGTAATATCTTCCGAATAAATTTGTGGCCAGCGATATTGGATTTCATTTTGATTGAGTACTTCTACGTTGTGCACTCCTTGTTCGGCCAGTTGCTTTTTTCTTTTCAACCCAAATGAATGAAATTGTTCATCTGGAGATAGGGTTAGGTAGCCCGCTGCCAGCACCAATTTTTCACCAGATTCGGTCTCTACTTTTTTCCATAAATCGTACGCTCGCACCGCACTCTGTACGATGATGTTATTATCGGTATTAACTTGAATATATCTCGTTTCTCCGCCCGAACTAGCTCTGGAATTACCCGGGCCGTAGGCATCTAATAGGGTCACTTTAGCCCCCATTTGACGCAGGTGATAGGCTGTCCACACACCGAAAGTGCCCGCGCCAATGACAACCACCTCGGGGGAGTCTGCTGATATATGTACCGATTTACTAGCGTAATTCGTTAGAGGGGCGCTGACAACGCCTATACTTGATAATTGAATAAATTTCCTTCTTTTCATAATTATTTTTGCGCTATTTTTAAAACTGTCTTAAAAAAGTAACTTTAAATATTCCTTGCTGATTCCGCAAGCGTGTAGTAGGTCCCGACTCAAAGTTAACTAAATCTTGTTGATTATCATTATAAACCAAATAGATGTAAGAAAGGGGTCGATACTCCCAAACAAACCGGCTATTTAGGGTAGTCCGCTTGGAAGTCGTATTGTATTGTAAAAAGGAGATAAGCTGAACCCTTGGGTTAAGTGCCAACCGCAACTCTGCTCCAACTAAATGGGTCTCTTCCGTTTTATTGGCTTCTCCCAAATCGGAAAGCCGATTGAACTCGTAATCGGCGGTTAATTGAATATGGGGCAGAGGGGCAAACCTTAAAGAGGAGGAAACGTTGGTTAGTTGGCCATCAAAATAGCCACCAAAGCGATAGGCGGTACTAAAGGCAAATTTCTTCGAAAAGTCGCCTACATAGCTGATGCGGTGACTGATGTACTGGTAATCACCCGAAGTAATATCAATTCCCACGGGAGAAAAGGTATTGCGCAGAGACTGCCAGTCCGACCTTATTTGATAGGAAAATTCACTTCCATTCTGAAGTTCAACGGAAAACGGCGTAATTCTAATAGACCCTTCTCTAAAAGAGAGGTCATCTAAATAGTTGTAAGCGTAAGTAGTGATTACGGGCGAATATTGCCTAATGAATTTGGGTAACCATTTAGGACGTAACCTAAAGATAACTGCGGGGCTAGTCAGTAGGTAATTAGTACCATCTACAAAACCCACCCTAGGATTATATTCAGAAGTTATAAAGGCCTCTACAAGGCCTATATATATCCAGTTATTGTCATAATAAGTCCAAGTGGCGCCCGAAAGTCCTTGGTCTTCCATCCCCCCCGTGGTCTTGGAACCCGACACCATCCAAAAAGAATTAATTTGCTGCGTAGGGCGGAAAAAGCCATCAATAGTAGCCGTAACGTTCGTGGTGGATTGACCAAAAGCATTGGCCTCATCGTGCCGAAAAGTGGCCATGCCACCAATACGACCTTGCGAAGACAGATTAGCGGAATATCTAGCAACGGCGAAATTAGAAGCGGGTGTCTCTCCATTTGCTCGCTGTCGAATCGCTAGCAGTCCAACGTTTTGTTTGTCACTTCGGTTGGTGAATCGAATCCCCGCATCAATAGGAATGGGATTGCCATTGTCATCCAGTCCAATCCTACGGCTAAAGAACGGTTGTAAGGGGTCCCACGCCGCCATGGTATATATTTCATTTCCTTCTAAAAAAAACTGCCTTCTTTCGGGAAACAGTACAGAAAAGCGGGACAGGTTCACTACTTGTCGGTCCACATCGGCTTGGGCGAAATCCGTATTGAAGGTAAAATCTAGGACGGAACTTGGCCCTGTAACCCATTTGACCTCACCTCCTACTTTTAAGCCTGTGCTTTCTTCTGTAATATCCCCGTCAATAGAAGTTCTGTTATTATCTACAAGGGCATAGGGAGTGACCTGTACATTTACAGAAGGCGGTGGCGGCTCAATGCCACTTAGGATAGCCTCGTACGGCATTCTATACACATTAAACGCACGGGGTACTGCGGGAAATGAGGTATATTCATTATTACTTCTGATATTTCTAGTTAAAATAATGCCTATTTCGGTACAACCTTGAGGATAGCGAAGGGTTTTCCATGGAATGGCCATTTCAGCCACCCAAGCGGAATCGGAAATCTGGGTGCGCACTTTCCATAAACCCGACCATTCTCGGTTAAAAATGTTATCATCCATCACCAAAATTTCACGCTGGGTGCCGTGAGGATTGGTTTGAAACGCCATCGCATTGCGCTTATCGAGAAATCCATCTATCGCTATGCCGAACATATCATTCTGGAAATAATTAAAATCCCGTTGCATGTTCTGCGTTCTAATATCAGCTCTTCCGTTAGGCGTTTTACAAATTGCGCTGACGTATAGATAATCCTTATCGTACAGAATTCTCGCTTCGGTTGGCATGCTGGCAGGAGTTCCCTGTTCTGGGTCTTTTTGTATGAAATCAGTTATAGGAGCAGCTTGTAACCAGCTTGCCTCGTCCAATTTTCCATCAATATAGATTGCTTGGGAGGTCCTAACTGCTTGAATTTTTACGGATTTTTCTGGTGGGTCAAAAGTGATTTGCGCAAAACCATTACTTGCCATTAAGCAAATGAATAAACAAATAATTGTTGGTTTTATATCAAAATAGGTCATTTTGTATTGGACTGTGGACGGACTTTGAATAAGGGAAAATCTCTCCTTGAGTATTTCAATTTCTGTTATTCCGTTTTTTATATTCCTTTATTC
Source organism: Bacteroidota bacterium (assembly GCA_039024375.1). Classification (GTDB taxonomy): domain Bacteria; phylum Bacteroidota; class Bacteroidia; order Chitinophagales; family Saprospiraceae; genus JAFMDF01. The sequence continues at coordinate 3,530 of JBCCQK010000491.1, forward strand.
TATTTTGGTATTCCAAAATTTCTTCTTCGCTAAAGCTGTTTCTATACCTCTGTGGTAACTCTAGTCTATCCATATCACTCGCAGGAGCAAGGTCAACAAATGAGGTTTTGCCAGACTTGTTTTTCTTTAGCTCAAAAGCATCATACAATTGACCATCTACCCTAAAAGCCTCAAATTTCAACTTATCTCCTTCCACTTCGATTAGTTGATAAAGCTGGGTATTCGAGGCCCCCTTTTGCATCCATTCGTCTAGGCCATTGGGGTACATTTTGGGACCGCTTACACTCACCACGTAAATAGGGCCTTCCATTATTGCCTCTTTTTGACTACCAAAAGGCAAGTTCGTCCCTCTGCCGTAAGCGTGGTCGTGTCCTTGCAGAACTAGGTCAACCTTATATTTTTCAAATAGCGGTCGAAAAGCATTACGAAGTTCTACGTTATCCCGAACGCCAATGGTCGAATAAATGGGGTAGTGCATCGTCACAATGGTCCATTTTTGGGGGTTATCCCGGAGCAAGGAATCTACCCAAGCAACCTGTTTGACACTATCGGCTTCGGACCGATAAAAAGCGGGTGCATCAATAGAAATAATTCGAGTATCGTGATAGTCAATATGATAAGCGGTTTCTTCTAAACCTGCTGGGCCATTTTGCGGTAGGTTGAAGGTCGGCTTCCAGTGTTTGGATAACACGTATTCCCCCGCCTCGTTCTCTCCGTATTCGTGATTGCCGGGCGTGGCAATACTGGGAATCATGCGGTAAATCCACCCCCCCGCATAGTACCACTCACCCCATTCGTGGTCTCTGTTCCGCCGATTAATCAAGTCTCCTGCGTGTAGTAAAAAATCTGCTTTTGGCATTTGTTGAAAGGCACTTCGGATAGTTCTTGACCACATGGATTTGACATCATTTTGCGCATCTCCAAAATAGATAAAGGAATAGGCATCGGTCTTAGTACCCGCCGTTTTAAAATGCGCCCATTCGCTCCAGTGGGTATTATCTCCCGTTCGGTAAGCGTATTGGGTGTCGCTCAATAAGCTATCCAGTACTAGCGAAAAGTAGTTAGCGCCGTTTTGGTCACTCAAGTAAGGTTCTAAAATGGCCTCTCGAACTTTTGCATTTTTCAACATATCGGGCGAGCCATCTACAACGGTATATTGAACATATCCTTTTGTTACAAAAGGCGCTGTTCGCCAAGTAACCGCCATTTGACTTTCGGGTTTATCCGTGAGGTTTAACATAATCCTGTCGGGTACGGCCGAAGGCGGATAGTAATCCCAATTTTGTGCAAATAAAGTGCAATTGAAGAGGAAAAAAACCAAGACAAAGGTATGTAATTGGTGCATAGTTCTTATATTCTAATGAACAATAGATTTTTTTAATATGACGAAAAGTTCTTTTAAATGGGGTGAAAAATCATTCATCATTTATCACTCATCATTCATTTGGCGAAGACGTTACCTTTAGATGCAATTTTATTTATCGTGGCTGTTGCTGCGTCACACAGTGCACCATCCCTCCATTTTCGTACAAATTCCTAACATCTATTCCCACTACTGTTCTCGATGGATAAAGCGTCTGAATGATTTCGTTGGCAACCATATCGTTAGGGTCATTATAGTTCGGCACCAAAACCTTATCGTTGGCGATATAATAATTGATGTACGACCCCTTGTAACCGAGGTCAGTGCCGTCCGTTTTTCGAACATTGTTTTGGGTAAGTGGGACTTCCAAAAAGGTGTAAGGTACTCCGTTTTTGTTAGTTGCGGCGTATAATTGGTCAATATCACTTTGCTGTACATCAAATTCTAATAAATCGGCCTCGTTCATAGTGACAATCGTCGTTTGGTTGCCAAAGACCGCAAATCCATCAATGTGCTGGTCGGTTAATTCTAATCCCGCTTGTCCTTCTAACCAAATAAAATTTGTAACACCAAGATATTCTGTGAAAATACTCTCGGCTTCAGATTGCGACATATCTGGATTTCGATTGTCATTTAGGATAGAACTTTTACAAGCCATCAATGTGCCATTTCCGTCAATCACTATGCTGCCGCCTTCATTAATCATGACATCGTTTAAGTCAATTACGTCAATTCCTTGGTTGGCCCCTATTTGAGCTGGAATCGTTTCGCAGTTAGCAAATTCGATGGGTAAACCAGACTGCTCGTCTATTTTCTCCCCCCAACCGTTAAACCCCCAATCTTGAATGACTAAATTGTCGTCTTGGTCTTTGACGTAAATTGGCCCGTTGTCCCGCACCCAAACATCATCGGTTTTGTAGATTCTAAAATCGACCCTGTTTAGTGGAATATTTGCCGCATTCAACAAATCAATAATACGATTTTTTTCCGCTTCGTTGTAAGCGATAATGTGCACATTTTCCCCCGTTACTAAAGCTGCGGTCATGGCCATCCACGTTGGGTCTAGACTATTTCGGTATTCCCGCCCGTACTGATATTGATGGGGCCATTGCAGCCACGTGCCTTCGTGGGGTTCGCTTTCTTCGGGCATGGTATATAGAATTGCTGTTTCATCGGGCATAGATACAGTGTTTTCTTCGCAGGCGGAAGTTAGGACTAATGCAGTCAGTAGTAGAATGATAACTTTATTCATTTTTCTTGGTTAGGGATGAGGAAATAAATAAACTACGCAAGATTTCGTAGAAAATTTGGATTTTATCAAGGCGATTTTTTCGAAGAATAGCGGGTTATTTTAGAAAAAAATCAACGAAGAGAAAATTCAAATTTTTAGAAAGATGCGTAG
>JBCCQK010000492.1:0-6266 GCA_039024375.1 Bacteroidota bacterium
CATAAACAGTTTGCTTTCAGTAAGTTACCCATTTAATAAGACAACTGTTCTTAAACTGTTAGTTAAGTAATCTCAATTTATTGAATCTTCAAGCAAAATTATCAACCATCTAAATCAAAATTCTTTATTGAAACAAGGCTTAAACCGAAAACGTAACACTGCCAATGATTACCACCAAAAAAATCAACATGGTAGACCTCCAAGGTCAGTACCAAAAAATAAAAGCCGAAGTGGACGCCGAAATTGCGGAAGTAATAGCTTCTTCGTGGTTCATAAAAGGTCCTAAAGTCGCCGCCTTTGAGCGAGATTTAGCCGATTACTTAAGCGTTAACCACGTCATTGGCTGCGCCAATGGAACGGATGCTTTGCAGATTGCTATGATGGCAATAGGGCTACAACCGGGCGATGAAGTCATCGTGCCTGCGTTCACCTACGTGGCAACTGCCGAGGTCATTGCGTTGCTGAACTTAAAGCCAGTGATGATTGACGTAGATGCCGACTCGTTCAACGCAACGGCAGCGGATATTGAAGCAGCCATTACCCCTAAGACGAAGGCCATTGTCCCCGTTCACCTGTACGGACAGAGTGCCAATATGGAAGCTATTATGAAAGTCGCTCAACGGCACAACTTATACGTTATTGAGGATAATGCCCAAGCCATCGGCAGCGATTATACTTTTAGCGACGGACGCGTCCAAAAAACGGGCACGATTGGACACATTGGCTGTACGTCCTTCTTTCCTTCCAAAAATTTGGGTTGCTATGGCGACGGAGGTGCTATTTTTACTAATGATGATGAACTAGCGGCAAAAATTAGAATGGTCGCTAATCATGGCCAATCCAAAAAATATCAGCATCGAGTGATTGGTTGCAACTCTCGCTTGGATGCCATTCAAGCGGCCGTACTGAAAGTCAAATTGCCCCATTTGGATGATTACGCAGCAGCGAGATGCAAAGTGGCGAAGGCCTACGATAAGGCTTTTTCCGAATTAGAAGCCATCCAAACACCACAACGGCTTCCCTACTCTACGCATGTGTTCCATCAATATACAATGCGGATTCTAAATGGCCGACGAGATGAATTGAAAGCCTATTTACAGAAAAAAGGGATTCCTTCGATGATTTACTATCCGGTACCGCTGTATAAACAGGTTGCTTTTGCGCCTTATTACGATGGAAAACCATTGGCAAATACGGAGCAACTGTGTCAGGAAGTACTATCATTGCCCATTCACACGGAAATGGAGGCAGATACACAGGCGTATATTATCCAAGCGGTTAAGCAATTTTTTAAACAGTAGTCTCCCATTTTTCTTTTTTTAGCTAATTTTAGGATTCCTCGTTGACAATTATTAAAAAATGAAATTATGGGATTAGTATATGCCGACATCACCCTCGTTAATTACGCAGATACGGTTTTAGAAAGTATAGGTCAATTGAAAAAAAAAGAAATTAGACGAATAGTTGTGTCTATGCTAGTAGATAGCGGTGCTTACATGATGGCCATTAATGAAACTATACAAGCACAATTAGGACTGAAAACAATTGATAAGCGAAAAGCAGAATTATCTAATGGTTCCGTTGTTGAATTTGACGTTGTTGGCCCTTTAAAAGTGCTTTTTAAAAATAGAATGGCAACGGCCAACGCGTTAGTATTGCCAGGTAACACAGAACCCATTTTAGGAGCAATTCCAATGGAAGAAATGGATGTTTTAATTCATCCAAATCGGAAAGAACTCGTAGTAAATCCTGAGCATCCAATTATGGCTCAACTGAAGATGAAGTAAATACGGCAATCGGTTCACGGCATACGGTTTACGATTTGGATAAATTCGATTTAGAAAGGCCTATGAAATAATAGAATGAATACCCATATTACAAAATTACCCATGAATAAAACAGCAAAAATTTACATTGCGGGACATCGAGGAATGGTTGGTTCGGCCATCAAGCGAAAATTGGAAAAGGAAGGCTACCAAAATTTGATTTATCGAACTTCGAAGGAATTAGATTTACGCAATCAAGCCGCCGTCAACGAGTTTTTTGCGAAAGAAAAACCTGATTATGTCTTTTTGGCTGCGGCTAAAGTGGGCGGCATTTTAGCCAATAATACCTACCGTGGCCAATTTTTGTACGAGAATCTGATGATTCAAAGTAATGTTATTCATGCAGCCTACGAAAACGACGTGCAAAAGCTCTTGTTTTTAGGGTCTTCTTGTATTTATCCTAAAATGGCCCCGCAGCCAATGACCGAAGATGCCTTACTGACGGGTGAGTTGGAACCGACCAATGAACCTTACGCTATTGCTAAGATAACGGGCATCAAAATGTGCGATGCGTATCGCTCCCAATACGGTTGTAATTTTATTTCTGCTATGCCCACCAATTTGTACGGTCCCAATGACAATTACGACCTAGAGAAATCGCATGTACTACCCGCCTTAATGCGCAAGTTCATCGAGGCTAAGAGAGCGAATAAACCAACTGTGACGATTTGGGGAACGGGTACACCACTACGAGAATTTATGCACGTTGACGACTTGGCGAATGCCTGTTATTTTTTAATGCAACACTTCAACGAATCGGGATTTGTAAATGCGGGAACGGGTCAAGAAATTTCTATTTTGGGCCTAGCCCAATTGATTAAAAAAGTAGTTGGCTACGAGGGAGCAATTGTTTTGGATGAATCTAAACCCGACGGTACGCCTCGAAAATTAATGAACAACCGTAAACTAGCTAAACTAGGCTGGACTTCTGGCATTTCTCTGGAGCAAGGCGTTCAAATGGTTTACAATCAAGTAAAAGATACGGTTTGGGAGCCAGAAATGGTTTAGTGAATTAGAAGTAAGACTGTTTCTCCGCTAGACCGTTAAAACTTAAAAGTTAGATTTTAAGGAAATTTTGACAGGACTTCTTTCAAAGAAAGGTATAGTTTAAGATTGCTCGAGACCGACAAATTCCCCAGTTCTGATAATTTTTGGCCAACCATCCAAAATTGGTCTTCTGTTCCTTCGGTTAACTTTTTAGCTTCTTCCAGATAATCTCTTAGCATTCTCTCGGGTGGAGCAACCGTGACCGTGCATACCCAAATAATATTCGCATAAACAGCTTTAACTTTTTCCAAATGCGCCAAGGAAATACTTCTTCCCAAGTAGATGGTGGAAAAACCTTTACTTTTTAATTCATAATTAAGATACAGCAACCCGATTTCGTGCATTTCTCGTTCGGGAAGAAACAGAACATACACGGGTTGCTTTGATTGTAAATCAGGTAGGTAAAGCTGCGCAGTATTGAGTTGTATTTTTTGATAAATTAAGTTAGACACAAAATGCTCATGTGCGGGACTAATGGAATCTGTCTGCCACAAGTAACCGACAAATTCTAATAGTGGAACGTATATTTCCAGAAATACTTCTTTGAAAGTGCGGTTAGCAATGGCTTCTTGATAGACGATATCAAAAAGGGACGCATCAAAGCTGTACATGGCCAACTTCAATTGACTTAGGAAATAATTTTCGATGTCCACCTCCACTAGCGACCTTACCGTTTGGGCTAGTTCTTCGTTGGAGAGTGCCGCAATTTTTGAAATCCGATAACCGTTATTGTTCAAAAATGCAACGTTTAGTACTTTTTGTAATTCTGAAATATCGTAGCGCCTTATGTTCCCTTTTGTTTTTTGAGGCTCAAACAAGTTATAACGCTTTTCCCATATCCGAATAGTGTGGGCTTTTATTCCAGAAATATCTTCAAATTCTCTTATAGAAAAAATATTCTTAATGTGGTTCATTTCGACTAGTGTAGTGACTAGTGATTAGTTGATTAGTGATTAGTTGGCTATCGGCCCACGGTTGACGGTAAACGGTTCACGGTCGGAACAAAGTAAATTGAAAACCAATAAGTTGTAATTGATAATTTTTTTCCCTGTTTCTATAAATTATTCGTCGCAAAGGTATCACCATCTTTCAACTGACCCGACATCAATCCTTTCTTAAACCATCGAACTCGTTGTTCGGAAGTGCCGTGGGTAAAAGCATCGGGAACGACATATCCTCTGGACTTCATTTGGATACGGTCATCTCCAACGGCCGCCGCCGCTTGCACGGCTTCTTCGAGGTCTCCTTCTTCCAAAAAGCCTTTCATTTTTTGGCCATGATGGGCCCAGACGCCCGCAAGAAAGTCCGCCTGCAACTCCAATCGAACGGACAATTGGTTCCCTTGGGCCTTACTCGACCGTCGTCTTTGCTGTTCCACTTGCGTCGTTATGTCCAACAAATATTGAATGTGATGTCCTACTTCGTGTGCAATGACGTACGCCATGGCAAAGTCACCCGAAGCGCCAAAACGAGTCTTTAACTCTTCGTAGAAACTCAAGTCGATGTATATTTTTTGGTCGCCTGGACAATAAAAAGGTCCCGTAGCCGAACTTGCCGCACCGCAAGCCGAAGTAGTTTGTCGGTCATACAAAACCAAAACGGGCTCTTGGTAGGGACGCCCCAACTGTTCAGGAAACAACTTATTCCAAACATCTTCCGTTTCGTTGAGTACTACTTTTACAAACTCGCCAAGCGCATAGTCTGGACGACTTTCTAAATCTGCCGATTGGGTAGCGGTAGGCACCGACCCCGACTGGCTCGCATCCTGCAACACCGCCATTGGGTCGCCCCCTAAAAAGAAAGCTAAAATGGCTAAAATAATGGCACCAATTCCAATACCACCACCAATTTTTCGACCACTTTGGCCCCTACGATCATCTACATTTTTACTTCTTTCACTGTTTTGCCAACGCATATTTTTAGTTTTTAATTTTTAACAAGAAGTCAGAAGTCGGACCATCCGTTCGGACTGCCAGAAGTCAGATTACTTTTAGATAATCAGATTGAAAATTGATACAGTAATCTGTAATAATTTGTTTGAAATCCGTAGCTAATATACAAAAACTAAGAAATCATGCAGTAAGCTTACGATTTCTGGATAGCGTAAAAGTAAGGAAATATCGTTGTCCAACAAATTTGACGCAAAAAAAAAGCAATCCACTCGCTATTAAAAGGAGTGGATTGCCAAGGTGTAAAATAGTGTTCCCTAATGTAGAGGGGGTAGATTTTTTGTAGTACGCTCTCAAAATGAATTTAATTGTCAACTTTGCTGTGGGGGTACTACTTTTTGAACTTTCGATTTCTCAAAGCACGGGTATTTCACAGTGCATTTTTTTATTAATTCCGTATTGCTTGTTTTCTGATTGGAGTGAAAATAGAGACTTTTAGTGATTAGTAATTCACGGTAGCAATCGCCAAATTGCTGGTCGCAACTAAAGTAGATTGTCCCGCCTTATTCGATGAATTGACGTCGGTAGAAGTGTGAAACGCCGTTTGCTCTGAATTAAGAGAAGTTGGGGTAAGCCAGAATTTTGTGGAATCGGCTTTTTCAGTGGCGCTAAATGGGCCGAACTGAAGATTTGGAGAAAACAAGGTTACTAAACCTACAATTCCAAAAATGGCTAAGCAGAAAGCGCCAATGTTGTTCCGTCTTTCTGCGGTAGCAGAATCAGGGAAATTAAGATGTGTAACTGAATCGATAGAGTCGATTTGCTTCATGGGAAAATTGTTGAATGAGATTAAAAAGTTTGTTGTAATAGACAACTTGAGAAAATGTGAAATCTAAAATTACTATTGCTAAATCTAAAATTTTGAGTTGTCAAAATTTAGAAATTTAGAAATTTAACATAAAAAAATCATTTTCACATCTCTACTGAAAGTCAACTAAGTAACTTTCGAAATTAGTGTGTTGTGTCAATCGTGTCTTGTAATTTGTCCTGTAGCCCTTACTTTTTTTGGATATGCTAGTTGAGTTGAAGGGTACAACTACAAAAACTTTTAAAATCGTTACATTTTTTGGATATGTTTCAACAAGTAGAAAACACCAAAAACTAAGCCGCCATCGCCTGCGTCTGTGGTTAGTGAAATACTTAAAAAGCATGATGCCGCCACCAATCAACGACGTTTTAACGCGTTACTTGCTACAGCCTCTATTAACGATGCTATTGAATATTATGAGTTATTCAAACAAGCGCAGTCTGCAAAGTTGGCAGAAGATGACAGCTACAGGCCATTGAACATTGCTTGTGTGTTCTCTCCACCTGCCGAAGGTAATAAGGATGTGCAGCAAATACAGGAAGATTTGCCGCAAGAAAAAGAAGATAACAAGCAATCGCCAGAGGAAAAGAAAGCCGCCCTTAAAACCATAATCGCTGACTACAACGCACAATACGG
>JBCCQK010000493.1:0-6264 GCA_039024375.1 Bacteroidota bacterium
ACCAGATTCTTTTTTTCGTTACTTATACTTTCTTACTCTACCTTTTCGGCTATTCAAATATTTAGAAACCGAGAAGATAGATACTTTACTTTCCTTCGACACCATACCCAATTTAATGAGTTGTCTAATACCCTATTTATCTAGGAAAATTAAAATTATCGCTAGGGTTTCCAGCTTACCATCTGTCCGATTTTCTCAAAATAAGCTAAAAAACGGCATTTATCGGCTACTCATCAAGCAACTATATCCAAAGGCTCACCAAATTATTGGCAACACCCACAGTATTCAAGCAGATTTGCGGAAAAATTTTGGATTAAATAATAACATAAGCGTTTTATATAATCCGATTGATTTATCAAGTATTGCAATAAAAAAGGTGTCCAACCTTCCTAAGAGGACATTTACGTTCCTCCAAGTTGCCAACTTCTATTCCGTTAAGAATCATCAATTAAGCATTCAGGCTTTTGCCCAGATTGCTCACTTAAATTGTCAGTTGTGTTTCGTTGGTAAGGGAAGTATGGAGACTACCATTAAAGCAACCGTAGAACGATTAGGATTACACGAAAAAGTGCATTTTTTGGGTTATCAGCCCAATCCACACCAATTCATGGCTACTGCCGACTGCTTGCTCTTAACTTCCGACTACGAAGGCCTCCCCAACGTCCTAATCGAAGCCCTCGCCTGCCACCTCCCCATCATCTCCACCGACTGCCCCTCCGGCCCAAGAGAAATCCTAGCCCCCAACACCGACTTCCACCACCAAATAACCGACGATATAGAAATTGCCGAATACGGCATCCTAACCCCCGTCGGCAACGCAGCATTACTAGCCAAAGCCATGCAACGAATGATGACTGATGACGCCTTAGGCCAACAATATCGAGCCAAAGCGAGGAAAAGAGCGGAGGATTTTGCGGTAGAAAAAATAGTAGCGCAGTATCGGGAGGTATTGGATATGGATTGACGGCTTTCTAGACAATAGCAATAATTTTATCTGTATGGACTTCGGGTAAATTATGCTGACCCAATAGACAAATAAATAAATTTTAAACTGTTCAATCTTTCATATAGACTCGGCTTTTGCGCCTATCCCATATTCGGTAAGGGAGCGCAATGTAGGACTTAGAAAACCGAGTACAATGTCCTCTTTAGCCACTCCAGCCTGCACAAAGAGGCTCGGTAAATCAATATCTACCTTATTTTCGTAAATCCAAACTTGTCCATTTTTGATTTGGATATGAAAAGAAACGGTATGGACAAACAGTTTATCCCGCCAACCCATTTTTATCAAGACAAAGTCGCTTCTATCTTTATTGATGGTGAGGTCTGCTTTGTCGCATTACCATCAGGCAATCCGCTAGTGTGGATAACTCCCAAGATTGGCGAATATTTTAGCTACGCTTCGGGGTAAATGAACATCAATAATAAATCTCATGCGGCAAATCTTGAGCTTCACCAAAGATACGATTAAAATCATTTCTCCTGCTTAACTGCCTTTTCGGTAGTTGTCGAAGATAAACCAAATCCGTTCGATTTTTTGCCTTGGAGTGAGACCAATTAATACCCCCTATTTCCCATTTTTTACAATCGCCTAATAACAGCTGCCTCCAAGCCCGTCAAGCGAACAATCTCCTCTATGGGCGTTTGTTGTTGTAGCAAGTGCCGAGCAAACTTAATTTGCATGGCTTGTGCCTGCTGCTTAGCCATTTCTTCATTCTGCTTAGCAGCTTCTACTCTTTGCTTAGCCATTTCTTCATTCTGCTTAGCAATTGCTTCGTTATGCTTAGCAGCTTCTACTCTTTGCTTAGCCATTTCTTCATTGTGCTTAGCAACTGCTTCGTTATGCTTAGCAGCTTCTACTCTTTGCTTAGCCATTTCTTCATTCTGCTTAGCCATTTCTTCGTTATGCTTAGCGACCAATAATGCTTCCTTCTGGCGCAGTAGTTGGGCTTCCTGATTTCTAAAGATATCATCTATTTCTTCTTCCCCTCTCAACTTTTTTCTGAAAGCCTCATCTTGCACAGGACCTCTTAAATAATTGACTATATCGGTAAACTCCTCGGGAATTTCTTCGAGTTCTAAAATAAATTTATCCGTTGTTATCCAAGCTTGATTAAACAGCAACAAAAAGCGCTCTAAACGACTCTTGTGTACTGTCTTCAACCTTCTTACCTGTATGATTCGAGTTTTATGCGTCAGTAAGTTGATAAAATCACTCGCTACGTTTACTTCTTTTTTGGTAACTGCGTTGGTTATTTTATTATCAATATTGACCGCTAAGTAAGGAATATCCACCACGTTATACCCTAAAATATAAATCGAAATAATTGGATACACCTTATTTTCCTCTTCTCCTAACGCATTAATAACTACTTCTTTTTTAGTATAGCTTTCCCCCAAATAAGACCGAAAGCGGATTAGATTAGTCGGTAATTTAGATTTTTGTAGCTCAATCAGTACTTTTTGTTTTTGCCCTTCTTCGTTAATGATGATGGCGCTAAAATCTAAGCGATACAGTTTGAACCCTCTACTTTCGTCTACCGTTATCACTTCTTGTTGTTCTATCATCAATTCCACTACTTCGCATTCTAAAAGTGTCGAGAGTACTTTTTTGGCGATACGATTATTCTGCATCAAGTATTTGAAGGCATAATCATAAATTGGATTGATAATTTTCATAAGCTACGATTTTTATCAAAAATAGCCGTTTCATGCTAATAAAACAAACCGTCTTGTATGTAAGTAGATACTAATCCCTCAAAGGAGTAACTACGAAAATTATCCATTCTTTTCATTTCTGCGACGTATATATAAAAACGCCTTCATCCACAAACACTCATACACTTCAGTCCATTGACTCCAAATTTGCTCATAGACGAAATTGTCCGACATTACAAGCGAGGTTTCCCCAAAACGCTAGCTGTACTTGTTCGATTCGAGGAATAGCATTATATTTAGAGTTAAAATAGTAAGATGGAAGAAGCATTCGAAAAATTGTATCTTAACCAAATGACTCAGCAAGGTTTATATAAAATCTTTGGAATTAAAGAAGTTGAAAAGCTGGAAGCTTTAGATAATTGGCTGAACGTATTGCCTCCCTTGACCGAGGCAGAGAAAACTATAGCTAAACATTATCATCGTCGATTACTAAAAAATATAAGTAGCTGGAGCGAACAGGAGCTTTCCCTCGGTTTTATTGGCCCACTCATCCACATCATTGATTTTAAAGTTCCTTACCAGTTAAATTTCTTTGCCCAACGCCCTATTTCAGCGGTAGTCGGCAATTACGAATTAATGGGAAAACCTGACGGAATGCTTGCTGCGGGTAATTTTGAACCAGAAAATCCCTTTTTTGCTTTTCAAGAGTACAAAAAAGACATCAATAGCAGCGGAGACCCAGCAGGTCAAAATTTGGCGGCTATGCTAGTAGGTCAAGCCCAAAATCAGGCGCAAGAGATTATATATGGTTGTTACATTGTTGGCAGAAATTGGTATTTTATGGTACTAGAAGGAAAAGAATTTGCGGTCAGTAAGGATTATTCGGCTACTCACGAGGACGATATTTTGAAAATTGTACAAATCTTGAAGGGACTGCGTGATTTGTTATTAGTGAGGCTAGGCTTACCTGCAATGCCGTAGTGCCGTTAAAATCTAACGATTATTCATAAACTTGGTCTCTTTGTTTGAAATTCCACCACTAAATAACCAAAGATATAGAAGTCACCGAACATGGCATATCAACGCCCGTCGGCAACGCTGACCTATTAGCCAAAGCTATGCAAAGAATGAGGACCGACGAAGACTTACGCCAACAATATCGAGCCAAAGCAAGAAAAAGAGCGGAGGATTTTGCGGTAGAAAAAATCGTAGCACAGTATCGAGAGGTATTGGATATGGATTGACGGCCTTCTAGGCAATAGCAATAATTTTATCCGCATGGACTTCCAATAGGTCGTGTTGTCCTAATAAGTCGACTAATCTCGGAGCAATTTTCTCAAAAAGGGCAGTCACTTCTTTTAGCCGCCTATTACCAACTTTGATGTGTATGAGTTTGGGTAGTTTGGTATTAACAAGGTCAAAAATTAAGTGGTACTCCGAATTTGTTGGATTCGCTCCAACGGTAAACCAAGGATATTTGCGATGGCTTCATCTGTAAGGTCTGTATTTTGCATCATGGCTATGATACTTTTATCTTCTGCTTGTTTGGCTTTATCTTCAGCTTCCTGAATTTTGTGCGCTGCTTTTTTGAAGCCAATTTGCTCTCCTTCATTTCTTGCAGTATCCAAAATATCTTCTTCTCTGTGTAGATTAATTAAAAATTGTTGATAACGTTCTTTTTCTGCTTCACTCATATTTATATACGCTAATTTTTCAACTGCTTTATCAATATTTTTAGCGGTTGAACCTTCTTTCACGGTATTATTCTTTATTAAGTAAATCCATTCGTCTATTTTTTTACGAACGATATTCTTGTACTTTTCTACTCGAATTAGATAATACTCTGGAAAAATATTGCGGTCATTAAATTGAATAACCTTTTGGCCATTTATTACCTTTTCCTCTTTACGTTTAATAATTAAAGGTTTTTTATCGTTCATGCCAATAAAGGTCGTCGTTCCATGATAAAGATAATCTTCTCCTCTGCCTAAATTAAAAAACAAGATACTGATAGAAATAATTTTGTGAATGTCTTTGTACTTTTTACCAATGCTGATATTATCTACAATGGACTTACTCGTGCCAAAAAGTAAGCGTTCTAAATAATCCGATTCTCGGGTGGTTTGTACCTCAATAATAATGCGTCGGTCTTTATGGTCTTTGACTAGAATATCTAATCTATTAAATTTTTCATCTTCATCTGTTTGCTGCCCTTCTTCTCCCAATAATTCTAAGATTTGAATAGATTCATCTTCGAGCAATGCGGCTAGGAAACCTTCTAGAACATCGAAATTAGCTTTATCGCGTAATAACGATTTAATGGCCCAATCGAAGCGAATTAGTTTTTTTGATGAATCTATCATTTTTTAGTTCGATTTTTTATCAAAATTAACAATTTAATACCTGTAATTCAAGACAGTTTGCTCTTCCAAATCTGACGACACGAAGCAGCCATATAATTCCTCTGTCCCCTCCTAACGCCAAAATACTGCAACCTTCGACTCAACGTTACTGGCCAAAGTCATGCAAAGAACCCTTTAGTTTTTCAATCACTAAATACTGAAGAGGAGGCGAAGATGACTTTCGGCAAAAATGCTATCTTTGTGGATAACGCTAACTACACAAATACCCAAATAGATGCCCGCCCAACACCCACACAACAACCTTTTTGAAAAAGTCATGGAGTTGCCCCAAGCGGCCAAGGCGCTCATAGAACACTTCTTTCCCCAAAAGATACTATCAGAATTAGACCTAAGTACCTTGCGGCAAGCGCCCGATAGTTTCATCACGGAAGACTTAGCGCCTTACTTTTCGGACGTGATTTATGCTTGTCAATGGAAAGGGAAGCCCACTTACCTTAGTTTACTTTTTGAGCATAAGAGTTACTACGAATTACCCGATTTGCAATTTATGACCTATGTGGTTCAAGGGTACCAAAAGCAAAAGAGAAAATGGCAGACGGAACTGAAAGCAGCTAAAAAAGCAAAAAGGGATTATCTAAAGTATGTACCTGTTCCCATCTTGCCCGTACTTTTGTATCACGGCACGGAGGCTTGGCAGGACAAGACTTTCAAAGACCTCTTTGATTTGCCTACCGCAGCATTTGAACCGTACATTCCATCGATAGACTATTTGTTAATCGACCTAAATCAGCAGGCAGATAGTCAGTTGGAAGCTGTTCAAATGAAGCTGCTATTAGCTATGTTATTATTGTTTAAGCACAAAGGCGATAAAGAGTACGTCTTGAAAAATTTTGCCAAATTTTTTATATTTGTAGAGCAGACAGTAGATACGATTACTCAAAATTATATCAAAGTCTTCGTCTTGTATATCTATCAGACTTTTCGTCTGGATAAGACGGACCTAAACCGAGTAATGCTCAATTTACCAATCAACGTAAAAAATGAATTTATGACTACTTACGATTATCTAATTGATAAGGGCAAGATAGAAGGTAAGATAGAGGGTAAAATAGAAGGTAAGATAGAAGGTAAGATAGAGGGTAAAATAGAAGGCGAAATCAAAACTAAGCTAAATGTCTTTCTAGACTTATGGATAAACCTGCCCGATGCTTCCGATGATTTATTGATGACTATTGCTAAGTTC
>JBCCQK010000494.1:0-6246 GCA_039024375.1 Bacteroidota bacterium
AACAAACTGCTTATCACCGCTACCATCTTCTTTTTCTTCTAAACGATAATAAAGCGGATTTTTGCGATTATATACATTATAAACTCCCAATTTTAGTCGCTGTTGACCACCTCCTTTGTTCCACTGAAAATTGAGACCAACATCTAAATGATGATTAGCGGGTAAGCGGAAACTATTTTTGTCTCCAACCCCTAAAACCGTGACGGGAGAAAATAGATTGGAGGATTGAAAGGTAAAGGCCGCTGTCGGTAGAGTAGTGGGGATGCCCGTTTCGTAAGACCAATTTGCACTGAAATTTACTCGATTGTTGAATTGGTACGTCGTGGCTATTTTAAAACTGTGGGGACGGTCGTAGCGGAAATTGAATGGTTCGCCAAAATTGATGTCGGAAAATTGCCGTTGGGCTCTCGAAAAAGTGTAGCTAGTCCAGCCTTGTAGTTGGCCCGTTTGTTTTTGTAGAGAAAGTTCTACGCCGTAAGTTCGGCCGCTGCCCGTTGTCACCTTGTTTTCCCAATTGCTCGCATCTAACACAATGGATTCAATTAAAAAACTGCTGCCCTCCTCGTAGGCAATGAGGTTTTTGAGGTGTTTGTAGTAGGCTTCGGCGTAAAAAGAAAGTCCAGGTGACCACTGTTTCTGTAGTCCAAGGGTTCCTTGCCAGGCCAACTGCGGATGCACATTGGACGTGGCAGGTACCCACAAATCGGTGGGCAGACCAATGCCCGTTGTCGTCAATAAATGCAGTGGCTGCATCATTTTACTGACCGAAGCACTCAATCTAGTTGTTGGATTAACGGTGTATTTTAAAGAAAGACGAGGTTGAAAAGAAAAATATTTCTTGGATTGGACACTCACCAATGTTCCTCTAAAACCAATATTCCCTTTCAATTTATCAGTGAAGGTGATATTGTCTTCTAAATAGACTGCGTATTCTTGCGAATGAACGGTATTGTTCACCGAAATCATCGAATCAATCATTCCCCGTTCGTCGAGGGCGTGGGCAGAATTATGGTCAAGGGTAAATGCGCCTGGGCGAAAAGTTCGATGTATCGCTTCTGCACCAAACTTGATGTAATGGTTAGTGGAAGGAATAAAATCAAAGTCAACTTTGACTGATTTGTCTTCAATGCTAGAATTATAGAGATTGTAAAAAAGATTATTTCGAATGGTTTCGGTCTCGTCTTGTCCGAAACTGACGATAGTCTCGTCGTACAATTCTTCCGATTTGAACCAAAATTTGCTGAAGTTCAAGGTCGTATTGGCAAAAAGTCGGTCGGAAAACAGGTGATTCCACCGTAAAACCCCAATTGTATTGCCCCAATCTAAGTCTTGATTATGGATAATGTTCCGAAAATCAGTGCCATTAATAATAGACCGATTGTCGTCGCCGAAGCGGTCATTGCCATGATAGAGGCTCAAAAAAACTTGGTCTTTTTTACCCAAATAGAAATTGACTTTTCCATTAAAATCTAAAAAGGTGTGCTCCGTTCTACCTAAATCACCCTTGCGTTCTTTCAATTTTCGGCTAATCGGTTCTAGGTAATTATTAATTATCGACCGTCTCACAGAAAAAAAGTAGGAACTTTTGTTGCGAACGATTGGTCCTTCCAAGGCTGCCTTGAGGGCAATTAGCCCCACGGACGCTTCTCCCGCAAATTGTCGCTGATTGCCTTCTTTGGTTCGAACGTCCAATACGGAAGACAAGCGACCACCAAATCTAGCGGGAAAGTTCCCCGTATAGAGCTGAGCGCTTTTGATGGCGCTGCTGTTGAAAATGGAAAAAAGACCACCCAAGTGCGACGCATTATAAACGGGAACGCCATCTAGCAAAATCAAGTTTTGGTCGGCGCTGCCGCCTCTCACATTGAACCCGCCAAATCCATCCGTACCCGTTTGAACACCCGGCATCAAGTTGATGGTACGAACCAAGTCCTCTTCTCCTCCCAATGCTGGAAGCTGTTGGCTATAATTAACGGGAACGTTGTTTTTGTTGGTAAAAAAGGGTGCTTGATTGGACACAATGCCTTTAGAGGTAACGACGACTTCGCTCAACGTCAATGACGGTTTTAGGTCAATAGAAATCCAGGTATTCTTTTTTAATTGGATTCTTTTGATTCTGGATTGATAGCCCAAAAAAGAGAAGCTGAACTGATAATCGCCTTTCGGCAAAGTGATACTAAAAAAACCGTACTCGTTAGAGGCAATTCCTTTTTGCGCATTAAGTGCCATAACGTTCGCAGCGATGAGTCGCTCTCCCGTTTCGGCATCTTTAATGTATCCACTAAGCGTGTAATATTTTTTAGGTTTTGGTCGAAATAGAATAATTTGACCATCTTCTTTTCGATATTGAATATTAGTGTCTTGAAAAAAATGGTCTAGTATGGAAGCGACGGAGGTTTGCCGAAAAGAAGCCGAAACAGTCTTTGGTGGAATGGCTTGGCTACTAAAAGTGAAACCAACTTGAATCTGTTGGCTAAGTTGTAGAATAGCTTTTTTGAGTGGTATGTTGTCCGCATAGAAATCTACCTGTTGCTCCAATGTAGTTTGGGCAAAGGTAGTAAAGACCCAGCAGTAAAAAAATGCTATGCTAACTACTTTTCTCATCTCACTGTTTAACGCAGTCCGCTTGATTTAGTTGATAGTGGGAGAATTATTTGGGGTTCTCTACAAAAAAAGCCTTATAACTTAACGAGTCATAAGGCTTTTTTCAAAAGTAATGCTCTACTTTTAAAATTAATCGCAGCTACCGACGAATTGATAAGTTGTTGCGTCCATACGCTTCAATTCTATAGAAGGGAACGCCGCTTTTACCTGCTTTAGTATAGCTTCGGGCGTATTATTCACTAAAGTAGCGTTGAGTCCACAGCCTTTGACTTGTTCTGCACCGAAATTGACCTCAACATTAAAATTCTTTCTTAAATAGTTAAAAACTTCCGACAAAGATTGGTCTTCAAAATTCAGTTGTGATTTTTTCCAAGCCGTATCGGTCCAATCTGTTGATGGTTGGGCTTCTAGGGTAACTTGCTCTTTGTTGAAAACTACCTTTTCATTGGCAGTTAAGATACTAGTTTCGGTGGATTCGTCAGTCGAAAACTGTACTTTTCCTTCTTCGACTTCTACGACCACGGCACTTTCCGCCTCGTAAGACCGCACGTTGAAAGCAGTGCCCAAAACTCTGACTTGACTATTGTCCATCTGCACAATGAATGGCTTTTCCGTATCCCTTTCGACCTTAAAAAAAGCCTCTCCTGTGAGCTTAACGATTCGCTCCGAACTTCCAAAAGTACTTGGGAAAGTGAGTTGACTGTTTTTATTAACCCACACCGTAGAACCGTCGGGCAATTGAATATCTTTTAGAACCGTATCAGTCGTTACTAGTTGTTGTGTTGTGGGGGCATCTGCTAGGAATTGTTGGGCTAGGAAGCCAAAGGTGACCAATAGTATAATAGCCGCAGCGATTCGTCGCAACCAGTTGGTCCGATTTAAGGAAACAACTTTAGTAGCAGGGGTAGTTGCATCCTCAGCTATTCGGGACTTCAATGTAGCCAAGCCTTTAGCAACATTAGGTTCGTAATTACTTTTGTAATTTCCGCTGAGTTCCCAAAGTTTCTGTAGCGATGCTTCGTCTTCTTGATTAGGTTGCATCCAATTTTTACGCATTTCGAATTATCTAGTAGTTGTCTTTTGTGAAAATAGTTGGTACCAAAAAATGCTAACTCTATTCGGTGGTAACGTTCGAAAGAATCAGCTTTTATACAATTTGTCTTTTTTCAAATGCAATTCTTGAATCAAAATTAGTGACTTTTTGCCTTTAAAAAATAACTAACTTCAACTTTGTAGTATGAGTGACACGGATTTCTGAAATCCCCCCTATGACTTTTCTAAAAAGCATAACCCAAATGCAACGAAAAGTTCGTCCTGTTCTCTAAAAGATTATATTCGGCCGTCACTCGCCCCGGACCGAGTGGCGTAATGAAGCCCAATTCGCCACCCAACCCCATAATGTCGTTGTCCAATGACTCGGTAATATTCGATTCCTCTTCAACAACTCGTAAATAACTGTCCGCTTGATATTGACCATAATTAAACATTAAAGACGTATATACATTGGGCTTGGGTTGGAAACGGAGTTTAATTCTTGATAAAGCGTAGGCGGTTACGGCCAATTCTGCGTAGTCTAAGCCGATGAACTCGGTGTGGGTGAGCTCACCAGGAACTTCCCGACCCAAATAAAACAGGTTCAAAAAGTTGTCCTGTTCGGCCCCTATCCAACCCGCATCGGTGTCCCATTCAACGGCAAATTTAGGTTTCAAAGAAAACACTTTACGGAACTGAAAACGAAGCATCTTGTTAATGCTCCCCAAGTCAGTCTGTCGATTGATAATCGGCTCCTCAAAATTGCCCGCAAAGGCTAGCTTTCCATCGAGGGATAACAGCGAACCCTCCGTTGGAAAAAGCGGGCGGTCTCGGTTATCTCGTACAAATCCAATTGTCGTTATTGCTTGGTTCAGTTGCAATTCCTCCGTACTTTTTTCAAAAATTTTGACTCGCTGGGCGTACCGCTCCAGTCCAATGCCAACCCCTACTTTAGTATGGCGACTCAGCGATTTGAATAAATCCATCCCAACGCTGTAATGGTTGATATTAAAGGCTTCGTCGGGGTCTCCATCTTCGTCGTAATAGAAAGCTGGGTAGTGATTGAGTTTTAAATTGAGATTGAGTCCTATCACGGACTTAGTGTTAGAATGAACAATATAGTCGGCTAAGAGCAACGGATTCTCTGATAATTTAGCATCTATACTGAACTTCGCCGCCCGAACGCCCTTGCTGCGATAAGTAGCGTTGAATAGTAAAGCAGCCTTCAAATCGCTATCGTAGTTGGCGCTAATCTGAATATATTTTCCGCTTTGCAGATTGGCGTCAATGTCCAATTCGTATAGTCCTTCTTCCCCTTCAATCACTTCGTAGTAGGCGTCTTTGATGTAGTTGCTACCAAAAAGTCGGGTGATGCGGTCTTCTACTTTTTCGATGGAAAAGCCCTTTCGGGAACTGACATTGGCAATTTTATCGGATAGTTGGCGACTCGACTCCGAAGTGCCCTTGATGTAAATATTATCAATGTCGTAGGTTTCGGGTAGTTCAGTCCCTCTTTCGTTGAGTGTGGTAGGCAGATACTCTTTCAGTAAGGCTAATATTTCGGGAAGTTTTTCTCGAGCGGCCTGTTCTCCCAGTGTCATTAAAGTGTCCGCATTATCGAAGTCCAGTGCGCCGAATTCGTCGATGGCAGGATGGATAAATATGTCGGCCATTTCTTTGGACGCTTCAATAGACGCTGCCAAACGATAGCTACCCGCCTGCTCCAGTACCGTCATAAAAGAGGATAACTCTTCCTTTTTGTACAATGGACTCGTCACGTCGATAGCGATGATAATATCAGCCCCCATTTCCTTTACTTCTTGCACGGGCAAATTGCGCACGACGCCACCGTCAATCAGCAATTTTCCATCAATTTCAATGGGCTCGAAAATGGAAGGTATGGACATACTCGCTCGAATGGATTTGGCCAAAGAGCCGCTACCTAAAACAATGGGGTCGCCCGTTTCGAAATCTGCCGCCACGCAACGAAATGGAATATCAAAATCGTCAAAATCGTCCACACCGTGAACGGGGAGCGTCAATTGTGACAACAAGAGGCCCACCTTTTGCCCCTGTACGAAACCGCCGGGCAATCTTATCTTTCCATTTTCAATATTTAACTTTAATTGATAACGGTCGGAAATAAGCCGCTCTTCGATGGGTAAATCCGTTCGACTGAGTTCGTCGTTGAAGTAATAATTCCAGTCAATTTCGTTGGCGAGGGCCTCTAATTCTTCTACCGAATAGCCAATAGCGTACAGACCGCCGACGATACTTCCGATACTCGTTCCCGTGATGTAATCGGGACGAATACCGGCTTCTTCGAGGACCTTTAATACCCCAATCTCAGCAATTCCTTTAGCACCGCCGCCGCCGAAGGCGTAGCCGATTTTAGGACGGTTTGTCTGTGCAAGTGTGTGGTAACTGCCAAGGAATAAGGATAAAGAAAGCAGTAAAGTAGTCGTTTTTCTCATAATTCATAGCTGTTTTTAAAAAACTCGAAGCCCAAATTACGATTTCTCGTTAGCCTTCCCAACGAATATTTATACAAAATAGGCAGTTGATTTAAAATAAACCTTTGTAATTGGTGCGGCTATTATCATTCGAAGC
>JBCCQK010000495.1:0-6207 GCA_039024375.1 Bacteroidota bacterium
AAAGTTTTCTTGGTTTTGCTTTTAAAAACTAAAGACGCCTCAGTTATTTCTACGTACGGCACTAAGGTAAGAGTTGTAAGTGATTCTGTAGAGATAGGACTCGGAGAGATTTGTCAGAGAATTACAATTTTAGCCATCGTTTAACCAAATACCATAAATATGTAGTATTTTAGTGCGAGAGAATCGGATGGCAAAGAGGCGAATGTAATCTAATTTTTCAGCCCTCCAATCTGTTCACTCATAAATTAGAAAATGCAAAAGAATATTCGATTAAGGTTGATGTCTAACATTGTGATTGCCTACATGCTATTGGCTTTTGCGTGGTGGTCTTTTCTGCTGTTCTCCAAAAACAGAACGGCCTTTCGTTGGCAAGCGAATTACAATCAAATGATGATGATTGCCGATGGAAAAGTAGAAGATAATGCGGAGTTTCTGCAAACCCCCGAGTACAAAGAACTCGAAGCAGCCTACGAGAAACAGGAATGGATGATTATGGGAGAATCACTGGTCTTCGTTATCAGTTTGGTCATTGGTGTTTGGTTGATTAATCAAGGCTACAATCGAAAAATAGAAGCCGCTCAAGAACGAAGAAACTTCCTTTTGTCCATTACCCACGAACTGAAATCACCCATTGCCTCAATTAAACTGGTACTAGAAACTTTTTTAAAGAGAAAAAAACTCGAACCCAAACATATTCACCAGTTGTCTAATAATGCCTTGACAGAAACGGTTCGGCTCAATCGCTTGGTCAATGACTTGCTAATGGCTGCCAGAGTAGAGAATGCCTACGAACCTTTTTTGGAGACCATCAATCTTTCCCAATTTCTATCGGATATTATCGACCGATTGCGCACCAAATACCCCTCCGTCAACTTTGGTTTACGCCAGCCCAAGGTGCCCGTAATGGCTAAAGCGGACCGAGCGGCCTTGACGTCCGTAGCCGTCAATTTGCTAGAAAATGCCGTTAAATATGGTTCCGATTCGCCAATTGTAAACACTGTACTCCGACACGACGAAACGAACCAAAGCATCTGGCTCGAATTTGCCGATAACGGTATTGGTATTCCAGACAAAGATAAATCGAAAATTTTCGAACGATTTTATCGAGTGGGCAACGAAGATACTCGAAAAACCAAAGGTACGGGCCTAGGGCTCTACATTGTCAACCAAATCATTATGGCGCATCGCGGTACAATTGCGGTGACCAATAATAGGCCACAAGGCACCATCTTCACCATTTCTTTACCTTCCGCTGACGCTTAGTTTAAACTTAATGCAATATCTCCTGTTTAAGAGGGGAAGTAAGTGATTCCAAACCATAAAAATAAAGCCATGCGACTCCTTTTAGTAGAAGATGAAGAAAATATCCGAGATGTAGTTAAATTAAACCTAGAGATGGAAGATTATGAGGTCGTAACTGCCGAGGATGGTAAAAAGGCGCTTAAACATTTTAAAGAACAACATTTTGACGTTATTCTTCTAGATGTCATGCTGCCCGAAATTGACGGCTTTCAGGTTTGTGAACAAATTCGGCTGACGGATATGAAGGTGCCAATTATGATGCTGACTGCTAAAGACACGGCCCTAGACCGAGTAACAGGTTTACGGAAAGGTGCAGACGATTATCTGACAAAGCCGTTTAATTTAGAAGAGTTACTGTTGCGGGTCAATAATTTGCTGAAAAGGAGTGTCGATTCTCCGAAAAATACGCCCGAAGAATACGAATTTGGTGGTCATAAAGTCAACTTTGCTACCTACGAAGCGGAAGGAAATCAAGGCAAATTTACATTGACGAAGAAGGAAGCTATGCTACTAAAGCTGCTAGTGGACCGAAAAAATGAAGTAGTTTCTCGACAGCAAATTCTCCAAGCTGTTTGGGGCTACGACGTTTATCCTTCCACTCGAACGATTGATAATTTCATTCTTTCTTTCCGAAAGTATTTCGAAGATAACCCGAAAAAGCCTACTCGATTTTTGTCTATTCGTGGAGTGGGCTACAAATTTGTAGGATGATGGCCAGATTGTCTGATGGTTTGATTGTTGCGAATTACACATTGACAATATAAACCATCAGACAGTCAAACAGTTTTTCTTTCTCAATAATTCCCTACCGATAACATCACCAACGTACAAGCAATCTCCGTATCTATTCCTTTCTCTTTCGCTAGATGCACTAAATCCATGTTTTCCGTTCCCGGATTAAAAATAATACGTTTCGGTTGTAGTCCCAGAATATAGTCGTAGTAATTCTCCTGCCGCTTCGGATTCAAATAAAGCGTCACCGTATCTACATCCGTTATTTCGGGCTGTCCTTCTAGGATGTCCACATCCGCTATTTTCCCTGCTCTCAATCCAACAGGCACTACTTCGTGGCCGTGTCGCCGTAGTCGATGCGTAGCAATATTAGAGTATCGTTCTGGTTTGAGCGAAGCGCCCAGTACTAAAGTCTTTTTGCTCATGTTTTATTTTGTTTGATTGTAACTACTGACCATTTAGCTTTTTACCACAAAGGTTTGGAGTACACGGAGTACACAAAGTTTTTTTCGAGCGCAGTTTTGACTAATTGCATTTCAGATTACTTCCTATTTACATAAAATCTGCTGGTGCTAAGTGGTTACATTTTATTTTAGGAATTTATCAATGCCAATAGAAAAGCCATCGGCAGTACTAAAACAACCGATGGCTTTAAAAAGTTATATTTTATAGAATATAGGTAGAGAACTTCCTACCCTATATTTTCTACCTCCTACTTACACCAACATTCTAATTGGGTCTTCCAAAATATCTTTGTACGTCTTCAGGAACTTAGCACCTGCCACTCCATCGACAACCCTGTGGTCGCAAGAAAGGGTGACACGCATTCGCTTACCAATCGCCAGTTCGCCATCTTTCACGACGGGCTTCTCAATAATCGCACTCACCGCTAAAATACACGCATTTGGTCGATTAATGATGGCCGTAAATTCTTCGATGCCGAACATTCCCAAGTTAGAAATCGTAAAAGTACTCCCCTGCTGGTCTTGTGGCTGTAGCTTTTTCTCTTTGGCTTGCCCGGCAAATTTGCGGACTTCCATGTTAATCTGCGATAAAGATTTTCGGTCGGCGTGTTTCACCACTGGAATTAGCAATCCGTCTCCCGTATCAACCGCAACGCCGATGTTGACATCGTGGTTGTACCGAATCTTATTATCTTCCAACCATGCAGCATTAATCGCTGGGTGTTGGTGCAAAGCAGCAGCGGCAGCTTTGACAGCCAAATCGTTGAAAGAAATTTTAGTAGGCGCAAATTCGTTCATTCTGGCGCGGGTTGCTATGGCTTTTTCCATATCAATTTCCGTCGTCAAGTAGAAGTGCGGCGCAGAAAATTTATTACCTACCACATTTCTCGCAATGGCCTTACGCATTTGGCTAATGGACACATCTTCGTAGCTAGCTTCACCGGACCCCATATTCAAGCTGGTCGGAACAGCGGGTGCACTTGGAGCGGACTTAACGGGCGTCGTTTCTGCGGGCTTAGGGGCTTCTACAGGCTTGGGCGCTTCCACAGGTTTAGGCGCACTCGTTTGTTGTCCCATTAATGCTTCAATATCTCTTTTAACGATACGACCGTTATCTCCAGAACCCGATACTTCTTGCAAATTAATGCCTGCCTCCTTGGCCATACTTTTGGCTAATGGCGAAGCTTTGATGCGTTCGCCTGTTCCGCTTGGTGCATCTGTGCTTCCAGCAGTAACGGCCTCCTGGGCTGTTGCAGATTCAGTTGTGGCTGCTTCGGCGGGCGCTTCTTCGGTGGCGCTGTCGCCTTCGTTGCTTGCCGCCGCAATCGCTGCTTTCCAATCTTCTCCTTCTTCCCCAATCACCGCTATGACCCCGTTAATAGGTACAGGCCCTTCTTTGACCGCAATGTGCAGCAGTACGCCATCGCTGTAACTGTCTAATTCCATAGTCGCCTTGTCGGTTTCTACCTCAGCGAGGGTTTCTCCAGATTCTACTTCTTCGCCTTCTTCTTTTAACCATCCAACGATGACACCTTCTTCCATAGTATCACTCATTCGGGGCATTCGAATGACTTCAGCCATAATATTAATCTTCTTTAAAGTTTGAAAAATTTACTTTGCAATTTTGGGGTTGTCTCTAAAAGTCATCATAATAAAAAAAAACATTGGTGCAATTAAAGTCAAAAATTATGTTTTATTGCTTTATTGTTAAATGGTTATGTTTGTTTTTACAAATTGTACCAAAAACAATGTAGCCATATAACAATCCAACATTCTTCACAACTGTATTAATTACACTACTGAATTTAACTTTTGCCTACAATTTTCTGACACATCCCCTGTGTTATATTTCGATATCGTTTTGAAAAGGTAAAAATAGGATATTCAAAACCTATTTTTAAATAAAACAAACAAAAAAATAAGGAACAGTTCATAATAGAAAGTAGAGACCATTCCGATAAGTCGGAATTGAGAGAATAGAGCCCCTAAAAATGGTTGAGTACGATAAGTTTTTGTCTTTTACTCAAATCTCAACGCCATAGTCCTTCTTTCTAAACTAAATCGTTCTATCATTCCAACTTGTTGTTCATTGCACATTGATAATTGCACATTGATTCTACTTTTCTCTCTGATAACAAATGAATTATAGACATGTTGACCTTTTTTGTCTAAAATTCTTTTGTTATCAGAACTTCCTTAGTATCTTCATGCCAATTCTAATTCTCAAAATGTTGATGGACAGATAATTCATCAGTTCACTCAACGATTGTTTTCTGCTTTTTACAACTGCAATGAACAACGGAAAATTAAAAAACATAAGTTGTTGTTAATCAAATGCAGTGAAAATTGGAAATCGTATATCTTAAATCTACCTAATTTTCACCCTAGACAAATATATGATGTATGATTTTTGAACTATGATTTTTGATTTTACCCATTTCAAAAGAACTACTTGTCATATTATAAAAATCTATCGTTCACTAGAATAGTTTTTTACAGAAAAAATTTTAATTACCTTAACGTACTTACTTCCGAAAAAGAGAATAGAGACTTAATTTGCGAGGGAATACAACAAAAATCTTAGTTTTAATTCTATCTATCGACACTTTAAAGTCTCTGCTCCCTACTCTCGGTTCTAAGTAACAAAACATTATCAAGCTATGGGTTTATTAAGTGATATGAAACGTTTGTTGTTTGGTGCAAAAGCTGCTGCGCAGTCTGCTGCCGAAAAAGCCGCCGAGACAGGTAAAGATTTGGGGGGAGATTTGATGGACAAAGCGAACGAAATGGCCGAAAAGGCTAAAGACATGGCCGAAGATGCCGTGGAACAAGTGAAAAGTAGCGACTTGATGGACAAAGCAGAAGGCATGATGGACAAAGCCAAAAGTGCCGCCAACGAGGCCATTGAAAAAGTTAAAGAAAGTGATTTGATGGACAAGGCCGAAAATATGATGGAGCAGGCCAAAGAAGTCGCAGGTGACGTGGTAGAATCGACCCTAGATGCAACGGGTGACTTGAAAGAAAAGGCGATGGATATGGCGGAAAAAGCTAAAGGGGTAGCCACTAACGTAAAAGAAGGCATCGAATCGGGCGAACTAATGGACAATGCCAAAAATATGGCGGGCAACTTAGGCGAAACACTCAAACAAACTGCCGACGGTTTGACCGAAAAAGCCAAAGGTATGGCCGCTGATGTCAAGGAAGGTATCGAATCGGGCGAATTAATGGACAATGCTAAAAATATGGCGGGCAACTTAGGCGAAACGTTAAAACAAAAAGCTGACGGTTTGACCGAAAAAGCTAAAAATATGGCCGACGACCTTAAAAATAGCGACCTTGCCAACAAAGCAAGCACAATAGCTGCTAATGTTTCCGAAACCGTCAAAGAGAAAGCGGGTGATTTATCCGATAAAGCCAGTAAAATGGCGGCCGACGCTACCGAAAAAGCACAAGAATTAGGGGATGACCTTGCGCAAAAAGCAAAGGACGTTAAAGGTGATTTGGATAAAACGGTTTAGTGGTCGAAAATAAGAGGTCAGAACCGAGAGTAGAGAGTAGGGACTTGAAATATTGATAAGGATTAATAAAAAAATAAGTTTACATTTTCAAAATTTTAACTTAGGAAAGTGATAAAAATAAATTTATCATTTGTCGAGGATTTAGCTAAAACACTTAAAATGAATCGTTTATTTAATTCCTTATCCCTAAA
>JBCCQK010000496.1:0-6198 GCA_039024375.1 Bacteroidota bacterium
AAACAATCGAACACCTGGCTTTTTAGCTCTAGGGATGGGAAAGAGGGTAGAGCGATACTTTCTTTCGTAGTGCTTGTACTCGTAGAGATGAGCAGGCAAAAAATTGAAATGCGGTGTTAGCTGCTTGAGTAGATGCGGAATAATATTCATCCGAGGAATCTTATTAAAAAACAAATGGCAATCCTCAAAAGCAGCACTCGAAGGTTTGATTTGCTGTTGAATAGTGCCGTACAATTCAAGCGCACTCCAAATCGAAAACTCATCTTCCAAACAGGGAATCAAAAAGTGATTGATATTCTGCAATACCTCCTTGTAGCCATCTTGATTGATGGTGCCCGTTACATCCAAAAAGATGCAATCAAAATCATCTCCCAATCTTTCACACATGGAAATAGCGGAAGGAAGATTAGTAGGAATGATAGGGTAGGGTTCTCGGTCAGCATAGATGGAATCGTAAAGCGCCTGCAATCGAGGATTATCCTTGGCAATATCTAATTCTTTCTTGCGCTTTTTGGCAATACTGTTTTGTGGATAGTCCGCATCAATAATAGCGACCCTCAATTTGAAATAGAAGAATAAGACATTGGCGAGAAGAACGGTAGTAGTAGATTTGCCAACCCCTCCTTTTTGGCTGATAACTGAAATTAGTTTGCTCATAGTAAAAACACAAATGTGGGACTAGGCGACAAGTAGTGAAATATCTAAGCCGATTATAACTAGATATAACAATCAATTGAAGTAATCATTACAATTGATTACTTTCTATTTCTTTGTGCTAATTCTTCAATTCAAGAACTAGAAAAAGATTGCTCGCTACGCTCTAAAAGAACAGTAGCCCCAAGATGAAAAATGGTGTGTTTCGGAACGGGAGTTGTTCCAACGAAATTGAATCAGTAGTTTATTCGCTAAAGAGCGAATGAGTCAATTCGGTAATTTTACTATGAGCTGGAGGGGAGGAAAAATTCGGACCTTTTTGAGAAAGGCTGGTAGCCAAATTTAACCAGTCATGGCTCAAAGGTAAAAACAAAAAAAAGAAAAAGTCAAGCGATTGGTGAACTTTTTTATTTTTAGGTCAAAATTACTTTGCCAATAAAATTTTGCTAAAAGGCTTGACAAAGCAAAAAAATATGGTAAAACTTTCGCAATCGAAATCGAACCAAATGATATGTGGTGTAAACATCAAAACATCAAAACATCAAAACATCAAAACATCAAAACATCAGAACATCAAAACATCAGAACATCAGAACATCAGAACATCAGAACATCAGAACATCAGAACATCAGAACATCAGAACATCAGAACATCAGAACATCAGAACATCAGAACATCAGAACATCAGAACATCAGAACATCCCACAGGGATGAACGAGCATAAATGTTTCAAAATAGGGCGAGGAATTACTCGTTCGCTGCCAGAATAGTTCACTTTTTTCAAAAGGTGTTAGGCTTTGCAAACGAGGGTGTTAGCTCTAGCGAGCTAAGTGGCATACGTGGCGTGGAGGGATTACCCTTTCGGGTAATAGCAAGGTGTACCTTTTATTGTACAAACTGGCTAAAGCGGTTTGCAAAATAAAAGGTAAACCTTGCCCAAATGATGAAAAAATCGAAGATATTTTTCGTCATTTGGGAGAATTGCTCCTATCGTCGCAATTGGTGGCTCGGCTCAATAATTCCACTAAACTGGAATCATTTTCTGCTCTTTTTTACCCTCTGAAACGCTGATATTTTGAACACTAGAAACAAATAATTATGAACAAAAAGAGAGAACAACGCACCGAAAGGTTACCCGAAATCCGCTTAACGCCGAGCGAAAAAAAGGCGGTAATGGAAGAATATAAATCCGCCAAATATCCCAATAGAGCCACTTTTATTAGAGCTAAAATACTGGATAAAACTTATTCCAGTTACAAGGAAAAAGAGTTAGAGGCAGAAATTGCCGCAGGAAAATTGGTGACCGAATTGAACCAATTGGGGAATAATATCAACCAAATTGCGAAGGTACTGAACACCTACAAAGATGGAAAAATACGTCAAGAGGAACTATTAGTGATTGGAGCGACTGCCAAATTACTCTTACAAATCAAGGAAATTTTAACGGGAGCAACAGCGATATGATAGCCAAAATAAGTAGTGGAAAAAACTTTTACGGAGCAGCCAATTACAACCAACAGAAGGTGGATAAAGGAAGTGCAACTATCCTTTACAGTCAAAATTTAAGAAAAACGAGCCCTAGTCAAATCCAAAAAACCTTCGATTTGGCGAATCGAACGAGGATAAAAAAGCCCGTTTTTCACGTATCGTTGAGTTTTTCGGCAGCAGATAAGGTTAAGTTGAGCAATGAAAATATGCTGAAAGTAACGCAAGACTACCTTGAAAAAATGGGGTATAGTAAGCAGCCTTATATCGTTTATCGGCATAATGATACTGCGCATCCTCACGTCCATATCCTTACCAGTAGGGTAGATGTAGCCACTCAAAAGAAGTTACCGCATTCCTTTGAGCACCGAAAATCCAAGCGAATTACCGATGAACTGGAAGTGAAATATGAACTAACCATCTCGGATAAGCAGCAATT
The DNA here is from genome assembly GCA_039024375.1 of Bacteroidota bacterium. Lineage (GTDB taxonomy): Bacteria > Bacteroidota > Bacteroidia > Chitinophagales > Saprospiraceae > JAFMDF01. Next base: position 2,580 of record JBCCQK010000496.1, read on the forward strand.
AGCTAAGCGAGAAATGCTGGGTGACCTCCAAAAAGCCATGCAAAATGGCAAGCCCGAAAGCCTAAAAAAGCTAAATAAGGAGCTTTCCAATATTGGGTCTGATATTAGAATCAAGCAAAAAGGTAAAGGCCTAGTGTATTATAGAGTAGGTACAGAAGATGAAAAGCAGACCACCAAATCGGTCAAATCTTCCCTTTTTAAGAATGAGGGATTAGACAAAAAAGGTTTAGAAAAGGAGTTCACCAAGAACCGAAGTGACCGCTTATATGTAAAAGGAAATGTAGAAAAAGTATTAGCCAAATCACCTAACCTGCCTGCCGGTAGGCATGGAGTCAATGCCATCACCTTCGCTCGACAACTTCAAGAAAAAGGTATTGAAACCGAATTTAGATACGGGAAGGACAAAGTGATTGGCGTTAATTACAAATACCAAGACCACACTTATAAAGGGTCTACTTTAGACCGTTCGCTTTCCTTTAATAAGACCAAAGAACAACTCAACTTTCCAGATATAGAAAGCCTAAAATTAAGGAAGAATTTACTGGATAACGTGCAAGCGGGAAAGCCTATTGATATGACCTACGATGGTAAAAAAGTAGTGTTTACTTCCGCTAATCCAGAACTAAATCGCCAGTTAAAGGAGCTACCCCAAAAGGACGCAATTGACCTAACTCGCAAGTTTAACGGCTACCAAAGTCAGTACGAGAAAGGGGGTATTAACGAGCAAAAATTAATCAAGGGCATGGCAGAAGATAACCTAGACGAGTATCTACAAAGACGATTTAAGAACCGCCAAAAGCAAAACGAAAGGCGCATCAGACGCTGATTTTTCAACTAAACAACTACACCAACAACTATGGAAAATGACACAATGGAAAAGCCTGCTTTATTATTATCACTCTTGTTTAGCGTATTGATTTTGCTACTACATGGAGTTTATCAGTTTGCTGATTTTGACCATCCACTGTTTATGAAGTTATGGCTAATCGTCATAAATACGGGGCTGTTTGAGTTCTTTCATAAACCCCACTTACTGGCACTTATTTTTGCGATGATTTACGCTTTGGGAACAAAAGGAATGAAGTCCGAGAAGGTAACTTTTACGAGTACTTTATTTCTACTGCTATTTGGAACAGCACTTTATTTTGGGGCGTATTTTGCTCTAATCTTACCCGATAAAATTGGAATGTTTGCCTACATCATAATTCTATCCATCGGTTATCTTTTGACCCTAACGGGCTTAATTCATACTCGTAGAATCATCACAAATAACTTAATGAAGGACCAATTTAATAAACAAAATAAACTATTCAAACAGGAGAAACGAAAGGTTGAAAATCCCTATTCCATCAATATCAAAACGGAAGATGGTTGGTTGAATATCGTTAACCCTTTTCGGGCTACAATGGTGCTTGGTACGCCTGGTTCTGGAAAGTCTTACACCATAGTAGAGGAATACATCAAACAACATATCCAAAAGGGTTTTGCTATGCTCGTCTATGATTTCAAATATCCCGATTTATCGCAAGTAGCCTACAATTATTTTCTAAAATACCATCAAGGATATAGCCACCGACCGAGTATCTATATGGTCAATTTTGACGAGCCGATGAACTCCCATCGGGTCAATCCCATAGCCCCCATTTTAATCCAAAATCAAGCGGATGCCCTTGCTACCTCGGAGGCACTATTCTTGAACATCAACAAAGAGTACATCAAAAAGAAGGACTTTTTTACCTCATCGGCGGTGAATTTAGTCGCGGCAATTATCTGGTTTTTACGCAGTTTTGAAGGAGGTAAATACTGCACCATTCCGCACGTTATTAGTCTGCTATCACTTTCGAATAGTGTACTATTTTCTATTTTAGAACAACAAGTGGACATCAAACCGCTGCTTTCTCCCTTTGTGGATGCCCTTAGCAAAGAGGCTTACGAGCAGTTATCAGGACAGACAGCTAGTGCCAGAATCCCTTTGTCTCGATTGGCTACGAAGGAACTATTTTGGATTTTAAGTGGGGATGATGTGGCACTAGATATTAATAACCCCGACCATCCTGCTTTATTGTTTCTAGCCAATAATCCCCAAACCCAAAAGAGTTATGGGGCAATTTTTGGTTTATTAGCCTCTACGATTACTCGCATTATCAACAAGAAAAATCGGCTACCCCTTTCTTTAATTATTGATGAGCTGCCTACTATCTACATCAATGGACTGGATAATTTAATCGCTACGGCAAGGTCCAATAAAATTAGTACCCTGCTAAGTTTTCAAGATTTGGCCCAATTGGAAAGAGACTACGGACGAGAGGTAGCCAACGCTATTTTTAATACGGTGGGGAATAAAATTACGGGTTCAGTAGTAGCAGAAACGGCCAAAAAACTATCGGAAATGATTGGCAAAACGATACAGCAAAGAGCGAATATTTCGTATTCCAAACGAGGAACAACTACTGGGAAAACAACTACTTTGGACTACTTAATACCACCCGAGACAATTGCCCAATTATCTCAAGGGGAGTTTTGTGGGGTATTGGCAGATACCTACGAGCAGCAAGCAGAGCAGAAGATATTTTATTCTAAGGTGGTGGCTGATAAGGGTGACTTGACTAAACATTCTATACCTAGTTTGAATAGGATAGATGTGGGTAATTTTAATGAAATATTAGAGACTAATTTGGTGAAGATAGATACAGAGGTACGATATTTAGTGAATGTGTTTTTGCCAGAATCGTCGGAAGTTTCTTAGGAAAACATAAGGTCTTAGCTGTAGTTTTAACAATGGCTAATAAATACTTCTTTACGACAAAGAAAGATTTTATTGGGTAGCTGTTCTTATTTCATCATTTAAAGTTCTACCAAATTGCCTTCGCTAGATTTCTCTCCTCTGCGCCGAGCGCCTTTCCATACACAGCAAGCATTTCTGTAGAGGTCCATCCAGCCCATTGCTGTATCATATGAGGCGGTGTCTTGATTTGCTGATGAGCGATAACAAAGCTATGGCGTAATCCGTGAGCGGTCGCCTGTGCGCCCACAATGTTGGCGTGGCTCATTATATCTTTGATGGCTCTCCATGCGGTCGTGCGACCAAAACCCCATAGGCTTTTGTTGGGCTGCTTTTTGACCACATCTTGGATATAGTGAACATCGTCCAGTTTCTCCATAAACCCATCTGGCAAAGGTACGAACCGATACCGCTTTTTATCGCTCCGTCCTTTAAGCGTTCGGATGACCACACCTTTGCGAGAATAGTCTATATTTTTATGAGTGATATTCAGTCCCTCGGTGATGCGACACCCTGTATAATAGAGCATCATAGCAAAGGTACGTTTGGTGCGCCCTTGGGCGTTGGGCAGAGCAGGGGCGATTGCGTCAAAAAAAGACCGCCGCTCATTGGCAGTTAAATATTTGCGGTTGCCATGTTCATCGTATAAATCCCAATCTTGCATATTTTGACCTTGAAACGTTTTTCGGTAAAAGGTTTCAATTTAGGACAATTTTGCAAAAAAGGCAAATTGGTCTAATTTGATAAAAGCTTGGAATTCAGCAGGATAGGGGGGAAATAAAAAAGAGGATTTCTGGCCGCCGTGCAATACTCTGACGAGGTCTGTTCAGATTGCCA
>JBCCQK010000497.1:0-6192 GCA_039024375.1 Bacteroidota bacterium
CGACAAAATTTTGATTTTATCTATTCTTGTCAATGCCATAAGTCCCTATTTTCTAGTCACTGTTCTCTACTACGAATAGTTACTCAACAACTTTAAACAATGGATTTTAATATAGCTGTTTTAGCTGGTGATGGAATCGGCCCCGAAGTGGTCGAACAGGCGCTAAAAGTCTTGGATGCCGTGAGCAAAAAATACGGACATACCTTCAAATATACCCACGCCCCCGTCGGCGCTACGGCCATCGACCAAACGGGCGACCCCTATCCGCCCGAAACGCACGAGGTTTGTTTGCAGTCGGACGCTGTGATGTTCGGCGCTATCGGCGACCCAAAATACGACAATGACCCCAAGGCAACCGTTCGCCCCGAACAAGGGTTACTGCGGATGCGAAAGCAACTAGGTCTGTATTCCAATATTCGGCCCGTTAGTCCCTTTAAGTCTTTGATTCACCGTTCACCACTGCGACAAGATTTAGTAGATGGAGCTGATTTTGTAGTAATTCGAGAATTGACGGGCGGTATTTATTTTGGTCAAAAAGGTCGGTCGGAAGATAGAACGGGCGCTTTCGATACTTTATATTACACCAAGCCCGAAATTGAACGAATCGTTGCATTGGGTTTTGAATACGCCAGAAAAAGACGCAATAAATTAACGGTAGTGGACAAAGCTAACGTCTTGGCCTCTTCTCGATTATGGAGAGAAACGGTACAAGATATGGCCGCAGATTATCCCGATGTAGAGCTAGAGTTTTTATTCGTTGACAACGCAGCTATGCGGATTATTCAGTGGCCTAAGGATTTTGATGTGATGGTGACGGGGAATATGTTTGGCGATATTTTATCCGACGAAGCGAGTGTTATCACGGGGTCTTTAGGCTTATTGCCGTCGGCTTCGGTGGGTACGCATACTTCCGTCTTTGAACCCGTTCACGGTTCTTATCCACAAGCTGCGGGGAAAAATATTGCGAATCCACTGGGGACTATTTTATCTGCTGCACTTTTATTGGAGGTTGGTTTGGACCTAGTGGAAGAGGCCAAAGCAGTGCGAGTGGCCGTTGATGCTTCTTTACAAGCGGGTATGGTTACCGAAGATATTGCGGAAGGAGGAAAAGCGCACAGTACTTCGGAAGTAGGGAATTGGTTGGCTGAGCAAATATTGGCTTAGTTTTTTTGCTGTCTATTTACCTACCAATAGATGGTCAGATACGCCAAATCTTCGAAGATTTGGCGTATCTATCTCATCACAACTTACCGAACCTTCAAAATAGCGGCTCGCAATCGGTCAATATCCTCTTTCGTATTATAAAAAGCCAAAGATGGGCGGACGCTACTTGTTTGACCAAAATGCCTAAGGGCGGGTTGCGCACAATGGTGTCCCGCACGAACCGCAATTCCCTCCTTATCGAGTAATTGTCCCACTGCTTGCGTCGAAATATCATCCATCACAAAAGATAGCGCACCTGCTCGATGTGTTGGATTTCCCAAAATAGTTAATCCAGCAATATCTTGTAAATTTTGTATCATGTAGTGCATTAACTCGGTTTCGTAACGGTGGATATTTTCTCCATACCTATTTGTTGAACGTAGTCAATGGCCGCTCCGAGACCGACGGCATCACCGACACTTGGTGTCCCCGCTTCAAACAGAGCAGGCACGGAATTATAGGTCGTCGCTTCAAAAGTCACTTGGTCAATCATGTTGCCACCACCTTGCCAAGGAGGCATTTTTTCCAAATGTTGTTGTTTCCCATAAACGGCTCCAATTCCCATCGGGGCGAAAATTTTGTGGCCCGAAAACACAAAAAAGTCGGCATCCAACTCCTGCACATTGACGGCCATGTGTTGAACCGATTGTGCGCCGTCCACGACAACGGGGACCCCATAGCGATGTGCCGTTTCAATCATGGTTTTGACGGGTAAAACTGTACCGATAGCATTAGAAACCTGTCCAATGGCCACCAGTTTAGTTTTTTGATTGAAGAGTCGTTCGTAACTTTCTAGTAAAATATCTCCGTTTTTATCAATGGGAATCATCCGAATTTTAGCGCCTTTTCGCTTAGCCAAAAGCTGCCACGGAACAATATTGGCGTGGTGTTCAAGCTGACTGATAAGAATTTCATCACCGTGATGGATACGTTGACAACCAAACGTATTAGCAATTAAGTTGAGTCCCTCCGTAGTTCCTCGAACGTAAACGATTTCTTTGGTAGAAGCTGCTCCAATCAATTGACGGATTTTCTCACGGGTATTTTCGTAGGCGTCCGTCGCTTTGGCTGCTAAAGAATGGACACCCCGATGAATGTTTGAATTATAATTGGTGTAAAAATTACTCAAGGCGTCAATAACGGATTGAGGTTTTTGAGTCGTAGCTCCGTTATCTAGCCAAACCAATGGCTGACCGTTTACTTTTTGTTGTAAAACGGGAAAGTCCCGTCGAACGTACACTGGATTGAATATTCGAAAAGCAGAAAAATCGGCCGTAAGATTTTCAGTTGTTCTCGTTGAGGTAAAAGTCGATGGAGGTGAATGCTGAAAGTAAAAGTTGGGTTGAAAAGCCTGCGTTGCTTCTTTTGCAAAGTAGAAGGAAGCGTCAGCCATTTGGCTAGTCGGTGTAGATAGTTTATTGGATAACTCTGTAAAATCATTTTGAGAAAACCCATTGAAGGTTACGCCAAAAGGGTCAATGGGTTCGCCAAATGGGCTAGGTATTGGTGGAGTCGAAACCTCTATCAAATTTTGGGGAATCTTTTGCGTAAACGTATCTAGCTCGACGGCATCAATTATACCTTCTTGGTAAATAGTGTTGGCCAATTGGCCAATATTTTCGGCATCGAAAAAAGTGTGGCTAGCTTCCGTGTTCAATGCTTGACCGCAAGTTGTTTTTTTATCCTTTTGCATGGCTTATTTTTTCTTGAAAGAATGATGATTCCATTCTAGGCACTAATTACTAGTCACCAATCACTACTTACTACACTAATAATCGTAGTAATTTCTTATCTGAACATTTTCCATAACTACCAAAGCATCTTCAGTTAAAACGGCACAAGAGAAGAATAAAGTCATCAAATAAGTAGCGTGCGCTTCGGGTGTAATGCCGTTAAATATGACGCTCAAACTCGGCGCTTTCTCGTTGGGGATTCCCGTCTGGTGAAGACCAATGACGCCCTGCTCGTTTTCACCGACCCGCATCAATAAAATATTGGTCGTTCCAACGGGTTGCCCATTTTTACCATCGCCAATGAGTAATTTATCACAGGGAATGATAGGAACTCCTCGCCAAGTGATAACTGGCGAGCCAAAAAAGTTAATAGTTGGTGGTGGATCGAGTTGGACGATGATTTCACTTTAAATTATCTAGTCTTATAAATTCCCAATCCAATTTGCGCTCTTCGGGAAAATGGGTAAATACTAGAACACTATCTGGATTTAGGTTGACCTCAACGTTAGCTGGTGGGTTGTTTCTATCTAAAGAAGTATAGAGGCCAGAAATCAGAAAATCGATTCCTTCTTTAGTTTGGTATTCGTATTTTTTAGTAAAAATTCCACCGTCGCCACTAACCACGATTACATCTGTTCCATTTTGTTCTATTTCGACTAACTTTTCATAGAGGAAAGGTGGAAATCGTGTAGAAGGGTCTCCACAGATAAATTGAAACGTAGATAGGCAGTTATTAGCCAAGGCTCGGCAAGGAATATTCGCATCGGTCTCCCCCCAAATGACCCAGTGCATTAGTAGTACTAAATGGCTCGAAGACGGTAGAGTATCTAGTGTTCGACGGATAAAATCAGCTTGCTCTTTACGGTCTTCGCAACTAGCTCCGCGCCCGCTGACGTGTCCCATATTGGTATCTAAAACGATAATCGTTAAGTCATTTTTGGTTTGGGCGTAAAATAAATTTCGACCTGTTTTTTCAGTAATTCTATCTAAATTTCCGTTGCGAACATCATGATTGCCAACGGCCCAGTGGGTATCTTCATTTCCTAGGTCAAAAAGCGCATCCAAGTAATCCAAAGTAGATTGCCGTCGGGTAGTTTCAGCGCATAGGTCGCCACCTAGCCAGAGTCCAGTATATTGGCTATAATCCAAACGCTCCAAACGAGCATCTACTCGGTTGGGCCCGTCATAAGTATGCCCTAAGAAAAGATATTGATTGGAAGAATTTACGGGTAAGTTGATGACCTCTTTTTCTTCGCAGGACGGAAAAAATAGGCTAAGAAATAGTAAGAAATAAGAAAAAGGCAGCTTACTGTTGTTCAAAATCTTCGAATAGTTTTTCCTGTAAAAATGGAATTAAAGCCAAAATTAATGGTTGCACGTACAAATCCATGCGTGTAACTAAGTTATCGGTCAGACTTCCAACGGCACCTCCGCCTTGTTTAGAGTTGTGCATTTTGAAGAACTCATCGTTTACATGGCCTAATTCTTTACCCGCCAAAACCGCTTTCGCTACGTAAGGAGGTAGGGGAAAAGTACAAGACCGTGCCTGCCCAAGCCGCTTTTTGGACAAGACAACTATCCAGCCGAAAGCGTCCATATCGACCCCATTCGTTTCAATTCCTCCTTCAATACCGACCCAATAATCGGCATTTTTCATCGCTAGCTTGGCATTTTCGGCCCGGTTGATGGCACCTTCTAAGGTTTCGGCGTCCGACATAGGCTGTTCGGCGACGAAAGAAGGAACTTGCAGACCTTGTACTTCGAATTGTTCTTGTGGAAAAACTTGTTGGAATGCCCGCTGCGCCGCATCGACTTTGACGGGATTTTTAGAGGCTACAATAACCTTTTTCATCAATTGAATAAGTGAAAGACAAGTGAACAATGAGGGGCAAAGATACTAACTAGTGAGATAAAACAAAAAAGTCCCGACACGTGTCGGGACGTAAAAACGGACTATGAGAAAACCAAATGAGAAAAGGAAAGACACTAAGTCTAAAACACTATTTATTTTTTATTGGTGTAGTTTATTAGAAGGAGACTTTCTTAATGCCCCCATCTTTAGAGACCTAATATGAATCGAACTATTTTCGGTGTAATTGTAGTGAGAAAAGGTAGTTTCAGATTATTAATTTATTTGTGAGGAATGAAAATTATAAACATTAAATTTTCAGTACTCTTCTTTTTAAATATCTGCTGTTTAGCACTATGCAAAGTCTGACTTCTGACAGACTCGCCCGCTGCGCAGTCGAGCGGGTTTATTGGTCTTACATCTGACTTCTCACTTATTTCATGGCATCTAGTTGCTGCAATTGATAGCGGTCGATAACTTGTATTAACTGGTTAGCGTACTGATTTTTGGCGCCGTACCCAGCAGCCTCTAACCCGTTGGCCCACTTTTTATAATCTTTACCGTAACTTTGGAGATGATTGTACCGAGGACTAGAGAGTAGCATACTGTGTGCTCGCCAACTTTCCCAAGCGGTGGCAAAGTGTTGTACCATTGCCATTTGTTGGGCGGTTGCGAAACTTTTGCAGTTGGCTCCACCTTCACAGGTTATCGCAAAATGGTTGTTAAATTGTTCGGCTAATTGGTTTTTTCCTGCGTTGCTTGCCAAGATGGCTTGCCCCATTTTAATACTAGCAGGAATGCCAAATTTTTCCATTTCAGACAGGGCGACTTTATTGAATCGACGAACATAATTTTGTACCTGTTCGTCACCTAAATTAACGCTTCCCTCTTTGGAAACGGGTTGGTAATTAGCGGTTCTGGCAAAGTTACCCATATTTAGCTTTGCTCCATCCACAGCTTCATTTTTCTCGGAGGAAATGCTGGTATTTCCTCGGCCCATATTGATATTAAACTGCATGTCTTTTTTGAAATAGGCGTAGAAAAAAAGTAGTACCAATGCCAACCTAAACCAAGGAAAAGGTTTAGTGCGCACATAATTTTTCGCATTCTGAATTAACTGATGCTTAGCCGAAATAAAGGGGACACGGAGCAAAGCCCATACTTTTAAGAGAAGTTGTGTCCAAGTAATTTCGGTGTAGTTCATTCGAAAAGTGTCTAAAGTGTGGCTAGACTTCTTTTCTTTACCCTCATTAGTAGCAGGATTTTCTTTTTCTGTAAATAGGTCGAGTTGATTCATGAGTAACTTATTTATTTGTTTTTTGGAGGTATTTTGCTTCTTTCCTTTTTGCCTTGAAAGCAAAAGAAATGTTTTAAATACAATGCAAATTAAAACAAATAATTTTTTAA
>JBCCQK010000498.1:0-6167 GCA_039024375.1 Bacteroidota bacterium
ACCCGATGTCTCAAGAACCTCGATAGCCGTTTGTCAGCAAAAGATAAACGGCTGTTTTTTAGCATATTATCTCTTTTAAAAACGAATGTCGATGTTTGAAGATTGCATCTTCAAACCGTTATGTTTTGCGATTTAATCGTGTCTAGCTTTCGTTCTTTTCTAAAGAAAGACATCAAAAATTGACGAAAGATATTGAGATTAAGATGCAATCTTAATCTATCGGCATCGGTTCTTTTTCAATTATTTTAACTACGATTTTGCCGATAATGTCACCAAAACTCGACGGCTCTTTTTCATTCAATCGACGATTCAGCAAAGAGATACCCTTACCCGCACTTATGACCACCAAGGGCGACCGATTGATACGTACCATAATTTGGACAAAGGTACGTCGCAGCTACTTTGTCGAAAGGCTTATGATGTCAAAGATTTGCTACTCAAAAAACTATTGGGTGGTACAACTAGTAGCTTTTTGCAATCCTGTGACTATACGTATCAGCCCAATCGCTTTTTGAAAGGCATCAACGAAACGATGTCCGCCACGGACTTATTTTCGCTGCAAATTGGCTACGACCAAGGGGTGCCGAGTTTGGGAGCAGCGGCGCAGTACGATGGGAATATTGCGAGTTTGAGTTGGCGGTTTCAAGGTGGGGTGTTACAACAATACGGATACAGTTACGATGAACAAAATCGAGTTACTGCCGCCAATTACAATCTAAACAATAACGCTTACGGAACGACGTACGGATTTGACAAGCGAGGTAATTTTACGAGCATCACGAGAAGGGGCGTTTACAGCGACGGTAGTAGCTTCACGACCCAAGTAATTGATAATATGCAGTTTACGCTGCAAACGGGTACGAATAAACTACAAACAATCACGGATAGTGCGCCCTGTCCGACGAATAAAGTGGTGCATCAACAGTTGGATAATACGGAATTACACGCCACGCAGCAAACCATTACCGCCGATAATATCGTTAATGATAATGCAGATATTACTTTTCAAGCGGGGACAGAAATCACTTTAGAAGCGGGCTTTCATGCAAAAGCAGGAACGAACTTTACAGCAAAAATAGAAGGCTGTCCCCAAAGCGGTTTTGAAACAGACGGTTTTGTCGAAAGAAGTAGTGCGAGTTATCAATTTGACGCCAATGGTAATCGAACGTTCGACCCCCATTTGGGCATTTCTATTTTGTATAATTATCGGAATCAACCGTATCGAATAATATTTCCTAATGGCAATACGATTGAATGGCTGCGAAGCGGTTCGGGCGAGAAGCTACAACGGTTACAAAAGCGCAATGGAAATCCTGTCAAAAAACTGGACTATTTCAGTTCCTTCGAATACGAAAACGACACGGTATCCACCATTTACTTAGAAAATAGTAAATTGACCTTTGAAAGTGGTATCAAAAGTGACTACCAATATTTTCTGAAAAATCATCTGATGTCCACCCAAGTGGTGTTCAAAGACGATGGTAATGGTGTAGCGGAAGTCGTTTCGCAACATCAGCAGTACCCGTTTGGTTATCCCATGAAAGGCGATTTTGAGACCAATTTTAAGACGAAGCGGCTGTACAATTTTAAGGAAGCGATTTCGGACTTTGGGTTGGGATGGATGGATTTTGGGGCTAGGTATTATACGGATGGGGCAGTGCCAGTCTTTATCGGGGTGGACCCGATTGCGAGTAGCTACCCGTATGTTTCGCCGTTTAATTATGCGGAGAATGAACCAATCAATAACATTGACCTATACGGCTTACAAAAATTTCCGTCAGGCTTGGCAAGAGGACTAGATAACGCTAGGAAATCATTTAACAGTGCCACAGGTTTGAATGTACCTTTAACTACAGACGTAAATATTCCTATTAAAAAAGTTAATGCGCTAAAAGATGGGGGTGCTCTATTAAAAGATGTAGGAGGAAATGTAGAGAAAGTAGGATTAGGTGTTGCACTAGTTGCTCCACCCGTCGGTGCGGAAATAGCGGCTACGGGTGCAGGATTACAAATTGCAGGCCATGTAATGACTGTATCAGGAGAATTGTTGGAAGAAGGTGAAATAAAAGACAACACTAAAGTTGAACTAGCAATAGAACTAGCATTTGAAGTGTTACCAGAACCTTTAGAAAATGCCCTTGAAAAAGCAAACCTAGATGAAGTCACAGAAGGTTTTGTCAAGGCACAGATACAAGCTGTTAATGAGACTACTAAATTTGCAACTCAAGAAACAGTAAAAAAGACTCAAGAAAATAATAATCAAGAAAACTGTAATCAAGGACAATGCAACAACTAGGAGGTGTATTTCTTATTTTTGTAGGTATATTTTTTTTGCGTTCAGCATTTATTAGCAAAAAAGAGGGAGGAATAGAATCTTACATTTTTATGCGAAGAATATCTGCTGGGATACTAGCTATCATTATTGGTATTATAGTATTTTTAGAAAAATGGTAATAAACTATTTACTGAAACAAAATCTATAAACGTATTTACCATATTTTGAGGAATACTAGCATAGCACTAATGGTTCAAGACCTAAGTAACTGATAGTTTAATTGAGCGTATTTTTTCACTAGGCAAAGTTTACTCCGATTCATCAGAGGCATTTTTTTGAGAATAGCCGTTGCTCTTTAAGAAAAAATAACGCAGTCTAGTGGAAAAAGACGCCGATTTAAACTGTCAATAATTTAGGTCTGAAACCACTAATAGCATTTATTAGGTTGTCAATTATTTTAGAGAAATGGAGAAAATTAGTCTATGAAAGAAATTAAATTTAAGGAGAAATGGTATCATGCTCTACTGCTGCTCTCAGTGGTTATCACATTAATTCATAATTTAATTAAAGCTAACAACGATTTAATGTCTATTAGCTCAATACACACTATCACCACATCCTTAGTATTATTTCTGATATTGTTTAAAGTTAGCTTTGCAAAAATTGGAATTAAGATTTGGGCTCTCTTTCCAATTTTTGGGGGTGGTTTATTGTTAGTTAGTCAATTACTCTTTATAATTTCTAATACAGTAGAAAAGATTAATGTCTCTGTCATCTTAATTGCAGGCATACAATTAATATTAGGTGGTATTATTTTTAAGTATTGTGAAGAGAACATAATTATTGTGGAAAGAAAGAGAACTAACAAGGATATTCTTGATGATGATCTTTAAACTGTAGTCGGTTAGACCAAAATCATATCTATCCTCAATTTCCGTAGCAGGGCCTAAGCTGATATTTTAGTGCAAAAAAAACAATAGCTTTCTACCGATTGGCCAGCAGTTATAAGTTAAAAAAGGTCTGCTGGTCAGCATCTACGATGCGCCACCTTTATGATTTTCGCCTCTGGCAAACGTGGGAAAGAATAAATAGTTTGCAAAGCAGCTAACTACAATATTGTGGTTAGCTGTTTTTATTTTTTGCGGGTACGGAAATTATCTTGAAAGCGGGTTTTCATGCGAAGGCAGGAACTAATTTTGTAGCAAAAATTGCGGATTGCCCGCAGAGTGGTTTTGAAACGGACGGATTTGTAGAACGCAGTACAGATGATTATTTGTATGACCAAAACGGGAACCAAACGAGAGACCCGAACAAAGGGATTACGAACCAATATAATTATTTCAATCTAGCTTATAAGACGACTTTTGATAATGGGAATGTGCTGGAATGGTTATATTTGGGGGATGGGACGAAGGTGCAGAAAGTCGCCAAAAGAGGTGGCGTAATTGTTTCGAAACAGGACTATTTTAGTTCGATTGAGTATCGGAATGATACGTTGGATGGGATATATTTGGAAGATGCGAAGCTAACCTTTAACGGCGGTGCTTTTGATAAGCACGTATTCTACATTAAAGATTACATCGCCAATAGCCGAGTATTGTTTGCTGATGATGGAACGGGCCAAGCAGAAATTGTTCAAAACCAAGATTTTTATCCCTACGGTTATCAATTGAAAGGGAATTACACCCAGAATTTGAATCCAACCGATAAGTATCAATTTAACGGATTTGAAAGAACAACGGACTTTGGACTAGGGATAGATATTGCACCCGTCAGAAGTTACGACCCGACGACGGGGCGGTGGTGGCAGGTGGACCCTAAAGCGGAGCATCCAAGATTATTAGCCCACTCTCCTTATCATTTTTCAGTCAGTAATCCAATTCGATTTAATGACCCCGATGGAGATTGTCCGCCTTGGATTTGTGGGGCGATTGCTGGAGGTTTGCTTGAAGTCGGTACTCAGTTAGCAGTTAATTTAGCAAAAGGACAAAGTTTATCTGAATCAGTACGAAACATTGATTTAGCAGATGTTGGCGCCGCAGCATTAGAAGGAGGAATTAGCGGCGGCGCAAGTGTAGCACGTAGGCTTTTAATCAAAGGTGGTGCGATGGTCGTTTCTGAAGCATTCCAGAATAGTGTAGATATTAAAATAAGCGGAGATAGAGATATAATTGGAGTTGGAGATAGTAAAAAAACTGTGGGAAAAGTTGCACTCAATACAGCCATAGGAGTAAGTGCGGGTGCCATTGGAACGACAGTAGAAACAGTGGGAACAGTTATAAAAAATACAGCAGATGGAGCAACAGATGCAGCTATTAAAAAAGTAAACAGAGAGCTTCAACCTTCAAGGAGTATTTCAGGGTCAGAAGGTCAGGCAACTAGGCTAAGTCAAAAAGCTGCACTTGAGGCAACTCAGCAAGTTAATAGTACAGTCGCAGGTGCAGTAGGTACTACTGTCACAGAAACAATAGAAGATAAAACTAAAATTGAGTAAATGAAACTAAAAAATTGGATTCAGCTATTTGCGCTAGTCGGAATTATTGCTTTTGGTTTTTATGAAAGTAACAAGCACAAAACAATGCTTAGTTCCTGCTCTAAGAACACTAGAGCAATAATAATTGACAGGTATACAATTAAAAGTAGAGGCTATTTTATAAAGTACAAATATCAAGTAAATGGTAAAGAATACGAATCAAGCGAATCTCTGAAAGGGGATTTAGAAATTGAGACTTTTGAAAAAGGCATTACAATAGATATAGAGTACAGCTGCGAAGACCCTGATTTTAGTAAATATATTAGACTAGAAAATACTGATGAATAACAATAGATGACAAGGCGATTTTAATGGCTCTTAAGAAGAGGCTGTTAGGCTAAAAAAAGCAGAACTTATCTCTATTATAGAAAGTAATACAAGCGTACCAGAAGCTGTAGGTACCGCAACTACTGAAATTGTGGACGATAAACTTAAAAATTAATGAAAGTTATGCATTGGATTTTTTTAGTATTAACTATTGGCTTAATAGGATTTGGCTTCTACACCGTCATTGTAGAAAAAAATGCCTAGATAAATGTTCTAGAGAAGGTTATGCAATAGTAACTGATAAATATCGAATTAGGAAGAAAGGGCATTACATAAACTATGAATACACCGCAAATCAAACAAAGTTTAATGGTAGTGAGTCAATCAATGACAAAGAACTAAAACTCATTAACGTTGGGGATACGATACCTATTTTTTACAGCTGCGAATCTCTTGAAATTAGTAAACTGAAAAGAAAGTGGGCTAATTGAAAATTGAGTAAATGAAATTAAAAAATTGGATTCAGCTATTTGCCTTAATAGGTTTAATTGGCCGAGGTTTCTACGGTAGTTTTAAGAAAAAAAGAATGTTAAAGTCATGCTCTAAAGAGACTAAAGCTACTATAGTTGACAAATACACAAAAAAAAGCAGAGGTTACTTTATAAAGTACAAATATCAAGTAGATGGTAAAGAGTACGAATCAAGCGAATCTTTGAAAGGGGACTTGGAAATTGAGACTTTTCAAGAAGGCAGTACCATAGAAATAGAATATAGCTGCGAAGACCCTGATTTTAGTAAGTACATTAGGATAGAAAGCACCGATAAATAACAATTAGCTGATAAGGTGATTTTAGGGAGACCAGTTCTATATACGGGATAACGTTAGCAATGCTAGAGTTATCTTTCAAGACAGTCTAGGCACACCGATAATTGTTAATCAGAGTCATTACTACCCGATGTCTCAAGAACCTCGATAGCCGTTTGTCAGCAAAAGATAAACGGCTGTTTTTTAGCATATTATCTCTTTTAAAAACGAATGTCGATGTTTGAAGATTGCATCTTCAAACCGTTATGTTTTGCGATTTAATCGTG
>JBCCQK010000499.1:0-6155 GCA_039024375.1 Bacteroidota bacterium
AATCATTATAATCGGGACACCCAAAGCAATGACTTTCCCTAAGGAAATATGTCCGCCCAGTTCTACATCTCGGAAATGCTTAACGGCGGCTCTTAGAATTAGTATAGTGACTACTAAACTGATACCACTTAGAACGAATGACATAGTTGTATTGTCCATGCCAACTAGGTAAGTTACTAGCGTAAAAGCGATGGAGGCGAGCGCCATAATACCTCCATATTTTTGTACGGTGGGCCAGATAGAAACGTCGGCGGGGTCGATGTATTCGCGATTGTCATCTAAAGTTGCCATAAAAGTTAGTTTTTTTATTAGAAAATCGATTGTTAGGACGAAGATGAAAGAATTTCCGACAAAAAAGAAATTTATTCGATGAATGGCAAAGAATTGACCAAAAAGGCAAGAAGCGAGTAGATTGAAGTGATTGCGCTAGCGTTGCTTACTTCTTCTCATGCCCATACTTCGCCGAAAAACGCTCGTACAATTCTTGCTGTCGGCCGGATAAAGTCACTTCTTTTCCACTGATAAATGCGAGGTTCAAAATATTACCATTATAGTCTAGCGCGTCGCCCTCCGAAACGAAGAGCGTCGCATCCTTGCCAACCGTTAACGTTCCTACTCGGTCGGCAATGCCCAGTGCTTCGGCGGTGTTAGACGTAATGGTTTTTAAGGCTTCTTCTTTGTCCATGCCGTAAGCAACGGCGGTACCCGCAAAGAAAGGTAAATTTCGAGCGTTGCCCGCCATTTTGCCTTCGTTGGACAGACTGACCATGACGCCCTTTTGAGTTAATAAATGCGGCAGTTCGTAGGGTAAATCAATCGCTATATTCGTTCGTTGCGGCACTCTTTGCGTGGGCGGTAAAACTACGGGAATTTTGTTAGTGGCTAAAAAATCGGCGACGTACAGGGCATCACTACTCGTGACAACGGTAATTTTTTGAATGTCTTGTGCTTGCGCAAATTTGACCGCTTCGACAATCTCCTTAGCACCGCCGACGTGCAGCATTAACACTTTTGAGCCGTCAAATAGGCCCTGCATGGCTTCCATTTTTAAGTTCGTAACTTTCTCCTTTTCCGAACCGTATCTACTAGCCGCCGTAAAGAAATCTTTTAAAGCATTTACCTCTTCTCCATATTTTTTGTTGGTTGATTCTTTAACCGTGAAGGTGGCAAAGTCAAATCGTCGGCTAATTCGACTCGGCCAATTGACGTGCAGCCCTTTGTCTAACGTATGGGCCGCATCTTCCCAATTCCATCCTTCCATTTCCATCACCGAAGAAGTACCCGAAATAACTCCACCAATGGGGGCAGACTCGGCCAACAAAATGCCGTTAAAACGCATCGTCGGAATAAATTCGGAGTCCGTGTTATAAGAAATAGCCGACCGAATATTAGGGTTCATCGTCCCTCTTTCTCTAGCGTCACTCATTGCTCGAACAGAGGAAACTTCTACTAAGCCCATTTGGCTATTTGGCAAAATAAAGCTCGGATAAACGTGTTTGCCCGCAATGTTGACGACTTTAAAACTGGATTTATCGAAAGCTCCATCAGCCGATTGGACGACCGTTAATTTGCCATCGGCAAAACCAATTAAGCTGTTTTGAATAACTTCGCCGTTGCCCAAATGGGCCGTTCCGCCTTCTAGTAATATGGGCGTCGATTGGGCGGGGGCGGGGACGGGTGTCTGCGCAACTCCTTGATAGGTAAGGCCTAAGCAGCCAACCAAGATGTAAAATAATTTTTTCATGTTTCGTATTTCTAAAAGCTTTTTTATAAGCAGACCGTGCACCGTAAACCGTGTACCGTACACCGAAAAAAGCCTATTTATTTTAAGATTTTAACTAATTAATCAACCACTAATGCTCGTGCTGGTCTTCCGACCCTAAAATACTGTTACAGTGCATCTCCATCTTCATCTTCGACCCTCCTTTTTTCATAGGAGAACCGCCTTTTTTCGCTGCGTTCAACTTTTGAATCAATCGAGCGCGTTCTTTTTGCAAAGTAACTCGTCTAGCCTTATCGTCCTCCAAATCGAAGAATATTTTTCCATCGACAAACGTCTTTTCCGCTTTGGCGTAAACTGATAGTGGATTATCCGTCCAAAGCACCACGTCGCCATCTTTACCGACTTTGATACTGCCCATTCGGTCGTCCAAATGGAGTAACTTGGCGGGGTTCAGCGTCACCATTTTTAAGGCATCTTCTTCGCTCATACCACCGTATTTGATGGACTTAGCGGCCTCTTGATTCAGTCGCCTTCCGATATTATTATCGTCCGAATTGATGGCAGTAACGACTCCTTCTCGGTGCATGATGGTAGCGTTGTACGGAATGGCGTAACGAACCTCCCATTTGTAGTTCCACCAATCGGAGAAGGTCGAACCGCCCGCACCGTGCTTAGCCATTTTGTCGGCCACTTTATAGCCCTCCAAAATATGCGTAAACGTATTGACCGTGAAGCCAAATTGGTTGGCCACGTGCATCAACATATTAATTTCCGACTGTACGTAAGAGTGGCAACTAATAAATCGTTCTTTATTGATGATTTCTAGTATGGTTTCGTGTACCAAATCTCTTCTAGGCGCCACCGCTTTTGCTTTCTCTTTTTCGGACAGTTTTAAGTAAGTCTTCCATTTTTTGTCGTATTCCAAAGCGTTGGTGAAAGCATCCACTAATACTTGTTCTACACCCATTCTCGTTTGCGGGAAACGAATGGACTCTGGGCTACGGGAGCGCTTAACGTTTTCTCCCAAAGCAAATTTAATAAAACCGTCCGCTCCTTTGATTTGCATTGCTTCGGGATTCATCCCCCAGCGCATCTTAATCAAAGCCGATTGTCCACCGATGGGGTTGGCCGAACCGTGAAGTACCTGTGCCGCCGTCACGCCGCCCGCCAAAGCTCGATAAATATCCGCATCTTCGGAATCCACCACGTCGCCAATCCGAACCATGGAAGAGTTGGTGGCTACGTCGTTGACGGCACTCGTCGCAATGTGCGTATGTTCGTCGATAATCCCTGCCGTTAGATGTTTACCCGTTCCATCCACTTCGACGGCTTTTCTAGCCTTCAGATTTTTCCCAATTTGTGCAATTTTTCCATCGGTAATCAGCACGTCCGTATTTTCTAAGACGCCATCTGCTTCGTTCGTCCAAACGGTCGCATTTTTGATTAAATAGTTGTTCG
Source organism: Bacteroidota bacterium (assembly GCA_039024375.1). GTDB lineage: Bacteria > Bacteroidota > Bacteroidia > Chitinophagales > Saprospiraceae > JAFMDF01. Next base: position 3,182 of record JBCCQK010000499.1, read on the forward strand.
CACTTGGCAATTCCTTAGTACCGAAAGCGACGAACGGAAAAACGACCTCGCCCAATTCGGGCATTGTTTTCTCTTTTTTATCTTTCTTTTTATCGACCTTGTCTTCTAAACTTCCGTTAGGAGTAGCCGACCAGTCCACCCAAGTCCCATCGACCAACTGACCCTGTCCTTGCCAACTGTCTTCACCTACCCAACCCGATAGTCTAACTTTTCCACTCGTTTCCTTATCGGGCGCAAAACTGAGCGTCAATACGTCGTCGGTAAGTTTAGTCTTAACGGAAATATTGGTAGAATCATCCACTATAATTTTAGCTTTTGGACTTTTAGATGTGCCGCTAATTTCTAAGTCGTAGCTTTCATCGCCGACTTTTAAAGCGTATTTTCCACTAAAATCTTTAGTCGTCAGTGGACTCATTCGGTAGGGATGGCCTTGAATCCAGTTTTCGTGCAGGATGGTTTTTTCGGCAAAAAGCGGTCCGTCCGTTACGATAAAATTGGCTAAGTTGCCTTTTTTTAAGGCCCCAATTTGGTTGCTCATGCCTAGCAACTCGGCGGGACGAGTCGTCAAAGCTGCCAGCGCTACTTTTTCGGATAGCCCGTTTTTGATGGCTTTACGAATGTTTTTCAGAAAATCTGTTTTCTTTTTTAAGCCGTGCGTGGTCAAGGCGAAATTAACACCGTTTTTGGTGAGGACAGCGGGGTTAGTAGGGGCTAATTCCCAGTGCAACATATCTTTATAAGTAACCCGTTCGGCGTCAAAAGGGTCTTCCACGTCGTGGCCTTCGGGAAAGTTGACGGGAACGATGAGCGTTGCTTGGGTCGCCTTAATTTCTTCAATTCGCTGATAAGCGTCGGTGTGACCAGTAATGATGTATTGAATGCCCAATTCGTCGCCCATCTTATCCGCTCGCAGTACGTCCATCCAACTACCCGCCTCAAAAAACTGAGGGAGTTGTTGGGTAGCTAAAAAGGCTTCCAGACTTTGGTCCGCAAACGGTCTAATCGTTTGACTACCAAACCACTTTGCATCCAAATAAGTCTGCTTTAAAAGCGCAATTTGTCCCATACGAGAGACCGGATACATCTGCTTCGAGCTGCCTTTATTGAACGAATAATGCGCCGATGCTTCGTGGTGCAGCATGACCTTATTTTCGTTGGTTTCACCAAGCGTGACCACGGCTCCCGTACCTCGGGTAAGGCCATCGGGACGGAAAGTAAGTACCGTTCCGAAGCCCAATTTCCGCATCGCGGTCGCAGCTTTTTTATCCATTTTGAAGACGCTTCCCGCTTTAAAATGCGCCTTAATGGCTTCGTTGGCGTTGTAAGCACCTTCGGTTTTGGATTGAATTTGCTCTTTACCTCGCCAAGGACTTCCCATCGGCCACTTGACTTCGGGCATTCCGTAACTCGTTTGCAAGTCGATGAGGGAGGGATACAAATACTTGCCCGTCAAATCTACGGTAGCGTAGCCGTCGGGGACAGAAACCTTATTGCCAACGGCTATAATCTTCCCATCTTTGATGAGTAAAGTCCCGTTGTCAATGGTTGTATTTTCGTCCACTACGATGGTGGCGTTGATGAATGCTTTGGCGCCCGCACGGGTGTCTTGCACGTCATTAATTGGAAAGGTCTCTTGTCCCGAGAGTGCCGAGGCGATTCCCAAACAAATCATTCCTAATAGGAGTTGTTTAATTTTTTTCATTAACTAGTGAGATTGGTGATAAATTAATTTTGTAATTACTTAGGTACTATGGTGTTTTGGTATTCTGGTTTTACAGTTGCGTCCGTTTTGACCCGAAAAGTGCTTTTTTTGAACAAGATTTTGTCCCATGAGTGGGCTACCATAAGACCAAAACACCATAGGACCAAAAGACCTAAGTAGTTACTTAATTTTTAATATTTGAATTGGCAAAAAATCCATCTTTTTCTTTAAATACCTTTGGCGCCCAAATCTTGATATTGTCAAATCGCCCAGTGTCGTCGAACGAACCAAATCCAATACGACCACGGGTAAAGTGCGTATCGGACGCTTCCATAATGGGCGCATTCATATCGTCAAAATAAACGCGAATCGTTCCTTCGGTCACATTGCGTTCAATACGGGCGGTGTGCCAAGAATTGGTTGGCCCCCAATTGGTGCCATTCGTGGTTTTGGTAGATATTTTGACTCTCGGCTCGTCGTTGACGATAAAAATATTATTGGCTCTAGCGTCCATTTTTGAAGCGATGTGTACATAATAGTAATTGGTCGGGTCTTTTACGTTGAAGAATAAACATAAATCTCGGTGGCCATACTCTTTGCCCGATTGAGCCAATTCGACTTCCAAAACAAAATCCCCCACAATTAACTCTTTTATCAAAGCAATGTTGAACGGAGCGCGTACCTTTGCTTCGTAATTGCTTTTTCCGTATAAACTTAACGTCCTTTTATCCGCTGCGGCTTCCCATTTCCAAGCCATCCTATCGGTCATCTCAAACTCGTTGAGCGATTGTGGATATTGAAAATCTTGAGCATAGACCAAAGCGTAATTGTTAGGAATCTCACTTTTTTGCCCCCAAGATATAGTAGTTAGGAATAGGCAGACAAATAAGAAGTTAATTTTTTTCATACTGAGTAGTGTTTATGCTGAAATTTTTCGGAGGAAAAGTGGTTGGGGTTGTTTAAAAGGGTATGAATAAACTAAAATGGAATGTGTAATTAATCAAATTAGTTGTGATGGTTTGATGGTCTGATGGCTTGATAGTCAACGTAATACTTTGTAATACAACCATCAAGCCATCAAACCATCAAGCAATTATCCTCAAATACAACCTAATCTTATATATCTAACTTTGGATATAAAGACTTTCTACACAACCCCAACTACTACGGCTATTCAGAACAAAGTCTAATAATTGATAAAGCTTGGCAAAATGCTCCGACAAGGTAGGAGGAAAAATCCAATGCACCAATCTGTGGGAAACATTCTGGCAA
>JBCCQK010000500.1:0-6136 GCA_039024375.1 Bacteroidota bacterium
ATTTATCTGTGGTTTGTGTGTTTTTATCCTTCATAAATTATTAGTGTATTTTCGTCATTGCTTCCACTGGTATCTCTTCTATTATAATTAAAAATTCAGAAGAAGACTCTGCGAAACTTCTAGTTCGTGGATTTTTTATTAGATTTTCCCTAACAGCTTCATTTGATAAGTCTATATACCAGCCGCCCACAGTTTTTAAATCAATTTCAACTACCTCGTTTCCATCACTAATGCCTCTATCAATTGCTTTGTTTCTATCAGTAAATGCAGATATATAAGGTGTATTTGTCCGAGACCCAGTTGCTACATGACCTTCTACCGTAAATGGTGTGCCACTCATCGTAAGTCCTGTTAGATTTTTTGGGACTATTGGCCTAGATGGACTTTGATTCTTATTCAGAACCCTCCAAACTTTTTTCCTTCTATGGGGGTTGAGATTAATTTCTTTTCCTATATCTACGATGTAATCAATAAATTTTATGTCAAAGTACGAATTATGGACTACAATACTCTTACTACCTACCAAGAAATTATGCCACTCCCGCACCTCCAAATTAAAAACCCTAAACGCCCCTTCTTTCTTCTTCTTAACCCGCAGTTTAGCGCTCCCTCCTTTCGTCAAAATCTGCTCTCCAACACTTAATTCCCCCGCCAATCGCCATCCTTCATAATCCACGCTGTAAATAGGATGCGCTCCCGTCACGCCCAACGTATCGCCATTGTCAAAAACCAAAGTCCAAACATCATTGGACGTATGCTCAAAGATACCCGTTACGGGTTGCAATTCATAGTCCGCTTCGGGATTTTCGTCCTCAAGGATTTTGGTCAATCGAAAATGCGCTAAACTAGTTACCGTAGCGTAGCCAACGAGTCCCTGTTCGGGCATGGATAGCCAAATGTTATCCGCCACTTTGGTCACCTTATGACTTTTCAACCAACTTTGGGGTCGAAGCAATTGTACTTTGCTAATACTACCATCCAACTGCTTATGTTCCAGTTTTATCTGAAACCACGGTTCTTCTTCCAGTCCAATGGCATCTACCGCTTTCTGTTCTTCACTAGTAAAAGGGTCGCTGTCCAAAAACGGGCTAGTAGCAGCCGTTAGTGCTTGTCTTTGGTTAATGGTGCTATGGGTATAGACGGGAGTGCCCAGCGTAATCGTCTCGATGGGTAGGTGTTGCATCCCCGCAGCTAAGACGGGCGTTCCCGCTAGAAAACAACCGCCGTATAATAATCTACATCGGGCTTTAGTAGCTACCGCTTTGGATTTGTCCCATGCGTGCGCTAAGTTGCCCGCCGTTAAGCCTCGGCTCTTGGCGATGTTCTTTAGAACGGTGAAGCCTTCATTCGTGAAAGCACTAATTTTGGTTAGGGTACTAGTTCCCCCCGTTAAGTAGTTGAATATAACCTCAAAAGCGACTTTTCCAATGGCGTAACCCGTGGTGCCCAGTCCCGTTCGAGGGTCTAAATTACTGAAGAATAGACGAATTGCGTCGGTAACGACCTGTTGAATACTGCCTATCATGGAAGGCAAATTGACGACAAAATCTCGAACGGTTGCCCAAAAGGTTACATCTTCGTTCAGTTTCTGTTTGAGTCCTTCCCAGAAACTCCCTTCGTTCCGAATTCTTTCGTAAGCCACTACAAACCAAGGAATGGAAAATGGCGTATGTTCGATGGTTGTTTTGAGTCCCGCTCCCGCTTCGTACACAAAGAGAAACGTTTCGAAAAGTCCATCAATGAGCCCACAGGTTACTCCCTGTTTGAGCGCTTCCGGACTGAAATTGGTAGCATCAGGCATTAAACAACAGAAGGCTCTCCATCTTTTAATATTATCTAGGTTGCCTAGTAATGCTCCCGCATCGCAAGCAGTTTGATTGCAGTCGTAGCTATTTTCGGTACTGCTGCGTGCCTTTCCAGTATTTTCTGTTCCCCGTAAAGCGGGATTGGTCCCATCGTCTAGCAATGACCAATAGGTATTCATTCGACTACCGTACTGCAAATCCATAATGGCCTGCGCATCGGTCTCGGATATATTAGCTCTTGTTTTGTAGTGAACGGAAATTTCGTCATCGGACACTGTAAAATGCATCCAAAAGATGAACAATTGATTCAATTGGTTGAATTGCGTTTCTGCTGCTTTTAATCTTTCCTCATAATATTTCATGGTGTTGGCCGTCATAATAACCGCTGGTGCGGGAAAGTAAATCTGACCGTGTGCCGCATCCGCATTGGTTCTTAGGTAGGTTTCCGTTCCCGCTATCTTCAAACAAGCATAATCAAAAATATTATCCAGTAGTACAGGGGCGTCACAAGTATCCGACGTCAAATCAAATGGAGTAGTTCCCAAATCAACGTTTGTAAAACCCGCTTCTTTTAAGGATTGCTCCGTATCTACCGAAAAAGTGCCGTCGATGATTTTTTCGAAAATTAACAATAATTCGTTCAACCCCGCTACTTCGGCTCTCGAATTAAGCAGGGCACCACCAGCTTTGGCGTTAATGGCCGACAAAACTAATCCCTCAATAGCAGCCCGCTCAAGAATACTCAGTTGATTGAAAGGTGAACTGTCTGGTAGTTTTAGGGCAATTCTATAAAATAAACCACCGAATTCATTTTTATATTCCTTGGTAATGAGAATATACGCCGCTGGATTATTGGTACTACTCTCAATTTCCTCTACGGTTCGCTCGAATAGTGCTTTGAAAACTGATTTGTGGGCTTCGTTGGCAAACGATAGTGGTGGATAAAAATCTCTACCTATCACCCTAAAGTTCGAAAATCCGTTATCGACTAAAAAGGTTTCCACCTCACAGGCCTTCTGTTCTAAAGAGGGTCTGTACAGCTTTGTTAGTCCCGTATTTGATTCAATAATTTCGTAACAGGAGAAATCTTGGGCAATAGAACCACTTACAATCCCTGCCATGATGAGCAATGCGAATAGTCGTCTAAAAAATGTTAGGTTGCTTACGGATTTTGCCATAATGAAATTTATTCAAATCAAAAGAGATGTTAGGAGAACAGCTTTTCTACTTTATACAGTGGCTTGCCATCAAAACCGCTGCTGCGCAATTTTCTCAACCAACTTCCGCTTCGGTACCTTTTCGATAAAAAACGGTTTTTGAAAAACCTTATAAGTGCTTTTTTGAGCATCCTGAAACGCTTCGGTATCAATAACTAGCTTGATGTACCCACCTCCGTAACCGTGACATTCAATTACTTGGATATTGCCGTCCAGTGAGGTGTTCTGTACGCCAGCTATAGAGATTAAGTGCGCTTCGCTCCAACTATCAGATTTGAATTGTCCGATAATGGTTGTGAAGTTTTTTTCTGTTTCGAGTACTTCTACGTTTTGAAGGGTACCGACAAGCGTTGCTTCGGAAGTTGTGAGGGGTAGTAACGCTAAAAAAAATAAGGCTAACTTCATATCTTTTTTGTTTTAATAGGGGTAGTTATAGATTGTGTTTTATGGATTTCTCTGTAGCTCAGGCATCTTGCCTGATTAGAGACTAGGACAGTCTATTCAAGCAAGATGCCTGAGCTACATTTCACGTATTTACTCTCCATTCGGGACTTGAATCGTTTGCGTACAAGCCTCGGGGGGTATATCTCCACCTTTTACCCACGAATCGTAAGTCACTAACGCGCTGAGAATATCGTAGGCATCGGCAGAAGGTGGCGCAGGAATACCGTTGTAGTACGCTGCGTTGGCCCCCGCTGATGGGCTACCTTGTACGTAGAAGCAATCCAAGTGGGGATGAACGGTAGATACTTGGCTGCCAATTGGATTATGCGTAGCGGGTAGTTGCCAAGTTCCACCATCCAACAAACCAGCTAGGACATTGCCGCAGAAGTCAGCTTGGCCGCTTTGTACTTCAAATTGGCCTTGTACGACAAATAGACTCGTAGGTGCATCCGTTCGTAGGTTGACTGGTCCCTCTTGAATTCCCGTGTGATAGACACAGAAATCTTCGCTGGTTTGGCCGTTGATGGTGAAACGGTGAGCCAGTGCTGCTTCCCCTACTCCACTGGCGGGTAGTTCCAAACAGAGAATGGAGCCAGCGGGAATACTGCTTACCCCGTCGTAAACAATGGTCTGCATGGCCACATTGGGCGTGCCATCTGGCGCCGTCCACCATTCCCCGTTAAGGGTGTCTTGCCCGTAGATAGCCGTGGTTAAACTAAAGGAAGTGCCCGGCATTAAATCCACTAGATTTGTTAGCAAGATTTGGTCAACATCACCGCCAATATCGTTATCGAACCCAATGATGGCGATGTCTCCCGCTACCAAATTGGCATTACAGTCAAGAGTTGGCGGAATGGTATCACAATCACAGGGTTGTAGCGGTTCGGGTACGACTACTTCAATGTTTGTTATACAATCGGGGTTGGTCGTAGTTCTTCCGTAAACCGTGTACGTTGCGGGCGATAGGTTCGAAAATTGGCTGATTCCACTCGTCCAATTGCCGTTGTTCAACTTGTATTCTATGGTAGCTAGTGTATCATTCGCCATTAGCGTGAGGACACCATCGTCGGTACCTTGTGGACAAGATGGCGGTGTTACCTCGGCGGTTAGTACTAAATTACACGCCGTGCAATTGGTCGGTGCGAGTAAAGTGATACCCAACGAGGTAACGCAAGTAGTATCCGTTTTATAGCGAGCCAGCAACGTGTAGTCACCAGCAAGTAGTCCATCGAAAGTAATGTTTTCACTAAACACACCATCGGCCGATAGGCTAAATTCAAGGTCTTGATTATCAATAGTGGTTGGACTAGTGATGCTGATGCTACCGTCTTGTTGATTATTATCGCAGGTTGGGTTCGTTTTCTGAACAGCTAAAGGAATAGTGGGGCGTACTAGTACTGGATATTCACTAATACCTACACAGCCGTTTTGACTCGTTATCTTAACTTGATAAGCCGTTTCACTAGATGGCCTAACCGTTAAAAAAGCAGTGGTATCCAAAACAGTGGTGGTACCTTTCTCCATCCATTCGTAAGCTACTCCTCCCGTTGCCATGAGGATAGTACTATCGCCTTCACAGATTAGTCGGCTAGGTTCCACTAAAATCGAATCGGTAAGTACCGTCACGGTCGTAGTAACCACCTCTGCACACGTTTCATCACCAACGGTCACCGTATAAGTCGTCGTTCTATCTGGCATGACGGAAATAACTCGATTGGTGTCTCCATTGCTCCACAAATAGTTGGTGGCAATTGGACTGTAAGCATCCAGTAGAATAGATTCTCCCGCACAAATAGCGATAGATTCCGAAATTTCGGCGGCCAAATCCGTTACCTTTACTTGAACGTAGGCAATCCCCTCTTTGCCATCACTTCTACCCACCACTTGATACGTAGTAGTAACATCAGGCTGTACCGTTATACTCGATGAGGTGGCTCCATTACTCCAAGTGTACGACGTAGCGCCAGTGACAATTAAGGTGACTGATGCTCCTTGACAAATGGTTGTATCGGAAGTGTTAGTGGCAATTTGAATAACGGTGCTGTCGCAGTGGGTCGTACTTGGACTAACAAGTGCAATGGGGTCACTAGCTTCGCAATTTGGAAAACCTTGATAGCGAGCAAATACCGTATAATTCCCCGCCGCCAGACTATCAAAGACTCGATTAGTAGTATAAATGGAGTCGCCTTCCAAGCGGTATTCGATAGCCACACCATCAATTATCGAATCACTTTCAATGATGATTTGCCCATCGTTTCCGTTAGCTAAACAAGTTGGTTCTACCTTGTCTAAATATAGTTCTACTGGCGGTAGTTGTCTAACTGGGAAAGTTTGGGTACCCGTGCAGCGGTCATCGAAAGTAATGGTTACTTGATACGATGCTGTATTATTTACCACAACGGTTCGTTGGGCGGTGGTGTCTCCCGATGCTGTAAGATTACACAACTGCGATATTGGAAGATTGCATCTTCCAATCAATATCTTCCATCAATTTTTGATGTCTTTCTTTAGAAAAAGGACGAAAGCTAGAAACGATAAAATCGAAAAAGATAACGGTTTGAAGATGCAATCTTCAAACATCGACATCCGTTTTTAAAAGGGGCGACGTACTAAAAAACAACCGTTTACCTCTTATCGGTGAACGACTTTTGATATTCTTAGGACATCGGG
>JBCCQK010000501.1:0-6124 GCA_039024375.1 Bacteroidota bacterium
CTCACCCTTAAAATCCCCTTTTTTGACTGAAATGGGCTCGATGTCCATTTCAATCAAAGTCATAGTTTTTAGGAGGAAACCCTTTAACCAGAAGTTAACTTTAGGTAAGTTATAATGCGCAGTAAGGTAGGCAGTAGGCGGACATATCTTACCTCTACCTACTGTTGCTGTTTTACTGTTTAGTCAGTATTTCTTTTTCACTGGTAGCTTTGGTAGCTGCTTGTTTTTGAATCAAATCCAGTGTAAATTCCATCACTACGTCTCGCCCATCAAGCATATCTTGAATAGTCGGTCGAACGGGATAATCAGGTTTTACACCGTAGCCCGTATTCTCAAAGGTTGTATTCATTTCCCATTGCCAAAACGGCATCACGACCCTATTACCCGTATTGGGCAAAGTCATCACTGCCTGTAATCCGCTAGTATTCGTATTCGGATTACCCCCCGGTTCTTCGCCAATAAACACGCCTCGGTCGTAGCTTTTTAAAATGGACGTCATTTCGCCTGTCGCCGAAAAACAATCCGCATTGGTCAAAATATAAACTTTACCATCATAGATAGTTTTATTTGGTTTAGAGGGTTTTAGCCCTTTTATTCCAAAAAGGTTGGCTATCCAGTTGATTGAATATTTATCCCCTTCCTTTTTAAATCCAGCTTTATACATCGTCCGATAAAACCAACTGATATTATACAATTCGTTGTCTTCTATCTTTCCAATATTAGAAGTAATCGCTTTGTAAAAAGTAAACGGCTCGGGGTGCAGGTGCGCAAATAATTCAATGGTTGGTACAGGGTCACCACCGCCATTATCCCGAAAATCTAAAATTAGGTGCTCTACTTCTGCTTGCTCCATCGCCTCGAAAGACTGCTTAAAGAACTGTTTGAATTTTTTCTGCCCTTTCTTTTTATAATCGTACTCACTCCACGAACGAATCGTCATCGTTGCAGTCTGCCCATCTATTTCCAGCGCTAATGCTTTAATAGTTGGGTCATCTTCCCAATCTATTTTTGCATTTGGATAACGTTCTTTTTTAACCGTCTTCATTTCTTCCATACTTTTAGCCGCAAGGGACAAGTAGAGATGTTCCCCATTGGGCTGCAACAACTCCACTTCAAAAGTTTGAGGCAATCCTTTTAAGTAAGCGTACCATTCGCTAAAACTTTCGTATCCATCCGTCTGCGGTGCTGTTTTGTTGAATCCATCTCGCCAAATTTGGTCAACGAAGCTATCATAGATAGCCATTGCATTTTCACCATTGATACTGTGGATGATTGCACCATCCACAATAGTCTCGTCATCGGAGAGGTTTTTTAATACGTACAAATTTCCCGCATCTACGTACACTTCAAAAGGAAAAATTTTCCATTCAAATAATACGCCATCCATATAGCCAATCGACGGAATAGGTCGAGTGTGTCCATTGGCAATTAGTTTATTTAAGGGAAAAGTTAAGCGGTGAAACTCGATATCCGTCATGGGTTCAGTAATGCTGTTTTCTAACTGTTGGAAATAAGCGTCAAACTCGGCTTTTGTGTGGTACACATATAACCCTGTGTGTACCTTTTCTAGCTGCGTTTTTAGGGTTACTAAATCTGCTTTTAGTTCCGCTACGCTGAATTTATAGGCAATATCGTAGGTAGTTTTTTGTTGGGAAAAGGCTACATTTCCTACGAAAATGCAGCAAAACGTAAGGACGAATTGAATCAGTTTTTTCATAACTTTATTTTTGTTGGGTGATTAATTTTTGATTGCTGTTTTTAATTAGGTCAAGCGTAAAACCCATTACCGCATCTCGATTATTCAACTCGTCGTCAATACTATTTCTAACGGGATAATGCGGTTTTACACCGTGGCCAGTATTTTCAAAATTGACGTTCATCTTTTCGTAAACCAAAGGAATTATCATTCTAATTCCACTCGTAGGCAACGTCAACATCTGTTCAAAATCGCCCACTTGAACATAAGGGTTACCGCCCGCTTCTTCTCCAATAAAAATTCCTTTATTGTGTGTTTTCAATAGGGACGTAAATAAACCACTAGCAGAGAAAGACCAACCACTTACCAGTACGTACAATCGCCCCGAGTATTGAATGTTGGCGGGTTGATGGACATCAATGGATAAGCCTTTCATTTTGGCTACGGCGGGGCGAGCAGCGTATTTATTTTCTGCTACTTTTTTCAGTCCTATCCGCATTTGCAAATGTGTCCAAAACTGGCTCCCTTCGTACAATTCTGTATTGGGTATTTTTTGAGTAATCGTATAGATGTCCTCCATCAACTGGAAGGGTTGGTCGTACAAGTAGGAAAAAAGTTCGGTCGTAACGTCTCCGTGGCCACCGCCATTTTCTCTAATGTCGATAATTAAATCCGTCACATCTTTTTGCTTAATTTCTGTGAAAGCCTTTTTAAAAAATTGCTCGTAGTCGATATCCACATCTTCCAATACATTGATACTAAAAGTGGGAATGGTCAAAGCGGCAGTCGTTCCCTCAATTTTAAGTTGGTACGTCTGGTCGGACTCATCATTGTACCAAGGTCTTTTTTCGTGTTGGTAGCGTGTTTTGCTATGGATTCTCATTTTGCTAATGGGAAGTCCTCTGATGGATAGCGTTTCGCAGCGTCCATCTTGGTGGATGTTTACCGCAAACTGTTCCGAGATACCTATCACGTTTGCATAAAACTCCGAAAAGTCCTGCGTAATTATTTTAGTAGGGAAGGTTCGATTATAGCCGTCTTTGGTCCAGTTATCAATCAACCGATGGTAAATTTGAATCGCTGGTACCCCATTAATATCAACAATTTCTGCTCCCGTTTGAATTGTCTCATTATCAGACAAGTTTCTCAGGACATACACCTTCCCTTCATCTTCGTAAATATCAAATGGAAAATGGGGCAACTCCTGTTCTACGGCTTCGCTCCAAGCACTCGGCGGAATAATGAGCGTATGCCCATTTCGAATTTTATTATGTAGTGGTAACACCATTCGATACAACTCAATTTGGGTCATTGGTTCGGTGATGTTATCGGATAATTCATGAAAGAAAGTATCGAATTCACTCTTGGAAGTATAGGTATATAGCCCTGCGTGGATTTGTTCCAAATTACGCTTCAAAAGCGCCACGTCCTTTCTCAACTCGGCTACGGGATATTTTCTATCAATGGCCGATTGGGCGAAAGTGATTTGAGTAAATAAGTAGGAGAAGAATAACAGTACGAGTGATTTTACATTTTTCATAAGTCTAATTTTTCATAATTGTTAATATTTGCCATAAAACTAGGCGCAGCAGACATCAACTTTTAGGAAAAAACGGATGAAGTCCCTATTTTCTAGGTAAAGGAGGATAATTGGTCGGCGAATTATAAAAAGAATGCTGCCCCTTTAAAATTAGCCCTTTACCGAAAAAATCAGTACGTTCACTTTTTTATTCAGCATAAGACTTTAAATCCTACCTAATTTTGAACCATGAAGTATGTGCATACCAACATTATTAGCGATAACTGGCAACAACTCGCTGATTTTTACACCAACGTTTTTGATTGTCAACCCGTACCGCCCATCCGTAATCAGCAAGGCGAATGGTTGGATAAAGGACTGGGACTAAAAAATGCCCATTTGCAAGGGGTACATTTGAGGTTGCCCGGCTGGGGCGTAAATGGCCCTACTTTAGAAATTTATGGGTATAGTACAATGGAGGAAAGATTACCCACTACTCCCAATCGAAAAGGTTACGGACATTTAGCGTTCGAAGTAGGAGACGTAGCCGAGGTTTTGGAAAGATTATTACAACATGGCGGTAGTAAGCAGGGAGAAATTAGTGGAAAAAGAGTGGAGGGTGTTGGGTACATCACATTCGTTTACGCTAAAGACCCCGAAGGTAATATCATCGAAATACAAAATTGGGACAGAACCTGTAAATAATTAACTCATGCTATCTCCGCAGAAGATACTTTACCAGTATCTACTGCTTTTCAAGCGCATCAAAGAAAGAGACGCTGACAAAGCATGGCTTTCTAACCGTTATCCGTAACTTGAATTAATTACAGATATTCACTAAGTAGCTACATGAGGAAAATAGTCAGTAAAGTTAAACCAATGGACTGGAAGATTATAGGCATCTATTATGCCTTTGTTTATCCGATGGTATATATATCGAATAGTTTGGCGGGGCGACACGAATTGATTTCTTGGGACGGACTAAAGTGGCTCGGTATCTATTTCTTCGATTATTCGCTGGATATACTGGTCGTTATTTTAATTGTCTTTTGGATTTTTCCGAATTATTTTCAACTAAAAAAATATGGAACCTCTCTCGGATTCATTCTGCTCCTCTACACTGTTCAAAGATACTTGCAGCCTTTACTTTTTCCCGATATGTATGGATTCGCCGAAGCGTTAGAAGAGAATTGGTTCGTTTGGCTTTTCACTGGAATAGAAAATAACTTTTTGTCAACGATGGGCCTCTGTTTGTTCTTAATTGTTAAACAATATTACGAAAGTAAAAATCAAATTATGCAGTTACAAAAAGAGATGAAGGAAAGTGAACTACAACTGCTGAGGGCGCAGATTGACCCACACTTTCTCTTCAACAATCTCAACATCCTTGATATTTTAATCAACTTAGACCCTACAAAGGCGAGTGCCTATACCAAGCGACTGTCCTCGCTATACCGCTACATGATTCGGCACAAAGACCAAGATGTTGTAAGTTTAGCGGAAGAATGGCAGTTTTCGGAAGACTATATATTCCTACTTGAGCAGCGCTTTGACAAATTATTTATTTTCACAAACGAATTAGCTGGTAAAAATCTCGACACTTATTTTATTCCACCCGCCTCCATGCAAACGCTCTTAGAAAATATTGTCAAACACAACTTTGCCCTGCCCGACCAACCCATTCGAGCGAATGTTTTTCTGGCAAATGACCACTTATGCGTACAGAATGATAGGAAACCCAAAGCAAACGTGAAGGATAGTACGGGGATGGGACTAACCAATTTGAAGAAACGAATTAAACTGTTGACGGACCAGACGGTAGTGATTGAGCAGATGGAAAATAGTTTTTTGGTAAAGATACCTTTAGTGAAATTGGTTTAGTTTTTCCAATTTTCAATCATTTTTTTGACTTGTTCAGAGGGTACAACCTTACCTACTGCGACTTCTTCTTCAGCTCGATTTAGTCGTTGTATCAATTGTTCGGTTGTGGTAGAGTTGTCAGATGGAATAGATAAACTTTCTGGACTTTGAACAGATTTGACTACGCCTAATTTTTTTAAAGATTGAATAATGAGTAAAAACTCTTCAACTTTAGATTGCTGTACATTTATCTGATAAATCATTTCGAGATATTTTTATGAATCCTAAATTAGAAACTTATTCCGTAGTAAGCCAATTTTTGAAAACATTTTTATTTTCCCAATCTTGAAGATACAAAAAATAATGATAGAGATAGTTACTAGAATTTGAACGATACCAAGAAATTTTAACTACTGAAATTTTAAATAAATAACAATTATCATGCAGAACCTAAATTGTGCCAAGTCAACTTTGCGCCTTAGCGTCTTTGCGTGCAATCCACACACTACATGAAAATCCTACTCTTAGAAGACGAAAAATTAGCTGCCCAAAAAGTACTGCAGTTACTCTACGGCTACTTTGAACACGAACTAGACATCAAGTGGGTTCAATCCGTTCAGCAGGGATTAAAATATTTGCGAGAAAATGGCGACCCCGACCTCATTCTGTCCGATATAGAATTGTTAGACGGAAAAGTATTTCGCTTGTACGAACAGTACGAAGTGAAATGTCCCATTATTTTTGCGACCGCCTACGACCAGTATTTGTTAGACGCTTTCCAAACCAACGGCATTGCCTATTTACTCAAACCATATTCGGACGAAGATTTGAAAAATGCGTTGGACAAATATCTAAAACTATTTCATTCGGAAGACAAAGGTAACGCACTTAGTATGGCCATGATTGGCGAGTTGAAAGCCGCCCTAAAAAGTTCGCAGCGAGAATACAAAAAGCGCTTCACCATCAAAAAAGCCTCGGGTATTTTTCTATTAAAGACGGAAGATATAGCCTACTTTACCGCAAGCGATGATTTAGTTTTTGCGATGGAC
>JBCCQK010000502.1:0-6118 GCA_039024375.1 Bacteroidota bacterium
GCCATAATCTCTACATTGATACCGAAACGGGATACGGCTTTTTAGCAGGTTGCAATCTCAATAATGGAGGGGTTATTATCATTGATTTGTTTACCGACGCTGGTCATCCGATTTACGTTGCGGCGGCAGCTCCCGTTTACGCTCATGATGTTTACACCCGAGGAAATTTTATTTACAGTTCGGATATTAACGATGGAACGTTTGCTATCCAAGACATGACGGATAAAAATAATATTTTCACCGTCGCTACCCAAAGAACTCCATTTGCTTTTACCCATAACGCCTGGCTATCGGACGATAGTAAAGTAATTTTTACAACGGACGAACGGGGAAATGCCTCCGTTGGGGCTTACGATATATCGGATATGAATAATATTGAGTATCTTGACGAATTTCGTCCCCTCGGTAGTCTTAACGAAGGTTTAATCCCCCATAATGTACACGTGATAGACAACTATTTAGTCACTTCTTTTTATACAGAGGGGGTCATCATTACGGACGCTAAACGACCGAATAACTTGATTGAAGTTGGTAATTACGATACGTTCGGTGGTCCAAACGGTGGATTTAACGGCACTTGGGGCGCTTTTCCCTTTTTCGATTCTGGAATAGTCCTCGCTACGGATATTCGCTCTGGTCTATTCGTGCTTCAACCAACCTATACTAGAGCTTGCTATTTAGAAGGCATCACTACCGACTCTATAACTGGACTGCCCCTTGAAGGAGTTACCGTAAGGATTGTATCCGATGACCCAAATCTGGATATTAGTCGGGCGTCGGGAGAATATCGAACAGGACAGGTTACGCCCGGTACCTTTGAGGTCGTTTTTTCTCGTCCCAACTATACCTCCAAAACCATTTCTGTAAATCTCAGTAACGGAGAATTGACTGCCTTAAATGTTTCCCTTGCGCCCGAACAGGACTTAGTTTCCAGTATTCCGCTTTTGAATGAAGTCATCGAGTTCAACGTTTTCCCTAATCCCTTCGTACAACAAACAAATGTGCAACTGGCTTTTTCGGACTTGCCAAACGCTGCCGAACTAGTAGTCACTGATTTTTTGGGAAGAATTGTGGAACGACAACCAATTACGCAGAAAAGGAATAATTTTATAATTGGTCAAAATTGGGAATCAGGGATTTACACGCTTCAAATTATTGCAAAAAATAGGGCGAGTTTACCCTTAAAAATTATCAAAAATTAGTCATTTAGTAACGTTTGAGATATTTTCAAAGGCAGCAAAGTAGAATTCTTCGTCGTTGAACTAAAAAGTTTCTATTTTCGCTTTTTAGTATTGACGAAGAAAAGCAAATTGCTATTTATAAAACCTATAGACATGAAGAAATTACTACCTATTTTATTTTTAGGACTACTCTTTGCCAACTGCGATGACAATAATAATGGTCTTTTTTTGAGTTATGACGAGCAGTTAGAGGTAGATACGGAAATTATTGAAAATTACCTCACCGAAAATGGCCTTACCGCCGAAATGGGCGAATTTGGCCTCCAATACATCATAGACGAACCAGGTACGGGTACGGATAACCCTACTCAATCTTCAACCGTTATCGTAAAATACAAAGGTTACTTACCCAACGGCGATGTTTTTGACGAAGGAGATACTTTACAAACGAATTTACAATCGGTGATTTCTGGTTGGAGAGTGGGGATTCCGCTTTTCAAAAAAGGCGGAAAGGGTACGATATTCCTACCATCAAGCCTTGGGTATGGCGTCAGAGGTTCCGCTGGTATTCCCCCCAATCAAGTCTTAATTTTTGATGTTGAGCTAATTAACTTTTTGTAAGGAATGACAAAATAAATAACCTACACATCTGAAGGTTTATTTTGCGTAATTTATTTAATTCCTCGTCTTTAAAAACTCAACTCGCGTTTTTTTAACTACACCTTTTATGTATCAACAAACACGTCTTTCTTTTTTTCTATACTTGAGTTTGCTTCTTACGAGTAGCTCCTTTTTTAGCTGTGGAAGCGATAGCGCCGAGCCAATATTACCACCAGCAGAACAATTAACACTGGATATTGCCGCCATCAATAATTATCTAACAGCATCGAACTTGGACGCCGAACAAACTTCCACGGGTTTACATTTTTTTGAAGAAGTCAGAGGAGACGGGCTAGCCATTACCGAAGGTACGCCCTTCAACGTTTTAATGACGAGTCGTTTTTTGGACGGCGGGATTTTGAGTGAGACGGACGATTGTAGTCCTGTAACCATAACATTAGACCAGCTCATTCCTGGCCTTCAAGAAGGATTCCAATTGTTTAACGTTGGCGGAAAAGGCATTTTTTACGTTCCTTCGGGCTTAGCTTTTGGGCCAACGGGAACCACTACTGGAATTCCTCAAAACGCAAATCTAGTGTTTGACTTTGAAATTATTGACCTACCCGTTTTTGAACGAAATAAAATCCAAAATTATCTGATGACCAATAATATCGAAGCGGATTCGACCAATACGGGTATTTTTTACACCTTAGAAGAAACGGGCGAAGGAGAAAATCCTATGGACGATTCGAGGGTAACGGTCACTTATCGAGGCTATTTTTTAAATGGTGAAGTTTTCGACGAATCGGTTGCCCCCGTTAGTTTCAACCTCAATCAAGTAATCCAAGGATGGCAGCAAGCAGTCCCGCTTTTGAAGCCTGGTGGAAAAGGTACTTTTATTATTCCTTCTGAATTGGCCTACGGCCCACAAGGTAACCAACGGATTGCGGGCAATACCATCTTGGTTTTTGATATAGAATTGAGAAGTTTTGAGTGATTAGTGACTGGTGATTAGTTGAGACTGGTAAAGCAATAACTTTCAGACTTTTACTGCAATTTAGATTATCAGATTGAAAATTGGCATAACTATTTTTTGTAATTTGCCTACAATCTACAACTCAGCAATCCGCAGCTTAGCAAATGGCAAGCTGCGGATTGATTAGTTATGATGATTTTTATCAATTTTTGGTTAACGCTCTATTTGATGCTGTGTAAGCTATTACAGAATCACTAGCTAATAGGAAGACTAGACTTGTTCTTACCACCTTCTTATGACCGAATCTCCGCACGACCCGTTCCAGTAGATACCTCAACGTCGTATTCTGCCTTACCTACTTTAGCCGTTTTTTCCCAATGTCCATTATACTTAGAACCTACTTTCCGCTCCGTGTCGAATTGGAAAGGTGCAACAATAGTCCCCGAATTTAGCCCACAAGACATTTCAAAATCACCTTCCACTTTCTGACCATCAAAATCCAAAACGGCATCACCCGTTCCAGAGTTGAGTTCCAAATCAGCTTCTAGTTTATCCGACAAAACGAACTTAACGTTACCCGTTCCAGAATTGAGCGTAGAACTACTGGTTGGATGCACTTTCTCAAACTTAACGTTACCCGTTCCAGAGTTGGCGTCGAACTTTCCTTCGGCGTTACTTACCAAGACATTGCTGGTGCCCGAGTTCAAGTCAAATCTTCCTTTGGCGTTTCTTACAATAACACTACCCGTGCCAGAATTTAGGTCAATACGGCCTTCTATATCAGCTACTTCCACATCGCCCGTTCCGCTATTGCCTTCGAAGTCGGCCTTAATACCAGAAACTAGAACATCGCCCGTTCCACTCGATGCGGAAATATCTAAACCATCGGGTACTTCAATCGTCCAAATGGAACCTCTACCGCCGTTATTATTACCGTAGCGATTTTTCTCTTTAATCGACAAGCTGTTACCACTATAATCAATGGTGACTTTGACTCGGTCGTCATCGTATTTTCCACGAACGGATACTTGAGAATTCTTGCTCTTTTTGATGGTAACCTCTCCCGTTGCCAATTCAACATCTAAGTAAGCAACATCTTTGTAGGTCTCGTTCACTTCTTGCCCATGCAAAAATAAAGGCATCAAAAAAGCAATTAGTAGCGTGTTCGTAAAAAGGGTCTTCTTCTTCATCGGATGTGTTTTTGTAATGTCTTCGCCAAATGAATGATAAATGATAAGTGATGAACGATATTGATGTGTAGTAAACTGAAAACATCCATCTTACGAAGTGCAAGAACCATCCCGTACGGGCAAGCTATCTGTCACTCATCAACCATCATTCATAGTGGTTGGCGACCACATTATTTTAATGATACAAAAGATTTTTCTATTGTACCTAAAGACAGCATCAAGATAAAAAGGATGCTTCCGACGAAAAATTTAGTTTTAACTGGCTTTCATTCCACCATCCACCGCCAAACTATGCCCACTGATAAACGACGATTTATCACTCAGCAACCATAGGATGGTTTCGGCCACTTCTTCGGGGCGACCTAATCGTCGCATGGGGACGTATCGAGCCACACTTTTATCCAGTATTTCTTTTTTTAGATTATCCAAAATAGCCGTTTCCGTCCAGCCCGGACAGACCGCATTCACTCGAATATTCAATTTAGCGTATTCCATAGCTGCCGACTTGGTCAATCCAACAACACCGTGCTTGGCTGCGCAGTAGGGGCTTCCTCCTGGAACCCCACCTAGGCCTGCCAAAGAGGCAATATTGACGATGTTTCCTCCACCGTGGTGTAACATCGAACTAATTTCTTCTTTCATACAGTAAAAAACACCCGACAAATTAATGGCCATCATTTGGTCCCAGTCCGAAAAAGCGACTTCGTGCATCGGAGCCATCCTTCCACCAATTCCAGCATTGTTCACCGCTAACTTAACGGGGCCAAACGCAGTAATAGCATCAACCACCAAGGCTTTAACCTGTTCTTTTTGAGAAACGTCGCAGGAAATAAATTTTGCCGTTCCTCCCTCTTTTTCAATAAGCTGAACAGTCTCCTTACCAATAGTCTCATTGACGTCCGAAACAACCACTTTAGCACCGTGCTGCCCTAATAAAAGCGAAGTGGCACGGCCAATACCCGTTGCTCCACCCGTTACGATGGCGCATTTGTTTTTAATAGAATCCATACATTGATTTTAATAAACTGAGAGACTGTAACATTCTATCCTATCTCTCATTAAAAATGGTAAGACTAATTATTGCGGTCTGGTTTTTTAATTACTCCCTTTTTAGCATCCTTAGTCTCTACTTCTTTTCTATCGACCAAATTAGTAATTAAATCGGGAACTGCACTGGGAAAAGCAACATTTAGTTTGGGTGGAGTCGGCGAGGTTTCCACTGCTGGCTTAGGTTGAGCATATTTGTCTTCTAACCATTCTAACATTCTTTTGGCAGACTGCTGCCAGTTAATTTCGAGCATCATATCGTGAGCCAATTCTCTAAGTAATTGAAAATCAGCATTCTGTACTCTAGCAGTATGCTTGTTTTCACCGACAGTGATAATCGCATCTTTGGCAGCACACTGAACTAATACAGGAATGGTTGGACTTTTTTTGGACTTTAATTTTTTAAGCAGGAAATCTTTCACCATGATATTCAATGATTCGGGCCCCATTTTCGCTAGGTATTCTTCTACTTTAGACAGTGGCATGTTTTTAGAAAAAAAGAAATGCATCGCTTTCTCGGGGGTATTGATTAACTGATACATATCTAGACCAGCAAACATTTTTATCATGGAAAGGGTCGAAGTAGTCCACATTTTAAAAAACAAACGCCAGATGCCATTACCAGGAACGGAGGCCAAAAGAACCGCTCCCGCACAGTCATTTTTTTCTAAGTATTTTTGAACAATATATCCTCCCATTGAATGCCCGACCAAAACGAAAGGCTTATCCAACTGCCGAACGACCATTTTAAGATAATCGACATAATCTTTTACTCTATACTTATTGATACCTGAAATATTTTTAAAATCGCCGTGATTGGGTAAGTCGAAGGTATAGCAGTCAAAACCATACTTGGCAAAAAACGGCATAAAATGCTCCTGCCAACACCAAGCGCCGTGCCATGCTCCGTGAACGAAAACTAATGCGGGAAGTTGTTTGTAGGAATATTCGTCGGAGCCTTTAATCAATTTGATTCCCATAGCGTGTACTTGATTTAACGTTGTTATTATGTTTCGTTAAATCTTATTCAAAATCCATACCTAAATTAGAATTTATCAGCAATCGTAACGTAACGCTCCGAGTTGCGAACCCCATCGTCATTCCTTTTTTCTGCGATTGGCTAA
>JBCCQK010000503.1:0-6098 GCA_039024375.1 Bacteroidota bacterium
GGAATAGTAGGAACAGCGGGTCCAATTACTTTGTTGCCCAATTTTTCTTTCAAGAACTTTACGTAAAAATAGCCCGCTTCGTTGAGCGTTCGAGGCTTTTTGTGTTTCAAGGTAATTTGAATTAGTTTGTAAAAAGGAGGATATAAAAAGTCCTTACGTTCGATAATTTCTCTTTTGAAAAAACCAATAAAGTTATTCTCTTTGACCTCTTTCAAAACGGGATGCTCCATATCAAAAGCTTGAATGATAACCCGCCCTTGTTTCTTTTTGCGACCCGCCCGCCCACTTACTTGTGTCATTAGTTGGAATCCTCTCTCGGCAGCCCGAAAATCGGGAAATTGCAACAAATGGTCGGCACTCAAAACACCTACGACGCCCACATTGTCAAAGTCTAATCCCTTAGTAACCATTTGGGTTCCCACTAAAATATCCAGTCGTTTCTCCTCGAAGTCGTTGATAATTCTAGCGTGCGCATTTTTAGATTTTACCGTGTCAAAATCCATACGGCCGATTCTAGCATCGGGTAGATAAATTTTTATTTCATCTTCAATTTTTTGGGTGCCAAACCCCGTCATGTGCAATTCGATACTTCCACAAGCAGGGCAAACTTTGGGAATCGAAGCACTAAATCCACAATAGTGACAGCGTAAATTGTTGCTAAACTTATGGTAGGTCAAACTAACATCGCAGTTTACACATTCTTGGTGCCAGCCGCAGGTAACACAGCGCAAAGTTGGCGAATATCCTCGTCGATTTTGAAACAGAATCGCCTGTTCTCCCCGCTCGTAAGCTAAAGCTAGCGCATCCAACAAAACCGAAGTAAACAGCGATTTCATGGTCTTCTTCTTGTATTCTTCTCGTTTATCAACTAATGTTATTTCGGGCATTTTGACCCCTCCGAACCGCTCGGCCATTTGCACTAGAGCGTACTTGCCCGTTAAGGCATTTTGGTAGGATTCTATAGAAGGTGTGGCTGTTCCCAAAACGATTTTTGCATCGTACAAATGCGCCATATAGACGGCCGTGTCGCGCGCATTATAGCGTGGAGCGGGGTCTGTCTGCTTGTAAGAAGGGTCATGTTCTTCGTCAACAATAATTAATTGTAGATTATCATAAGGCATAAACATGGCCGACCGAGCACCTAGAACAAGTGGAACGCCCGCTTTGACACTTTTCCATACTTCGACTCGCTGACTATCGTTGATTCTGGAATTATAAACGTTGATTTGGTCCCCAAAAATTTTTTCCAAACGCATGATAATTTGCGTCGTTAGCGCAATTTCGGGAATCAAATACAATACCTGCCCGCCTTTTTCAATTACCTCTTTGATTAACTCTACATAAACTCTGGTTTTGCCGCTACCCGTTACGCCGTGCAAAAGCACTACGTTTTTATCAACAAAGGCCGTTCTAATCTCCTCAATCGCTCGTACTTGTTGGTCGGATAATGCTGGGCTACTAATGAGTTCTTCTTCGTAGCCACCCAATCGACTAACTTCTCGGTCGTACAGTTCGAAAATTTCTTTTTTCGCCATTGCATTCAACACCGAACTATTGACGTTCGCTTTTTTATAAACATCCTGTTTACGCACGAACTCTTGTGCTGGTTCTAAAGTAAGAAAAGCCATGAGTGCTTCCATCTGCCGTTCCGCTTTGCTTACTTTGTCAAAGGCGGCGTTGAGGGCATTTCGGTCGGAATGATAAGGTTCTCGCAAACGGACACAAGCAATTTTTTTAGGTTTGTATTTCTCGTTTAAGATTTCTTTTAAATAAATCACCCGTTTTTCCAGCAACTTGTTGATGATGGGATAGATGGTTTTTTGATTCAAAATTTGTTGTACATCCTCAATCTTGAGTTCACTCTGAATCGTTAAGGCTTCCGCAATTAAATATTCTTTATCATTTAATACTTCAAAATTATCATCAAAAACGGAACTGAGCGAAATCGTCGTTTCGCTATCTAATTTCAACCCCTTGGGTAAAGCCGCATTCATCACTTGACCAATCGTGCAGCAATAATATTCTGCCATCCATTGCCACAGTTCATATTGCTTGGTACTGATAATGGGAATCGTATCAATGATGGAAAAAATGGGCTTGGGCTTATGATTAGCGGGTGGATTTTGGTGAAGCGCAACGACGATTCCTGCGTACAGTTTACTTTTTCCAAATTGTACTTCCACTCTCATTCCAAATTTTAAATCGGGGAGCAACTCGTCAGGAACGACGTAGGTATAGGCCTTTGGAACGGCTACAGGAATGATAACGGTTGCAAAAGTAGCGGAGGAAAGGACAGGATGAAAAGCTAATTCACTCAAAGAGGTTCATTTGTGTAAGTGAGCGGTCAGAAATCAGACCCGTTCAAACGTTGACAGATAACTTGTTGACGTAAATAAACTGAAATAGACCTACACAAAAGTAAGAAGGATATTTGAAAGGAAAGGTTGGAGAGGACAAATTTTCAAGTAAGAGGGCGAGGCACACTTTGAAAATGCGCCTCACCTTCAATTCCAAGTTCATTAAGTAATGACGAAAAAATAAGTTGGTCTTTTAGATTTTTAACCAGCCCGAATGCCTCGGGCGGGCGGGTTGAATCTCTTTTTCATAGGTTTTCAACCCATTAAAAAGCTAGCCCATCCTCTTCGAGGTTCACCCTTACGGGTTCATATTTAAAAATCGACCAACTATTTTTTCGTCGTCTCTAAAAGGAAATATTAGTTTTGTTCTTGATTACTTGGGTAGTACAACTGAGTCAATAACGTGTACAATTCCGTTCGTTCCTTCCAAATCTACTGCCGTAATATTAGAGACCCCGCCGTTTTCATCTTTCAACATGACTTTATCTCCTTTAATCATCGCCGTTAACGTACCACCGCTTACCGTTGGTAAATTTACGCTTCCTCCGTTGGCTTTAATTGTGTTGACGAGCGTTGTGGCGTCAAATTTTCCAGATAGTACATGGTAAGTTAAAATATTGGTCAACGTAGATTTGTTGCTGGGCTTCAGCAAAGTTTCCACGGTTCCTTCGGGTAGTTTGTTGAAGGCACCGTTCGTTGGGGCAAAAACCGTAAATGGCCCTTCACTTTGCAAGGTGCTGACCAAATCGGCGGCCTTCACAGCGGCTACAAGCGTTGTATGTACGGGAGAGTTGACGGCAATGGTCACGATGTCTTGCGTCGGCGCATTATTGTAGTGGACACGGATAGGCTTGGCTTTTCTCGATTGGTGGTGCGAAGAACTGCTGCCACATTGAGCATTCGCTTGGAAAGTTAGCAAAACCATTAAAAGAGTAGCGATTGGAAAAAACAATAACTTTTTCATGATAAAGATTTTTGGGAAGTCAAAAAACTCCCTTAGGTTAATAAATCGGCAGACTTACGAAAGAAAGGTTCGTTTGGATTTTTTGAGGGTTAATTTTTTTCAACAATTTCTTAAAAACACTGTTTCCTACTCCGAAAGTCAACTCGACAAGATTGTTAGTACGCTTATATGTCCAGAGAAAAATTAATCATCCGACTACTAGCGCAGAAAGACGAACGAGCGATTGAATTGCTCTACGACGATTATGCCGCTGCCCTCTATGGGGTTGTTTTTCGGATTGTTTTATCGGAAGAGCTCGCGCAGGATGTAATGCAAGACGCTTTCGTGAAAATTTGGAAAAAAAGCGAAACGTATAATTTGTCAAAAGGTACATTGTTTACTTGGGCCTTGAATATTTGCCGCAATACCGCTATAGATGCGACTCGGTCCAAGCACTATCGGGGCGGCGGAAAAATCCAAACACTCGAAAATATCGTACATGAGGAGAATGACCTAAGCCACGAGATACCCATTAATCACATTGGGCTTCGACAGCAAGTGAACAGTTTAGAAGAAAAATACAGGGTGATTATTGATTTAATTTATTTTGAGGGATATACACAGAAAGAAGTGACGGAGCGACTGAATATCCCACTTGGCACCGTTAAGAGCCGCTTGAAGATTGGGCTACGAGAACTGAAGAAGCTGTACCGAGACATCGTGACCGTTTTTATCTTATTGATGATTAATTTGTAAACTCTTTTGGCAGACCAACAACAACATATCAACCCTGCCCTATTGGAGCAGTATATTTTGGGCCTTACTTCCAACGAGGAAAATAAGGAGATAGAATCGTATCTCTCTCAGCATCCGCAAGTAGCAAAAGAAGTGAAAGATAGCCAAACGATGATTGAGGATTTTGCGATGGAATACGCCATGCAACCTCCCGAAACCTTGAAGGGGCAAGTCTTAGAGGCGGTTAAAACGACCCCAAAAAGTGACCTAAAAGTAGCCAAAGGAATTTCGTTCAATTGGTTAACTAGCGTCGCTGCAACTTTAGCTTTGGGCTTTGGAATCCTTACTTTTCTATTGTACCAACAGCAATCCACGATGGGGCAACAAATAGCCCAATTAACGAATCAAATTAGCCAAATACAACAAAAAAACACGTTACTCGTCAACCAAAAGGCGAAAATCAATCAACAATTTGCCGTTCTTAAAGACGTGAATACGAATCACGTGCACTTACGTGGGTCTAAACTCTCTCCTCAAGCCTTAATCGTGGTTTATTGGAACGAAGAAGATAAAGATGCTTATTTAAATGTAGTCCAATTACCCGAGATTCCACAAGATAAGTCTCTCCAGTTGTGGGCAGATGTTGACGGTAAAATGATAAGCATGGGTGTTCTAGAGGAAGGTACAGATGAACTTTTGAAAGTACCTTTTATCCCAAATGCCGATGCGCTAAATATTACATTAGAACCCAAAGGAGGCAGCGAACATCCCGACGTCAGCCAGATATTTGCGAACGGCAAGATGCTCTAATTAACTATTATCCTCCAATCGTTCTATCAATCTACCAGCAATTCCTAAGAAATCCTTTTCTGTAATAAGCCCCACCAATTCGTCATCATGCACAACGGGCAAGCAGCCAATTTGGTGTTTTTTCATCAAATTCATCGCTTCGATAATCGTTGCGTCATGATTAATGATAATCGGGTCGGCCACCATTATATCTGCGACGGTAACCGTCTCATTATTGTCATCGGGCAGCTTCTGCTTTTTACTGAACTCCTTCATTATCATCCTCGTCGTCACCAAGCCAATTAACTTGCCTTTTCGGTCCTCTACGGGCATATAGCGAGTCTTGCGCCAGTCCATCATTTCGGCGACGAATTCTAAGATGTCTTCCTTTCGGACGGTGAATAAGTCAGTAATCATGAATTCTTCGACCTTCAACTTGGCGGGTCGATATTCTTTCAAATCACTCAATTTTGGTAGTTTCCAAGTGTGAACAGGCTTTCCACTATTTTGATTTTTCAACATACAAGCGGTCAGTACGCTAACGGCCTCGTCCGTGCTCACTTCTTTTTTTAATTGAGTAAAAGCACGCAGCGTCCATCTCGCACCGTTCATGTGGTTTTTGGCTCTAGCTTCAATAATAGAGAGATACTTTTTAATGTCTCGATTATCAACATTTTGCAATTTCAAGCCTTTTTTTGCTAACGGCAATAAATAGTCTAGCACCAAGTCACAAGCAGCTATTTTTTGGTCGTTGAACCAAGTAAATTTGGTATCAATGCCAAACTTTGCCGCTTTCCCAAAATTGTCCCGTACATCTTCCCAAGATAAGGACTCTCGAATGTCTTCAATCTCGGCCGCCATACCGACCATACAACCCAACCAAAAAGCAGCATTAGCAAACTCGTCCACAACCGTCGGTCCTGCTGGTAAAACTCGATTTTCAATTCTCAAATGCGGCTGACCATTCTCACTTACGCCAAAGCAAGGCCTGTTCCAACGGTAAACAGTTGAATTATGTACTTGCAAGGCCCGTAATTTGGGAACTTTCCCTTGTTGAATCATTTTTTGCGAATCTTCTTCAATATCACCAGCCAGCAAGACCCTAAAACGAGCGATGTCTTCTTTGTATATTTCTAAGACGGACTTTTGCAGCCAGCCACTACCAAAAGTGACTCTGGGACTCCGTTCTCGCATATGTTTATGGGTTGTGCGGGTATCCACCGATTGTTGGAAAAGGGCAATTCTCGTTTCGTGCCACAACCGTTTGCCAAAAA